>NZ_JAKZKW010000001.1:0-300000 GCF_022808695.1 Fundidesulfovibrio soli
GAGCCGTAAAGGGGCGTCTCCAAAAACTGGGCATCAATGAGACGCATCAGCCCAAGATTCAAGGCACTTTCTCCCTTGGGGCGATGATACCATGTCGACCGAGGCAATTCGAGCATCCGGCATTGCCGGGAAATACTGAGCCTTGGATGGCCAGTTTCGACCATCCCGCGCCTCCGCTCTCGACTCACCGTCGAGCGAAGGCTCTCTCCAAAAAATCCTTCTCCACGGTCAGCTGACCGATCTTCGCGTGCAGATCGCGAATTTCAGCTTCGCCATCCTTATTCACGGCAGCGGCCTTTCCGGAGAATGCCGACACCATACCATCCTTGGCCTGACGCTTCCAGGAAGCGATCATCGTGGGATGCACGTCGTACTTGCTCGCCAGTTCAGACAAGGTCAATTCGCCGATCAATGCCTCCAGGGCCAGCTTGGCCTTGAACTCCGCAGAAAACTTCCTTCTCTTGGACATCGTAGACCGTCCTCCTCGCTTGAGGACTCCAGCTTAGCGAACTGTCCAATTTTCCGCATCCACCTCAGGCCTTCGAGGACGGCCAATCGGCGAGCTGTGCAACGAGCACGGCATTTCCCAGGCTCAGTATTACCAGTGGCGCGACCGCTTTCTCGGCAATGCCCACCGCGTGTTCGAGACGGCCACTGTGGACAAGCGCACCCAACGGCTTGAGTCTGAGAATGCCAAACTCAAGGGATTGGTCGGCGAGTTGACCTTGGAGTTAAAAAAAACGGACGGTTGGCCGTGAAACGGCGCGGCTCTTACGCCAAAGTCGCCGCCAGAAACGCCGACCTTCTGGACCGTATTCGCTCGCTCAAGGCTGATCACCCGTTCTGGGGCTACCGGCGTATATGGGCTCATCTACGCTTCGTTGATGAGCTGACCGTCGGCAAGAACCGAGTGCACCGGCTTATGAAGGAGCACGGGTTGACGGTGCGGAGCAATCAGCTGCTCAAGGCCAAGCGCAAACCGACCGGCAGCAAGCCCAGTGTACTGCCCCTCATTTAGCAAGCGTCCGCTAAGTGAGTCTCGCGGCTGAGCTGTTCTGCCTCGAAAGCCTCCGGCGACCTGTAGCCGAGGGTCGAGTGCAGATAGTTTGCGTTGTAGCCGTCGATCCAGCGGTCCAGAGCCTCCAAGAAGGCAACCGGACTCGTGAACTCGTTGATCCAGACCAACTCTTCCTTGAGCGTGCGCATGAAGCGCTCCGTATCCGCGTTGCCTTTGGGGTTGGAGTAGCTGGTGAAGGCCTGGTTGATGCCCATGATCCGGCAAGCCTTCATGAAGCTCACTGATGTCGGCTGGCAGCCGTTGTCGGACATCAAGTTGAGGCCAGATCCCCTCGCGCCATCTAGAAACTGCCGGTTGACGGCCTTGTTCAGGGCGGCCAGCCAGTGCCAAGCCCTAGCTTGCAACCCGGCATAATGCCACACGACCTTCTTGGTGTTCCAGTCCAGCACGATCACCACGTAGACCCAGCCGAAGCCCTCGATCATGACCTTGGTCATGTCGATGCCCCACCATTGATTCGGCCTGCTGGGCCTGGGCTTGTTGCCGGTCGGCTTGCGCTTGGCCTTGAGCAGTTGACTGCCACGCACCGTCAACCCGTGCTCCTTCATAAGCCGGTGCACTCGGTTCTTGCCGACGGTCAGTTCATCAACAAAGCGCAGATGAGCCCATATACGCCGGTAGCCCCAGAACGGATGGTCAGCCTTGAGTGAGCGAATACGGTCCAGAAGATCGGCGTTTCGGGCGGCGACTTTGGCGTAAGAGCCGCGCCGTTTCACGGCCAACCGTCCGTTTTTTTAACTCCAAGGTCAACTCGCCGACCAATCCCTTGAGTTTGGCATTCTCAGACTCAAGCCGTTGGGTGCGCTTGTCCACGGTGGCCGTCTCGAACACGCGATGGGCGTTGCCGAGGAAGCGGTCGCGCCACTGGTAATACTGAGCCTGGGAAATGCCGTGCTCGTTGCACAACTCGCCGATTGTCCGTCCTCGAAGGCCTTCGAGCACGATGAGCGCCTTCTGCTCCGGGGTCCACTTCCGTCGTTTCATGGCCGATCTCCTCCTGGGAATCAGCCACGAAAACTCCGCTAGCGCAACCGCTCACCAAGCCGGGGGCAGGATACCTGGTAGCTGTCCATTGAGCGGAGGAGGGGAGCTATCTCTTTGGGGTCCGTGATGCTTGGGTGGTGCTTCTCCTTGACTGGGGGAAGGGCTCCGAGCAAATCGCTGGCGGGGTTACGGTCAGCCCTGCCTGTGGCTATGGCATAGCGGAATACCTGCCCGCAATTCTGCAAGGCCCGGTGAGCCGTCTCGATCCGCCCGCGTGCTTCGATTCGCTGAACAACTGTGAGTAACTCCGGGGCCAGGATGTCTCGGATAGGTCTGTTACTCACCCAAGGGAAAATATCTTTCTCGAAGCGACGGATGATCCTGTCGGCATGGGAGGGGCTCCAGGTGGGCTGAAACTTGCCGAACCATTCGCGGGCCACGCGCTCGAAGGTGTTTTCGTCAATCTCCGCTTCGGCTTTTTGGGCCTTCCGCACTTCTCCAGGGTCAATCCCTTGAGCAAGAAGGCTGCGGGCTTCATCCCGGTGTTCCCTGGCGTCCTTCAGGCTCACGTCAGGGTAGACGCCAAGAGAGAGCATCTTTGCCTTGCCGTTGAAGCGATATCTGAAGCGCCAACGCTTCCCGCCATTTGGGGAGATTTCCAGGCTCAGGCTTCTTTCGTCAGCGATGCGGATAAGTGTAGGGCCGGGTTTTGCGTTTCTCACCGCTAAATCTGTAAGCGCCATGTGAGTAACCTCCGGGGGCTAAGGAGGGCGCGGCTTGCCAGAGTTACTCACGCATCTTTTGCCTGAGGTGGATGCGGAAAATTGGACAGTTCGCTAAGCTGGAGTCCTCAAGCGAGGAGGACGGTCTACGATGTCCAAGCGAAGGAAGTTTTCTGCGGAGTTCAAAGCCAAGGTGGCCCTGGAGGCTTTGATCGGCGAATTGACCTTGTCTGAACTGGCGAGCAAGTACGACGTGCATCCCACGATGATCGCGTCTTGGAAGCGTCAGGCCAAGGACGGTATGGTGTCGGCATTCTCCGGAAAGGCCGCTGCCGTGAAGAAGGATGGCGAGGCTGAGATTCGCGATCTGCACGCGAAGATCGGCCAACTGACCGTGGAAAAGGATTTTTTGGAGAGAGCCTTCGCTCGACGGTGAGTCGGGAGCGAAGGCGTGGGATGGTCGAAACAGGTCATCCAAGGCTCAGTATTTCCCGGCAATGC
The DNA here is from genome assembly GCF_022808695.1 of Fundidesulfovibrio soli. Taxonomy (NCBI): domain Bacteria; kingdom Pseudomonadati; phylum Thermodesulfobacteriota; class Desulfovibrionia; order Desulfovibrionales; family Desulfovibrionaceae; genus Fundidesulfovibrio; species Fundidesulfovibrio soli. Next base: position 3,286 of record NZ_JAKZKW010000001.1, read on the forward strand.
CGGATGCTCGGCTTGCCCCGGTCGACATGGTATCATCGCCGCAAGGGAGAGAGTGCTATGGATCTTGGGCTGATGCGTCTGATTGATGCCCAGTTTCTGGAGACGCCCTTTTACGGTTCGCGGCAGATGCGGCTCCATTTCAAGAATCAGGGCATCCTGGTGGGGCGTGGGCGAGTTCGGCGTTTGATGCGCAAGATGGGGCTGACGGCGATTTACCAGAAGCCCAGGACCAGCGCCCCGCACCCCGAGCACAGGATTTACCCGTATCTCTTGCGAGGACTGCGGATTGATCGACCGAATCGCGTGTGGTGTGCGGACATCACGTATGTGCCGATGAAGCGGGGATTCTTGTATCTGGTGGCGATCATGGACTGGCACAGCCGGGCGGTGCTGTCCTGGCGGCTGTCCAACACCATGGACGCGGACTTCTGTGTTGCGGCCTTGGAAGAGGCCTTGAATCGACACGGAGTTCCGGAAATCTTCAACACCGACCAGGGAGCGCAGTTTACCAGCCAGGAATTCACTCAGACCCTCAAAAACGCCGGAGTGGCCATTTCCATGGACGGCAAAGGGCGCTGGATGGATAACGTCTTCATCGAACGCCTGTGGCGCTCGGTGAAATGGGAATGCCTCTACCTGAGAGAGCTTGAAACCGGCAGCCAGGCGCGACGTGCGCTTGAGCACTGGTTCCATTTTTATAACGAACAGCGACCGCATACCGCCTTTGACGGACAGCGGCCCATGGACGTCTACCGGGAAGGAACGGCCTCCCAGAAGGCGGCATGATAATCAACCGGACTTTAGCTTAGAAACGCCGCCAACCTGTCCAACCTACCGGGACCACCTCAGCCGTCCTTCGCGGTTACTCACAGAGTTACTCACAAAAAAAGTGGATGTCAAAGGACTGAAACGGACGAAGGCGGCCCTTGCGGCCCGCCTTTTCCTTGAAATTCCTGGGGGTTTTGGACTTTATTGGACTTGGTTGGAAGTCCTGTTGGTGGGGCGGGGGGAGTCGAGTCTGTTGCATAATTTACTGAATTTTAAAAATAAATTGTTTTCAACGTAATTAAGTTACCCGCGAAGTTACCCGCCTGGAAGTGCTCTTGTCCCTCAACTGCCGATCCCCTAGCGCCGAGCAAACAATCCTTTTTCGGGTGGGAATCTCCGAGAATATAAGGGGGGGGTACCCCCCCCTGGCCCCCGTTCAGTGGTTCCATCCGCCCCGCGTTGTCGCTTGCGAAACGTCCGGGGAGGGGATAAATGGCTTCGGCTTTTGCGAATAGTTGGCTCAAGACGATGAAGCCGTGTGGGGTAGAGCGATCCCTGGGTGACTTCATTGGGGCTAGTTGGGTGGTCTTCTCGTAGGCCTCTTGGTCAACCCCTCTGAGGTCGATGTTCTGGTCCTTCGCTTTCGAGATTCTCGCATAACTAAGAGGCATGGCTTTCATCTCGCGCAAATGCGTTGCTGTCAGCAATTTGTGTACTTATGCAACAATCAAAAACAAGAATATGATCAAATCCCTGGTGTTAACCAGGGCAAAACACTCCACAGCATGTCAACGAGGTAATGAACAGCCTATGGTGTTCGCATAAGTAACTGTGTTTGCAACACCGATCAGATCAAAGGAGAAGACATATGGGGCGGGATGAACTTGACGGATTCTGGCGGTACAGCGAGTTGAGCGAGGCCCAGCAGGAGGCGATCCCTGTTGAATTGCCCGACGATTGGCAATTTTCTGGAACGCCTGACGATGGAGTTGAGCCTGTGTTCGTGTGCCCCATCTGCCAAGAGAAATGCACCTCGGAGCGCGGTGGATGTAAGCACTTTGTGTTCGTGTATCGTGGTGAGTCCAATTCATATCTCCACCTTGATCCGAGCTTCGAAGACCTTGTCGTGCGGACGCTCGAAGAGAAGGGGGTGAACCTTGCGGATGAGCCTTTTGAAGAGAACCCGGCTGTCCGGCCTTGTGAAATCACTGATGTCGATGACGCCGAGTGGCCGGGCTTGGACGTGCTCCTCCCGAATCTGCATCAAATTCACTTCTCCCTAAGTCACGGGCACGCAGGGTGGGATGACTACGCAGGGTTCCTCGATATCGAAAACGTACTTGTAGCAAGCCATTTCAATCGTGAACTTGGTTGACCACCGATGATACTGAGGTCGCTTGAAGGATGGCTGGTGAAGTGTCCAGCGATTGTCCGATGCATGTCCACAACGTGTCCGATCTTGTCCGATGCTGTCCACAACGTGTCCGATTTTGTCCGAAGTGACAGATGAAACACGCATCCCGAGTACCGTAATCTGGGAGTTTCGGTCTATGGCCTCGTCCGGGAATCACCGTGGTTGCTTAATTTCTATATTCCAAGGAGTCAGGGTAGGCCTGAAATCGAGGTGGAGATTCCGAAGCTTAAGAAGACCACGCAGGCAGTTGGCCCCGCCCTTTAAAAAGGTGTCAGAGTGAGGCCGGGGATGGCATCCAGGTTCCATCCACCGGGGGAAGGTTCACGGGCAACTTCCAAGCGCAGAAAGGTGGTCCGGTCTCCGGTCTGTGACGACTGTAGGTCTATTTAAAAAGCATTTTAATAACACTCGCTTTGCGCATTTGTTTCGTTTTGGCATTGTGCTCGCTAATAACAAATGCCTCTCCTAGGCAACGTATTGATGCGTAGAACGCTTCTTTGTCTGTGCGCTCTTGTAGGGCCTTGTTTAGGAGCGTGTTTTTGCATTCGTTGTATCGATAAAACCCTGAGTGACGCTCTGCAAGGTCTAGAACTCTGGCATACTTAGATTCTTCATCATCTTTTTCAGAGAAGAATTCTTCGTATTTTCTACACACTCTATGTCTGTACTTTGTAGAACCATATTGAATAAATATGTGTTTGCTCATCTTGAAAAAGCGCAATAATTTTCTCTCAAAACATTTTGTCGGAATGTCCGCGCACGTGGCTATGTTGTTAAGTACGGATACGGTTGTTTTCAGATGTCTTGCCAGTGCAGGCATGTCGCTGTCTGAGACATGGTTTTCAAGCTTCACCGCCAGTGCCTCTGCAAAGAGTATGACATCCATGAATCTTGCCAAGTTGTCCACTTGCTTCCCTCCATGAGAATGAGGTGTGGACTTTATCATGATTCAATTGTGTGGCAAGATCTATTTATGATCATCTCTCTTTGGTTGATTCAATTATGACTTCATCGAAAATTATTATTCATGTAGGTTGGAGTTGAATTCGGATGGCGTGACATGGTATTTCTCTAAACAATGACAAGACCCAGCTTGCGCATGGGGAAAAACACAAACTATTACTCAATACGACCAATCCTCATGCCTCACCGGCAACTGGTTGAGTTGCTCCCGGTGGAACCTCCACTTTGGCATGAGCCGGTCCATGAGGTCGACAAATCGTGAGTTGTGGGTGGGTTCCACTAAGTGGGCCAGTTCATGGACGACGAGGTACTCCAGGCAGTCCTTGGGCTTCTTGGCGAGGTCGGTGTTGAACCGGATGCTCCGGGTCGTGGGGTTGCAACTTCCCCATCGGGTTTTCATCCTGCGCACGGAAAACCGTTCAAGCTGAACCCCAAGGCGTTTCTCCCACTTTTTGATGAGTGGGGTAGCCGCAGCTTTGACTTGGCCCCGATACCACCCTTCGACAATATCCTGCCGCTTGTTTTCATCCGTTCCGGGGCGGACCCTCAAGGTCATCGTGCGGTGCTCAAGCTCAACACGGGGGACCTCATCCTCTTCAACCACTCTCATGAGATAGCGCCGTCCCCAAAGGAAATGGCTCTCTCTCTCTAGATACTCGCGCGGCGTTTCGCGTTCCTGGTCGCGGAACTTCGCTTGCTGCTTCCTGATCCAATCGAGCTTCGAGATGGTGAAGACGCGGATGGTGTCCAGGTCCATGCGCGACGGTGCGGCAACGCGGACCTTTCCGTGCGGGGGATAGACACTCAAGTGAATGTTCTTGATGTCCTTCAGCACAACATCCACCTCGATCTCGCCGAGGCTGATCCTGGTGACCATCAATATTCGCCCTGCGCCTTGATGATTAGGAAGACGCGCTCCACCTCTGCCGTGTCGCCGTCCAAGATCGGCAGCAGCGCCGCCTTGATGATGTTCTCCTTGGCCAAGTGCTCTCGCCAGCCATCTGGGCGTATGTTCTTGACCGCGTGATCCACTTTCAGGGCCAGCTCCTCGTCCTGCTTCAGGTTGTTGTACAGCGCCCGCTTGCCAGCCGTGTCCAGCGACTTCGGGGTCTCTGGAGATTGCCCGGCTTCCACCTTCACTGCCAGTTCTGCGATGCGCTTCAGGTACTCCTCGTATTCGATGGCCTTCGCCTTGCGGGCGGCGATGATTTCGTCCAGCAGCGCGGACATCTTTTCGAAGTAGTCTGGGTCGCTCAAGTGCTCCTTGATGATCTTCCTGCGGACGTTGTTCTCGATGGTCTCGGCGACTGCGTCCTTGTTGCCTTTGATCCCACCCAGGCGGTCGTTGATGGCCCGGGCGATGCCGGTCTTCACGATCAGATCCAGCAGTCCCAGATTGTCGAAGGGGGAAATCTTCCTCGGTTCGTCAGCCTCGATGTAGGTGTCGATCAAGTGCCGCATGTCGGCCTCGTACGCCTTCAGATCGAGTTCTTCCCCGCTGGCCTTGCGGATAATCTCCCGGAGATTCAGGAAGTGGTTCATCTGTTGCCTGAAGCGGCCAACATCGGCTGCCGTGTAGCCTGCCGACTCCATCTCGTCCGCGATGTTGGCGTAGGCGCGGACCAGGGCCACGATGGCCTTGTAGAGCGCTGCCCGACGGGGCTCCCGCTCCTTCAGGTCCGAGGGGATCTCCGTGTTGCCGCAGAAATAATGGATATGCTCCAGCTCGCCCTTTGGGGGCTCCACTGCCTCACAGAGCAGGATGACGGCTTCCAGGGCGTTATCGAGCCGCACCTTCCCTTTTTTGAGGCGATCCTGCAGGAGCACTTCAGGGCTGGCACCTCCCGCGCTGTGGTCCAGCTCGGAGGTGTAGACGGCGATGGCGTTCTCGACCTTGTTGAACAGGTCCTTGTAGTCCACGATGTAGCCGAAGTCCTTATCGTCGCCGTCCAGCCTGTTCGTGCGGCAGATGGCCTGAAACAGGCCGTGGTCCTGCATGGATTTGTCGATGTAGAGGTAGGTGCAGGACGGCGCATCGAAGCCGGTGAGCAGCTTGTCCACCACCACCAGCAGCTTCATGTTTGCCGGTTCCTTGATGAACAGCCCCTTGGCCCATTCTTCGTAGGTTTCGGTCTTGGTCATTCCCGGTTTGGCTTCGACATCCTTCAGCAAATCGATGTAGGTATTGTAGAGGAACTGTTTGTCGGTCTCCGTGTTCGCTCCGGTCTCTTCCCTGGTCACATCCTTGGCTTGCGGGTTGTAGGAGGTCACCACCGCGCATTTGCCTTTGAAGGGCGTCTTCTGGAACAGGGTGTAGTATTTGCACGCCTCGTAAATGCTGGAGGCCACGAGTATTGCGTTGCCGCGATTGTTGGACAGCCGGGGCCTCACGCTGAAGTCGAACACGATGTCGTTCAGGACCCGCTCCATGCGCGACCTGGAGGACAGCACGTTCCGCATGGTGCCCCACTGTTTCTTCAGCTCGTCCTTCTGCCAGTCGTTGAGACCCCTGGTCCTCGCTTCGAACCAGGCATCAATTTTCTCTTCGGAGCCAAGCCGCTGGTCGATGTCCCGCGCCTCGTAGATGAGATCCAGCACGACCCCGTCCTCGACGCCCTCGCTGAACTTGTAGGTGTGGATGTAGCCGCCGAACACTTCCAGGCTGGTCTGCTTGTCCTTCTTCAGGAGGGGCGTGCCCGTGAAACCGATGAACACTGCGTTGGGCATCATGGCCTTCATGACACGGTGCAGCTTACCGGTCTGCGTGCGGTGGCACTCGTCCACGAAAACGAACACCTCGCCCACGGTCTGGCTGGGTGCTGCTTCAAGCTCCTTGATGAAGGCGTCGAAGTCGTCCACGTCCTTGCGGCCAAACTTGTGAACCAGGGAGCACAAGAGGCGTGGCGTGGCCTGACCAAGTTGATTCATCAAATCCCGCCCGCTGCTGGTGCGCTTGATCGCCTCGCCCGCTTCCTTGAAGACGCGTTCGATCTGCTTGTCCAGCTCGTCGCGGTCGGTGATGATCGCCACGCGGGCGTTGGGGTTGTTCTCCAGTATCCACTTGGCCAAGAGAACCATCACGATGCTCTTGCCGCTGCCTTGGGTGTGCCAGATGATGCCGCCCTTTCGCTCGCGGACATGACGCTGCGCGGCTCTGATCCCGAAGTACTGGTGGACGCGGGGCAGCTTCTTCACCCCGCCGTCGAAGAGCACGAAGTCGTGCATCAGCTCGATCAGCCGGTCCTTGCTGCACATCTTCAGCAGGTACTTGTCCAACTTGAAGCGGGTGTTGTCCTGCTCGTCTTCCTTCCATTTCAGGAAGTACTTCTCCGGGGTGCCAACGGTCCCGTATTGCATTCCTTCGGAATCGTTGCCCGCGAAGATGAACTGCACCGTGCTGAAGAACCATGCATTGAACTCGGGTAGCTGGTTGGAAAGATTCTGGCGGATGCCGTCGCCGATGGAGGTGCGGCTGTTCTTCAGCTCCAGTACGCCGATGGCGATGCCATTCACGTAGAGCACCAGATCAGGACGCCGGTTGAGGTTGCCTTTGAGAGTCACCTCCTCCGCGATGGCGAAGTCGTTCTTTTGCGGGTCCTTCCAGTTGATGAGGTGGACGGTTTCGGTCGGCTGGCCTGCCTCGGTCTTCACCGGCACACCATAGCGCAGCAGGCTGTAGACGGCCTGGTTGTTCCCGTAGAGGCTACGCCCGTGATTGTTGGCCTCTGTGCGCAGCATGTGAATGGCCCTGCTGATTTGGGCAGGGGAGTAGCCGCTCTTGGTCAGGTGGGCTTCAAGCAAACCGTCCTCGACGTTGGTGTTGCCTTCGCGGTCTGACCAATCGCCCAGGTAGCGGTACCCCAGCTCGTCGCGGAACAGGGTAATGACCCGGTTCTGGGTGACGCGTTCCGGCTTGCCGATGTCGGTCATGTTCCACCCTGTTCCTTTTCAAGAGTCTCCAGCACCCTCTTTCCCTGGTCCGTGAGCCGGTAGCGCTGTTTGCTGCTCCTGGGCTTGTCGGGGCTGGTCATCTCGATGGTCCCTGCCTCTAGGGCCGGGAGGAGGTAGTTCTTGCGGAAGTTCTTCTCGTCGCTCAACCCCAATGCCTTCTGGAGGTCGATCCGGCTCACCTCTCCCGCCATGGCCCGCACTACTTGGACAACTGCGGGGGTGACTTCGGGGGTGACTTCGGGGGTGACTTCGGGGGTGACTTGCTGGGTGGGGACAACGGGCCTGCGCCACAGCGTCGTGGTGAAACCATCGGAGACCGCGAACTCGGGTTCGGGCAGGGCAGCCTCGCGGCAGCGCCGGATCATGTCACCCGTCCCCGTTCCCATGCGTTCTATGTATTTCGCCAGATACAGCGGCTCGGCCAGCAGAGGGTTTCCCGGCACCGACCCATGGGCATGACGCAGCTTTTCCAGGGTCAGCGAGGGGGGAAGCGTGCCAGGGTTCCAGATTTCCAGCCTGTTGGCGAAGAGCATCACCTGCACGCTGCCGGAACTGGTGTAGTCGCGGTGCGCCACCGCGTTGACGATGGCCTCGGCCACCGCATCGCGCGGGATTTCATACTCCACCGGGGCTTCCGGGCCAGCCTCGCGGGTGCCCACGCGCAGATTGATCTTGGACATGACGAAGTCCACGGCCTGATCGACCAAATCAAAGACCGTGCCCCTGTAGACTTGGTACGACGGGATCGGCTTGGCGACCTCAACACCGTGGAAATGGGCGCACTTCACTTCCGAGGAGATCAAGAATCGCTGCGGCTGACGACCGAAGAGCAACACAGCGGCATTGGCGAGGCTGCCCCGGTCGAAAAGATTCAGATGGGTGAGCAGCTCGGCGGGGGTGGCCTCCTCCGGTAGGGGGAAGTTGCGGGCCAGCCGGGCGCGACGGATAAACATGCTCATGCGTTCCGCGTCCAAATCGTCCAGGGTGGCCTTGGGACAGGCGGACGCGTCGAAGGGGCCGGTGCGGATCAGCTCCTTGGCTTCCAGGTACTGGATCAACGCGGCATACATGTTCGTGACCAGCTCCGAAGCCGAACCGAAGCTGCGGCGGACAAGCTCGGCTTCTGCGCGCCGGATCAAGGCCAGCATCTTAGGGTGGCGCGAGGAGGCGTCGGCGCTTTTGATGAAGATCAGACGGTGCTTGTGGAGCAGCGTGGCTTGGTCGAACTCCCGCTGGGTGGGGGAGACGCCTTCGGGGTCCTCGTAGCCGTAGTCCAGGCCGAACAGGCCGACGTAGATGGCGCAAGCAGCCACTTCATCCAGGTAGACATGGTCGGCCCGTCTGTCGGCGGCGGGGATGTCCTCGAAGAGGAACGGGGAGAAAAACCGCCGCATCAGCGGGTCGCCGGTCAGGAAGGTAAGGAGCGCGGCCCGCTCGGCGGCGAACTCCTTCTGCACACTGCTGATGAAGAGGCGGATTGGTTTCATACCAGCCGGATTCTCCCGGTGAGGAGTTCCTGCATCATGCCTTGCTTGATCTGGCGGGCCTTGGAGAGCTTTGACTCCAGGGTGGAGAGTTCGGCGTCCATGTCAGAGAGGACGGTGGCGATGGCTTCTTGTTCGGGGATAGAGGGCAGCGGGATTTCTGTCTTCTTCGCTCCAGAAATTGTATAGGTTCCGACCGTAGTACCAGCAGACGCATCGGTAATTTGTTTCATGACTATCGTGGTCAAATATAGCTGTCGAAGGAACTCAACTGACACCTTCCCACCGATCTTAAACCAAATGATGTTCCCGTCCTTGAAGTAAAATTCTTTATCGTCGGTCACAGTGAAAACTTTTCCCAGGGTTCCCACACCAGTCACAAGCATATCACCGACGCTGGGCACACCATGAACACTCCTAAACGATTCGTACAACGATTTCGTAATAAACAGGTCGTTTTCTACATGGCCTGCTTCACCAAGGATCGCTAGTTCCCTGGCACGATAGAATGGCACCCCATCTGACTTCCAGTCGCGCTGAAAAACACGTTTGCTGGATGTAATCTCGAATAGCTCTCCCAGCCTCTTCACTTCCCACTCCCCACTGAACCCCGGCAACCGCCTCTTCCCAGTCAGCAACTCCTGCATCGCCCCCTGCTTGATGCTCCGCTTCTTGGCGATGAGTTGCTCCAGGGATTCGATGAGGGCGTCAGCATCGGAGAGTGCGGTGGCGATGACGCGTTGTTCATAGTAATGCGGAGTTGCGACTTTAATTGGATAAATAAAGTTCCTGTTGAGCGATTGCTGAGCTCCGCCGGAGTTGTGGCTGGTGAAATTGATATGGCTAATATAGTAAAATGTGAAGAGTGGGTCGTTTCCAAGAAAGTTGGTTACATACAGAGCTGTGTTGTGAGGCCAATAGTCGTCTTTGCAGTAATGAACTTGACCAAAAGAAGCCCCGCTTCGACCGACAATGACTCCTGGACCCTTCGCCAGCGCAGTATCGTGAAACCCATTTTGGCCTGCCGAGCCCATGACAGGGATATTACCCGGACAACGCATTCGGTCTGTTAAATCATGGCCTCGCTGGAGAGCCACAAAATCACCGAGAACGCCAGCTTTCCAGTCCTCCGGGATCACCCCGACCTCTGTCTGCTTGTAGCCGGGCTTCACGTCCATGAGAACCCCATCCTCTCCAGGTGCTTGTTCACCCTCTCTTCCAGTTCAGCCACGCGGCTGACCATCTGCGGCAGCGGGGCTTCGTACCGTTCCGCCAGTTCCTTCACCCGCTGGGTGAGCGACTGGCTGACCCGGTCCATCTCGCCGTGGATGGCCCCGACCAGCGCGGCAAGCCATTTGTCGTCCACCACCAGCGACTGGACATCGGCCTCGGTGAGCTTGGGATACTTGGCGTAGGCCAACGCGTCGAGATTGGTCTCGGCCTCTTTGAGGCTCTTCTTGAGGTCAGCCTCTTCCTCGTTGAGCTTCTTCCACTGTCCCAGCACGGCGGCCTCTTCCTTGGCCTCCTTGTCGCCCTTGATCTCCTTCAGCCGGGCGGCGACGTTGGCCTTGTTCACCTTGTCGAGTTCGGAGAACGCCCCGTCATCGCCCCCGTGTTCCTCTTCCAGTTCGGCCATGCTTGCGCTGACGGCCTCCAGGTCGGCTGCGAGCTGGTCAACGGCCTCCTGCTCCTTGGCGAAATAGCGGGCCACGACCAGTTCCTTGGGCACAAGGTCGCAGGTCCATCCCTTGTCCTTCTCCTTGCCCTGCTTGTTCTTCACGATGATGCGGCTGGTCTCGGCCTTCCACCCGTCGGAAGCGATAAGGTAGCAGTCATCCTGCATGGTCTCGGCCCAGTAGTTCATCAGGTGCTGGTAGACGTCGTAGGGATTGATGAGCGGCTTGCCGGTATAGTGGGTGAGCAGGTCCTCGGCCAGCGCAGTGATGACCTCCTTCGGGTGGCAGCCGAACTGCAACTGTTTGAGCGTTGCGGCACTCTTCTGCCTCCAGGCGTCGAAGTGGGCGTTCATGCCGGTAATGAAGTCTGCGAACTGGGAGTGCTCGTAGATGGCCGACTTGATGACGGCCTTGTCCACGGCGAGGTCCAGGTAGCCGGGGCGGTTGTCCTTGAACAGGGCCTGCTTGAGCTGCGGGCAGACGTCCCAGTAGCGCTGGAGGGCATTCACGTCGGCAACCGGGATGCCGCCCTTCAAGTGGCCCTCGATGTCCTGGAGGTCCTCGGCCTGCTGGCTGTCGATGTAGCGAGGCAGGTTGAGGTTGAACTCGTTCTTCTCAATCTCCTCCACTGGCACCATGCGTGAGTATCTGGGGACCTCGATGCACTTGTTGAAAACGTCCACGATCTTGTGGATGTCCTGGTCGCGCAGACGGTTCTTGGGGCCATCCTTCATGAAGCCCGAACTGGCGTCGATCATGAAGACACCCTTGCGGGCATGGGCGTCCTGCTTATCCACCACCACGATGCAGGCTGGGATGCCCGTGCCGTAAAAGAGGTTCGCGGGAAGGCCGATGATGCCCTTGATGTAGCCCTTTCGGATGAGCGCCCGGCGAATGTCAGCTTCTGCGTTGCCCCGGAACAGCACGCCGTGCGGCAGAATGCACGCGCCCTTGCCCGTGCTTTTGAGCGAGCGGATGATGTGCAGCAGGTAGGCGTAGTCGCCCTGCTTGGCAGGAGGCGTGCCGAACGGCTGGAAGCGGTCGTAGGGGTCGTGCAGCGGGTCGATGCCGGTGCTCCAGCGCTTGTCGCTGAAGGGCGGGTTGGCGACCACGAAGTCGAAAGTCTTGAGGGTGTCGCCTTCCTTGAAACGTGGCGAGGCCAAGGTGTTGCCCTGCACGATCTCGGCGGTGGGGTTGTTGTGCAGGATCATGTTCATGCGGGCCAGACCGCTGGTGGCCGCGTCCTTCTCCTGCCCGTAGAGGGTGACATTAGTGGTGGCCTCGTCGGCGACTTTGAGCAGCAGCGAACCCGATCCGCAGGTGGGGTCGTAGACCGTCGTGGTGCTGGTCGTCTGGGCGTCACGGATGCCGATGATCTTTGCCATGATGCGGCTGACCTCGGCGGGGGTGTAGAACTGGCCCTTACTCTTGCCGCTCTCCGTGGCGAAGTGGCGCATGAGGTATTCGTATGCGTCGCCCAGAATGTCGTCGCCGTCGGCGCGGTTCTTGGAGAAGTCGAGGGCCTTGTTCTCGAAGATGGCGATGAGGTTGGTCAGTCGCTCCACCTTCTCCTTGCCGGTCCCGAGCTTGGTGGCGTCGTCGAAGTCCGGCATGTCGGAGAGCTTGTTGGCGTCGGCCAGCGGGGCGATGATCTTCTTGTTGATCTGGTCGCCGATGTCCGGCTTGCCCTTGAGCGCCACCATGTCCGCGAAGCTGGCCCCCGCTGGGATTGTGATGGGCGCAAACGGCATGCCCGCATACTTGTCGCTGACGTACTTGATGAAGAGCAGGACAAGGACATAGTCCTTGTACTGACTGGCATCCATGCCGCCTCGTAGTTCGTCGCAGGACTGCCAGAGGGAGGAGTAGAGTTCGGACTTCTTGAGAGCCATCTGGTGGATTTTCCTTTTCTTTCTTCGCGTCCCGCCGAGCCTCGCTGGCCTCGGCAACCTGATAGGCAAACCCCATCGGCCAAAGGCTGTCAAGAATTATGGGCGGCTTGCCTGGTATGGGTGACGTACAGGCTTGCCGGTTGAAATCAGAAAAGCCCGTCCACCTGGTGATGGAACGGGCTTTACGCCGACCTGGATCAGGTCTGGTTCATCAGGAGCCTTGGGGCCGCACCTCCTGCTCGACTTCTGGCTTACATCTTTGAGTCAGTCTCGTTTGCAAGCTCGACTCCGGGGGGACAGACTTATCTGGTCCCGAGAAAGTCCCTGCGTGACGCTCAATGGGCAAGCGCTCAGGTTTGACCGTGGACGCGCTCCCGGAGCCCGATTCCGGCTGTGGTGCAGCAAAATTCATCTGCTGCTTTCCCCGATCTCTGCGCTCCTGCCGCAGATCCTTCCCGTAGTTAGGGTTCCGGCCGAGGCGGAAAGGCCATAATGGGCAGGGGGGGTGGTGCCCGAAGTCCTGGTAGGCATCACACGCTGCCGCTCCCTCCGGCATGCAGTCCAGGCACCGGGCCTTGATGATCGCCATCAGGGATCGTGGCGCACCGGGCTGGATCACACCGAGGCGATAGGGATGGCAAGCGCAATCGGTTGAAGGGCACCGGCTGACCTCGGACGGCGACCCCCCGCAGCACCAGAGGCAGTATGCGCGGATTCCATCAAGGGGACTGCGGCGTTTACCTTGGAAGTTGGGTGATCTCATCTCGCCCCCCCCTCGGGTAATGCGAGGACCGCAGGCAAGTTTTCCTCCTCTGGTCTTCTCTCGCACTCTGGCGAATGATCCGAATTTTCCGACGGTTCTCCGGCACTGGAAATATGTTCGAAAAATTCTGTTTTTTCGTTCAGTCGGAAGATGTTGCGCGGCTTGGTCTTCGTCGCCTCCTTCTCGTGAATGACAATGCCACTTGACGTGAGTGAACCCAGAGCCTTTTTCATCTGGTCCTGCGAGTAGCTGTTGCCCAAGGCGCGATGGAGTTCTGTCGCGGTCACGGGATGAGGTGAAGCCTTCAAGGCTGCCAGAATTTTCTCCTGTAAGGGATCGGCCTGCCGACCCTTGAAGATGTACGCGGCGCTGGCCTCGCAGTAATTCCAGAACGCCAGGGCTGCTTCCAGATGTTTGATGCCGATGACCGCTTCACGATCCAGAAGTGCGTAGATCATGGCGAGTCGCTGGACTTGCGCTTCCGAGCGCCCCACCACGGCTCCGAATAGCCCGCCGCGTTCCATCGCCAGGGACGGATAGACCCTATCCCAGAGTTCATATGCAGAGTCGTCAAGGGTCATGAGCCCGGCACTATGCGCGAACTTCAGGCGGTCCAGCAGGACAGCCTGGAGTTTCAGCAGTTCTTCAGCAGGCATCGGGCTAGGCCTGGAGATAAGGCGCGAGCGCCGGGCAAGCACCCACAAGAAGCGGTTTGCGAAGCCGTTAAAGAGTTCGACTTCGCCGAGGGTTCGCTCAAGTTCCTCGAGGGTGATGTGCGCGACAATGTTGACGTGAGCGTTTGTCGTTCTCGTTGGACTGGACTTTGTCAGCGGCTGAACGCATCCACTGTCCCAGAACGAGCGTAGAGCTGGCGACAGGGTGTTGCCTTCCCGCTTTGAACACCTCAATCCTGCTGCCAATTCCTCGTCCATGATGATCAGGCGTTTGTCAGGGACCCCAGGGTCTTTCAGCTTCCATTCTCCGGGGGAGGTTTTCTTGTCCTCCTCCCAGGTGCGGTATTCGTCCCTGACATTGAATACGATCCCTTCTCCGGTGCTCAGGGGGCCAGGACTGATGGCAGCCATGGGGAGACCTGAGTCGGGTAGAGTGAAAAGGCGGGTGACCGGTGCGGCACTGGTGCCTTTCCGTGCCTTGCTTGATTGTCCGGCCACCACTGCGAAAAGGCGAGGGTCATGCCGGGAGTCGCCGATGAGGATATGCGGCCTTGTGGCAGGGTCTGGGCCTCCTGCTTCACACGCGAACCTTACCAGGAAGGTTGCAAGAACCGCCGCCGGGTCGGCTTCGCTGTTGGCCGTGGCCAAGTCAACGAACTCGCCTGCAAGACCGGGAAGGGCAGCACGGTCAAGGACAGGCCAAGGCTTGAGGGCTGACGGCTCCCATCTTTCCAGGGAGGGGTCGCTAGCGGGGACGTAGTCACCAACGAGAGCGCGGTTCGGGACCGCCTGCAGGGCGGGTGCCACTGTGCCGATGGCGTTAGGCATGGTTCACCCCCTGGCCGGACGCGAGACGTTCGACAAGAGCATCAATCTGACTCTCCGGCCAAGCAACAGCACGGACCCCAATTTTAACGGGACGAGGGAACACTCCGAGTCGGACGAGTTCAAGGAATCGGCTACGTTTGTATCCGACTCGGTTGAGGACTTCTGGAAGACGGCAAAGGCGGTCTTTGGTATGGGAAACAATTTCCACAGAACTCATTCTCCTTTAAGGATATAAGAGTTTGCCACCCTCATGGGGCGGAACGGTCCAGTGGATGCCAAAAAATGATGTCCGGGCATAGCAAGCCAATTTTTCTAAAAGTGGATTGCAAGCCGAGGGGAGAGGGGGTGGGGGCTACTTAAGCTACTTTAAGGTCAACACTCTGACTGAATTGATGCAGAGCGCTGTTCTGTTGTATAATTTGCTGAATGTTTGATGCCCTGAAACTCCATACCGCTTGTTGACTCCAGGTGAAACAGATTTGATGGTCTCTATAGCTTCAGCCAAGAAGCCAGTATTTTTTGCAGGAGGATGCACGCCCCATTTTGATTCAACGTAATCCCAAATCCAGATGCCAACTGCCCTTGGAATATTGTCAATTTCAAATGAGACGTCTTCCATTGAAGAAATTCTTCTGCGTTCTAAGGCAAATATATCACCTGGGTCACTGAAATTCATTTGTTGGTGCTCAACGACTTCTTCAGAGCCATGATACTTTTCATATTGTTCTGCTATTGACTGGATCAAAGCTTTTAGAGACACGGAGAAGTCAATTTTTGCAAGGCATTGCCCTTTTTTTAGCTTATGTCCCTTAGGAATTCTGAGGTCTTCATCCTTTCCGTTGTACGATAAAATCGTTACATTGTTGTCGAGAAACAAAGGGTTGTCTGGGTATTGTATTTTGGATGTTCCTTCAATTACTCCCAGCATGTCAATTTTTTCTTCAAAATTATGGCAGTAATAGTCAATCCATCCATTGAAGCCCCACGATGTAAGTTTTTTCTTGTGTGCTTGTTTAACTTCATTGTCACTTGTTCGAAAAACATGTTTGATTGCATCTAAAAAGTCAGTATTCCTCTTCCCGTACTCAAAAGCCCAGAACCTGTGGAACAGGCAATAGTCTTGGTCTGAAATCAGTGACATAGTGACCTGCGTTCACACCTTATTGTTGCTAGACGCTTGCTTGTCGCTGGAAGGGGGTAACCTTGGCACCAGCCTTGAGTCCGTCCAGGTAATCTGCCCATGCCTGCATCATCTTGCGGCGCTCGGGCAAGAACTCGGCATAGTTGTAAGCCGCCCGGATATTGTCACGTTCGGCGTGGGCGAGTTGGCGCTCAATGGCGTCACGGTTCCAGCCCTGCTCGTTGAGCAGTGTAGAGGCCATAGAACGGAACCCATGCCCAGTCAGTTCGTCCTTGGTGTAACCTAGACGGCGGAGCGCACCGTTGACCGTGTTCTCGGACATGGGTCTTTCCAGGGTCCGCATGGACGGGAAAAGATATTTTCCGTGGCCGGTGAGGGGGCGCAATTCCTTGATGATGGTGACGGCCTGTATGGCAAGGGGCACGATATGCTGTTCGCGCATTTTCATCTTGTGGCCTGGAATCCGCCATTCCCTGTTCTCCAGGTCGATCTCGGTCCACTCTGCGTGCCTGAGTTCTCCAGGGCGCACGAAAACCAGCGGGGCTAGTCGCAGGGCGCAGGAGGTCACAGGTGAGCCCTGGTAGCTGTCCATGGATCGGAGGAGGGCAGGGATGGCCTTGGGGTCTGTGATGCTTGGGTGATGTTTTTCTTTGACTGGAGGGAGAGCCCCACGCAAGTCGGCGGCGGGATTCCTCTCGCACCTGCCAGTGGCTACGCCATAACGGAAGACTTGGCCGCACCCCTGGATCGTCCGGTGTGCCATCTCCAGCGCCCCACGCGTCTCGATGCGGCGGGCAAGCGTCAGGACTTCTGGAGCAGTGATGTCTTTGATAGGCCGCGAGCCGATCCAGGGGAAGACGTTCAGTTCCAGGCGACGAAGTATTTGCGTACCGTGTTCCTCGGTCCACGTGGGTTGAAACTTGGCCCACCACTCACGGGCGACACGCTCGAATGTTTCGGCGTCCTCGGCATCTTCCGCTTTTACCGACTTGCGAACTTGCCCAGGGTCAATCCCCTGCGCGAGCAACCGACGGGCTTCGTCGCGGCGGTCTCTGGCGTCCTTTAGGGTGACGTCCGGGTAGACTCCAAGGGAAAGCATGTTCTCCCGTCCCCTTAGCTTGTAGCGCAGTCGCCACCACTTCCGGGGTTTGCCGTCCTTTCCAGCGCTCACTTCCAGAAACAGGCCACGCTCGTCCCGAAGCCGGTAAGGTTTATCTAAGGGCTTGGCGTTCCTGACAGCGACATCGGTAAGGGGCATGACGGGTAACCTCGCGTTCAAGGTGCGGCGCGGGGTTTGCGGTTACCCACCGCACTGTTACCCGCTTGCCTTCGTTACCCGCCCAGTTACCCGCCGGAATGGTGGCTGTCAACGGCCCAAAACGGACGAAGGCGGACCTTGCGGCCCGCCTTTTCCTTGAAATTCCTGGGGGTTTTGGACTTTATTGGACTTGGTTGGAAGTCCGGTTGGTGGAGGCGGGGGGAATCGAACCCCCGTCCGAGAACGCTCCAACATAGCATCTACAGGCGTAGACCGGGATTTGATCTCAGTTCAGACGAGCCTCCTGGTCGGGCTGAATGAACCCAGTCCATTTAAGTTCTCGCGAACGCTACAACGGACAACTGCGCTCGCCAGTCCAGTGGGGTGTCCCCCGCATCCAGCTTACCAGACTTAGGCTAGAGGGAGGCTGGCCTTAAGCGGCCAGGGCGTAATCGTAGTCGTTGGCTACTGATTGTTTTTCGCGTTTTTACGAGGCCACGCGACCCCTCGGCCTGCAACTGTGTCTTTACAATCCCCGTCGAAACCAGTGCGCCCCCAGGCAGTGGAATCAACTAAATATACGACATGCACATGATACGGCAAGCCCCAAATGTGTGAATAGTTCTCGTATTTCAGACCGAAATAGGGTATCTGGCCTGAATCACTGCCTTTGGGAGGTCGTCATGAGCCACGTATCATCCTTTGATCGCGACATCGCCCGCCGCATCAAGGATCTCCGCGAGGTGCTCGCCCTCACGCCTGAGGACCTGGCGGACAAGACCGGTGTTTCTGTTCAGGATATCCTCGCATTCGAGTCTGGAAGCCGCGAGGTCCCCGTAAGTTACCTCTACACCATCGCCAAGGCCACCGGCGTCGACCTCACTGCGCTCATTACGGGGTCTGAGGCCAAACTCCACCAGTACTGCCTGGTGCGCAAATCCGAAGGCCTCTCCGTCACTCGGCGCAAAGCCTACAAGTATCAGGCCCTGGCTTACCGTTTCAGCCGGCCCGCCATGGAGCCCTTCATCGTCACGGTGCCGCCCGCGCCCCCCAAGCAGGACGTGGATTTCAACCAGCACGCCGGTGAGGAGTTCGTCTTCATGCTCAAGGGGCGCATGGAAGTGGTGCTGGGTAAGGAGACGGTGATCCTCGAACCGGAGGACAGCCTGTATTTCAGTTCGACGATCCCGCACGCGATGCGCGCTCTGGACGGCAAGGAAGCGGTGTTTCTGGACGTCATCATCTAAAGGGACAGCTCATGCAGAAAGAATTCAAAGTATTCGAGACGTTTGACGACTTCAAACGCGATTTCTCCGTGGATGTTCCCCCCAAGTACAATTTCGCTTTCGATTTCCTCGACGCCACGGCCGCCGTCGATCCGACACGCCCAGCGATGGTGCACGTCGACAACGACAACAACCGGCGCGACCTCGACATCGGCTACTTCAGCCGGGAGTCGGCCCGTATGGCCAACGCCTTCAGCGCCATGGGCATCGGCCGGGGCGACAAGGTCATGCTCGTGCTGCAGCGGCGGGTGGAATTCTGGGTGACGGTGCTGGGCCTGGTGAAGATCGGTGCGGTGCCCGTGCCTTCCCCCCATCTGCTCACCGCCCACGACGTGGAGTTCAGGGTCAACAAGGCCGGGATCAAGGCGTGCGTGGTGGAGCAGGATTTCGTGGAGCGCGTGGACGCCGTTCGGCACGCCTGCCCTTGCTTGGCCCATTTCGTCCAGGTGGGCGGCGAGGCCACTGCACCCGGCTGGGCCTCCTATGTCGAGATCGGGGCCAACGCCTCCAATGTGTTCCCCCGGCCTGCCGATTCGGCCGGCGCGGAAGACGTGATGTTCATCTTCTTCTCCTCCGGCACCACCGGGATGCCCAAGATGGTTGTGCATAATCACAACTATCCCCTGGGCCACATCACCACGGGCGTCTATTGGCACGACCTCAAGCCCGGCGACCTGCACCTCACCGTGGCGGATACCGGCTGGGCCAAGTCCATTTGGGGCAAGTTCTTCGGTCAGTGGATGGCGGGCGCCTGCGTGTTCACCTGGGACTATCGCGGCAAGTTCGTCCCGGCGGACTTGTTGCGCGTCATCAGCGAGCACAAGGTGACCACTTTCTGCGCGCCCCCCACGATCTATCGGTTCCTTGTCCGCGAGGACGTGGCCTCCTTCGACCTCTCGGCCCTGCGCCATTGCACCACGGCTGGCGAGCTGCTCAACGAGAGCGTGTTCCAGGCCTGGAAGAAGGTCACTGGCCTGACCATCTACGAGGGCTACGGCCAGACCGAGACCACCCTGCAGATCGGCGCCTTCCCCAACATGGAGATCAAGCCCGGCTCCATCGGCAAACCCTGCCCCGGCTGGGACATCGTGCTGCTGGACGCCAAGGGGCACGTCTGCCCCCCCGGCGAGGAAGGCGAGATCTGCATCCGCCTGGGCAGCGGCAAGACCCTTGGGCTTTTCGACGGCTACCTCTACGAGCCGGAGAAGACCTCCTCCGTGCTGTTCGGCGGCTACTACCACACCGGCGACAAGGCCTGGCGCGACGAAGACGGCTACTACTGGTTCCTGGGCCGCAACGACGACCTCATCAAGTCCAGCGGGTACCGTATCGGGCCCTTCGAGGTGGAGAGCGCCCTCGTCTCCCACCCCGCTGTGGTCGAGGCCGCGGTCACCGGCGTGCCCGACCCCGACCGTGGGCAGGTGGTCAAGGCCACGGTAGTCCTCGGCGCCGGGCTCCAACCCTCGCCGGAACTCGTCAAGGAGCTGCAGGACCATGTGAAGAAGGTCACCGCTCCGTACAAGTATCCCAGGATCATCGAGTTCCTCCCCGAACTGCCCAAGACCATCAGCGGCAAGATCAAGCGCGCCGAGATCAGGGCCAAGGACGAAGGGAAGAATCCCGAACCGACCGTTTAGCCACTGCATCATCCCGGGCGGGAGGCCTCTCCCGCCCGGGCCATTCACCGCTTTCTTCCTGTCCTTTCCCTCTCGCGATTCCACCGTGATTCTCCGCTCCCGGGGCATCGAGCACTTCCGTGACCGGGTTGTCCTGACCTATGTCAAGTATGATATAGAGGGAATCCCCACCTATTCAGTCCATAAATTGTGTGTTATAAATAGGTGTCGTAGCGGTATGGAATTTGTACGTGCCGTATTCATTCTCTGGGGGGGAGTATGCGTTGGTCTGACATGCGAATTGGGCAGAAGATACGAACTGGGTTCTTTTCCATTGCGGCGATATTTCTCGCCGCCATGATCTGGGTGGCCATCGAGTTGTTCGATGTGGAGGGGCACACGGGCGGCGCGTTGGTTCAGAACGAACTCTCAATGACGCTCCTGCAGCGGGAGATCGACCACTTGAAGTGGGCCCAATCCCTGGGCCAGTTCGTGCACGACCCCAACGCCAAGGAGCTTTCCGTTTCCTCAGACGCCCGAAAGTGCAATTTCGGCCGCTGGTTCTACAGCGACGAGCGCACCGGGCTGGAGTCCACCAGCCCTGAACTCAAGCCCATGCTTGCGGCCATTGAGGAGCCTCACACCAAACTCCACGAAACCGCCATATCCATCCAGCGGTTCAAGAAGGACGCCAACCTGGCCGCCGCAACGGATGTGTACGACAACCAGACGCTCAAGCAGCTTGCCCTGGTGCAGTCGCAGTTGTCGTCCATGCGCGACAAGGTGAAGGCCGGCATCGAGATGAACCGCAAGGAAGTCATGGGCGGCATCCAGTTCACCAAGCTGCTTTCCTTTACGGCCATCGCGGTTTCGTTGTGCATGGCTGTGCTTCTCAGCTATCTGATTTCAAAAAGCATTTCCCGTCCTGTGAAGTTTCTGGCGGACTGCTCCGCGGCTATCGCCGGCGGTGATCTCACCCAGGAATGTTCCCTGACGCAGAAGGACGAACTGGGCAGGCTCTCGGTCTCCATGGGGGAGATGGTTTCCAGCCTCAGGGACAAGATCGAAGAATCGGACCGGAAGGCGCGTGAGGCTGACGAGCATTCCAAGACAGCCAGCCAGGCATTGGCGCAGACCGAACAGAAAGAGGCGCACATCCAGCAGATGCTCAACATGATCCGCTCCATCGCCAGCGAATCTCTCGTCCTGTCCGATACGCTTACGGAGCACGCCGAGCGCCTCTCCGCCCAGGTCGAGCAGGTTCGCCGGGGCGCTGAAATCCAGAAGGAACGCCTCTCCGAGGCGGCTTCCGCCATGGAGCAGATGAACGCCACCGTGCTGGACGTGGCGAGAAACGCCAGCGACGCTGCTGACAGCGCAGGCAAGTCCCTGGAGAAGGCCCAGGACGGCGCGGACATCGTGACCGAGAGCGTAAAGGCCATCGAGCGCGTCAACAGGGTTTCGGGCCGGCTCAAGGAGAACATGGGCGAGCTCGACGCACAGGCGGCCTCCATCGGGCAGGTCATGAACGTCATCAGCGACATTGCTGACCAGACCAACCTGCTGGCCCTCAACGCGGCTATCGAGGCCGCCCGCGCTGGCGACGCCGGCCGGGGGTTCGCGGTGGTGGCGGACGAAGTGCGCAAGCTGGCTGAAAAGACCATGGGCGCGACCAAGGAGGTCGGCGAGAAGATCCTGGCCATCCAGCAGTCCGTGCAGCGCAGCATGAAGGACATGGAGGACGCAGCCAAGGCGGTGAGCACCTCCAACGAATTGGCGGGCGCCTCGGGCGAATCCCTGCGGGAAATCGTGGCCCTGACCAAGGTCAACACCCAGAACGTCCAGAGCATCGCCGCCGCTGCCGAGGAGCAATCCTCCGCGTCGGAGAACATCAACAGCAGCATCTCCCAGGTGAACGAAGTGGCCCAGGAAACCGAGGCCGGCATGACCGAGACGGTGGACATCGTGGCCAACCTCTCCGACATGGCCACACGCCTGAAAGATCTGATCACTCAGATGGGGCAGTCCGGCGATGGAGCAGAGGACGGGCGCAAAGCGCTTGCCGCCTGAGATGCATGAACTTGCTGATCCGGCATGACCGGGCGGCGCTGTGTTATGATTCGGGGGGGCTTCGGCTCCCCCGCTTTTTTTCAGCCGAACCCGGCGGTTCCGCACGCCCTCGTCGGGGAAGCAGGGGAAAGGAATGGTTTGGGTCCCCATTAGGGACGCTTAAAGCTAGGCTCCATTGAGATGGTTCGAGGAGCCTCTTGCACACGTTCGCCCGATTCTATAACCCAACACGCATGGGAATGAACAACGCGGGCGGCACCCCTGGCGGTGCGGGCAAATTTTTTCTGGGGCTGGCGATGCTCATCGCCGGGGGCTACCTATTCCTGAAATCCATCAGGGTCTACCACATCTTCAACTTCGGCTATCCCTTGATGTCATTCGGGGGGATGCGTTTGACCTCGGGTATGATCCTGATCCCGCTGGTCATCGGCGTGGGCATGATCTTCATCAATGCCCGCAACCCGCTGGGCTGGCTGTTGGGGCTTGGCAGCCTGGTGGCCATCTGCGCGGGGGTGATCGCCTCCATCGAATTCTCGCTGGTGGGCATGTCCCTGTTCGACCTGCTGGTCATCCTGGTGCTGATGGTGGGCGGATTGGGGCTGTTCCTGGGCTCGCTGCGCAGTTCCTGAAGCAGGGCGGGCCATCGTCCGGCCGTCAATTCCTCTTGTCTGGGCTGGCGCCGTAGATTGCGGCGATCTTCTGCTGGGTTCCCAGTAGCAGCGCCTCACTGTTTCCCGGGGTCCGCAGAAAGGCCCCGAAAAGGCCCAGGCCTATGTCCGCGACCGCAGGCGGGACAGCCAAGTCATAGGGGAAGACCCACATAGGCGCGGAGCGGATCATCTTGAGGATGGCCAGCCGCTCGGAGCCCAGTTCCGCAGTGGAAGCGAACAGGTTCGGGGCGAAGGCCCCAGAGCCCCGGCACATGGCTTCCTGGGGGAGCACCGAGGAGAAAAAGCCCATGGCCTGCATGCCGCCCTCACGTTTTCCTTTGGGAGTCAGGACGAGAACGTCGATGGGGCCGCTGCACACCTGGGGCACGTTCTGCTTGATAGCGGGGAAGGGGAAGAAACCGTAGTCCTTGCCCATGCGCCAGGAGGGGTCGTTGCCGTAATAGCCGATGATCCAGGTCCCCATGAGCGTCATGGCGGCCTGGCCTCTGCGCACGGCGTCGGCAGCTCCGGCCCAGTCCCAGGTGGCATGGTCGGGGTGGAAATATCCGTTCTGCAGAAGACGCCCCCATTCGGCGAAAGCTGCCTTGACCTCTTCGTCGGTGTAGGACTGCCTGCCCTCGGTCAGGCGTTGCCTGTACTCGGGGCCGGCGGTGCGCAGCAGGATCTGGTCGAACCAGTACTGCGCGGGCCAAAGCTCCCGGGCGCCCAGCGCGATCGGGCTGATTCCCGCCTTGTGGATGCGCTCGCACGCGGCGAGAAACTGCTCCCACGTTGCGGGTGGGGCGATGCCCAGCCGTGAGAACACGGCCTTGTTATAGAACATGCCCACCACATGCTGCGTGACGGGGACGGCGTAGTATTTACCGTCGTACATGCAGGCCTGCGCCACGCTCGGCGCAAAGAGCCTTTCCAGGGCGTGGCCTTCCCAGAGTTCGTCAAGGGGTGCGGCGTAGCCGGCGTCGACCATGGAGCGCAGCCTGGCTCCAGCCCAATAGGAGAAAATGTCCGGAGCGGAGCCCCAGGCCAGCATGGACTTGATGCCCGGCTTGAAGGATTCGTGCTCCATGCCCTGGGCGACTATGCGGGAGTTGGAACTTGTGGCGTTGTAGCTCTCAACCATTTGGGCGATGCCCCCGGCTAAAGAGCCCGTCCAATAATGCAGCAGTGTGATCTGGGCGCTGCTGGCAGGCAAAGCGGCGATGTGAGCCATGAACAGGGCGAGAACTGCTTGCCGGGCGAAGCGCAGAACGACTGGGGTGGGGTGGGTCATGGCCGGATGCATCCTCGAGCAGGCTCCTGGGGGCATGGTCCGCAATCGCACACTAATTTGTAGTGGTGTTGCTGTTTTTCAGGTTGACTATCAGAAATGACATGCAGTTACAACATCCATGGTTGACGGACTTCAAGAATGCCTTCAACGCTGTCCGGGAGGGGGATGTTTTCCTATATCCTCCGTCCGGTCTCGTTGCATACGCCCCAGCTTTGGGGTAGCCTTCATCCAGTTGAGTCGTTCCTGCCCTTCGGGGCTTGCCCTCCTTCTCTAGCGTCGGTGGTCACATGCGAAAAAGGACTGTTGCATCCGCGATTTCTCTCGCCCTCATTTCCGTGACCACGCTCGTGCTGGCTGTGTTCGGGGCTGTTGATTTTTACGCCCAGTACTCCAAAAGCAAGGCGGAACTGCAATCCGGCCTTCAAGTCAGCACTGAGCAACTTGCGCTGAGCCTTGCGCTGCCCATCTGGAACTTCCAGTACGAGCAGGCCGAAAAAGTGGTCGAAAGTCTCATGCTGCAGCAACGTGTGGCCGGTGTGCTGGTCACGGACATGCTCACCGGTCGTGTGCTGACCCAGCGCTACCGCGACATGCAGTGGCGCCCTTCGGCGGACGCCCCGCTTCAATCCGATGAGGTACTGCTGCACAAACAGGCCGAAGTGACCTTCAACGACAGACGTATTGCCACCGTCGACATCTGGATGACCGAGAAATTCCTTCGTCAGGAGATGGAGTCCCGCCTGTTTGCCGTTGTGCTCCAGACGCTTGTGGTCAACCTCTGCATCGTCAGCTTGTTGTGGGTCATCCTCAACCGGAGAGTGGTCCGCCCCCTCAAAGAGGTGGAGCTATACGCCGTCCAGGTCAGTTGCGGGCGGGCCGACGCGGCCAGCCTGCCCATATCGCCTGAACTGGCGGAGCTTGACCGGCTTCAGGACGCCATCAACGAGATGGTGGCCGAGCTTCAGGGCAGGCTCCTCGAACTGCGCCAGACTCGCGACCGGATCCAGAGCATCATGGACTCCATGCCCTCGCTGGTCATCGGCATCGACGGCCAGGAGCGCATCACGCACTGGAACAGGACCACCGAACTCCAGACCGGCCTGGACGCCGCCCATCTGCTGGGGCGGCCTTTGGCCGAGGCATTGCCGCAACTGGCTCAGTACGCGGCGGATATCAAGCAGGCCATCGAGCGCATGGAGCCGGTTTCCCGCACGGGGTTGCGCTTCGGGATGCAGGGCGCCGACCGCATCTGCGACCTCCTGGTCTATCCCGTACGCAGCCAGGGGGCGCATTGGGCCGTCCTGCGCCTGGACGACGTCACCGAGAAGAGCCGCATCGAGCAACTGATCATCCAGACCGAGAAGATGATGTCACTGGGGGGGCTGGCTGCGGGCATGGCCCACGAGATCAACAACCCGCTGGCGGGCATTCTTCATAGCGTGCAGAACATCCAGCGCAGGCTCGACCCCTCGCGCGAGGTCAATGTCCAGGCCGCGCAGGAACACGGGGTGGACATGGATCAGTTGGCCGTCTTCCTGGAGGCGAGGCAGATCCCGGCTTTTCTCCAGGGCATCCGCGATTCCGGAGAGAGGGCGGCGCGAATCGTCCAGAACATGCTCAGCTTCACCCGCAACACCTGCCAGGACCACGGGAACGTGAACCTTGGCGAATTGGCCGACAGGGTGATCACCATCGCCGCGACGGACTACGACCTCAAAAAGAAGTACGATTTCAGGCACGTGCAGATCGTGCGAGACTTTGAGCCAGACATGCCCCCAGTACCATGCTCTGCCATGGAGATCGAACAGGTCCTGCTCAATCTGCTGCGCAACGCCGCCCAGGCTCTTGCGCTGCGGACGGAAGCTTCGGTGCCGCCCCGGATATCCCTGCGGATCGCCCGCGACGGCGATTTCGCCGTGATGAGCGTTGAGGACAACGGGCCAGGAATGGAGAAGGACGTCAGCCGCAGGGTGTTCGAACCTTTCTTCACCACGAAGAGCCCTGGAGAGGGCACGGGGCTGGGGCTTTCGGTTTCCTATTTCATCATCACAAGAAACCATCACGGTTCAATCGATCTGCAGACAGAACCGGGCAAGGGGAGCCGCTTCACCGTCCGGCTGCCTCTTGTCGAATCTTGTACATCTCCGGCTTCACTTGAGGAGCGGACGGCGGTCTGATAAGGTAGCAACGGAAGGATAACCATGCCGCTCCCTTTCGCCCAAGCTCGTTACCAGGGCGTTCACCGACTCGCCCATCGTTCACTGCTGGCGACCCTGTTCGCGTTGGCCTGCTGCATGCCGTGGCTGACTGCCCCCCCGGCCGTTGCACAGACCGAAACCCAGCAGCCCCTGACCATTGCCACCAAAGACTACCCCCCCCTGAGCACTCCGGAAGGCACGGGCATGCTCGACAGGTTGCTGCGCGAGGCCTTCCGGCGCATCGGCAGGGAGGTCCGGTTCCAGATGCTGCCGAGCCAACGGGCCCTCTCCGACGCGGATGCGGGGGTCGTGGACGGGGACAACAACCGCGTGGCAGGTCTTGAGGCGAAATATCAGAACCTGGTCCGGCTGGATGTGGAGAACATGGTCTGGGAATTCGCGGCCTTCACCAAGGGCGACGGGATTGCGGTACGCTCCTGGGGGGATCTGTCCGGCCACACCGTGGGCTACATCATCGGCTGGAAGATCCTGGAGGAGAAGGTCCGCACCTCGAAGGTGGTCCGGGCAGTATCAGGAAGGCAGCTTCTGGCCCTGCTCGATGCGGGGCGCATGGACGTGGCGATCTACGAGTCGCACGGCGGCCGGGAGCTGATCAAGGAGTTGGGGCTCAAGGGCATCCGCATGCAGCAGCCGTTTTTGGCGCGCGAGAAGATGTACCTCTACCTCAACCGCAAGCACGCCGCCCTGGTGCATCCCCTTGAAGAAGCCCTGCGCTCCATGCGTCGGGATGGAACCTACGACCTTATCTTCTCCGACAGCAGGCCGAATTAACCGCTCCCACGCTTCCCGCGGGCGGGTGTCTACGAGTGCCTCACCATTCGTCTGTCGAGGACTGCGCCCCATAGGAATAGACCTTCCCGTCCACCAGCACGATCACGTACTTGGACACGCTGGAGTCCAGGGGCCAGTCGAATACGGCATAATACAGCCGCTCCACGCCGTCCGCGTAGTCGATGTTGTTGGGCTTGCCCACCGCGGCGATGACTTCCTCCCTCGACATGCCCGGGGAGATGGCGATCATCTTGCTTGCAGGCCTGGCGCAGGAGCTCAGGGACAGCGACAGGACGACCAAGGCGATCCACCAGATTCTCTTCATGGACGCTCCTTCAGGTTGACCGTGTTTGATGCCCGCTCCACGCAATCGCCTGCTTGGTGATGCCGCGCAGCACTGGAGGCCAGGCCCAGCAATTGAACTACTCCGATCAGGGCCCCGATTCAACAGGCTAATGGCGGTCAACGGCGCAGGGGAGGGCGTTCAGCCTCTTTTTCGGCTGCCGGGGAGCACACCTTACCCCGGTTTCCTTGCGACTGCCTTCACCTTGAGAGCGAAGCAATGCCTGCCTGCCCCATGGTGCCAAAAGGGATTGTCGGCTCTTTCTTCAGCGCCGGCGTCCTGGACGGTCTGGAATTGAGCGCACAGCTCGTAGGTGTCCTGGGTGAGCGGCTTGTATTCGTAGGGCTGCTTCGTTTCCGGGTCATTGAGATGCAAGCCGTTGAAGCCACTGGGTTGTTGCAGCTGATCCAGGCTGGCTGGCAGATTCTCATGGCTGCGATGATAATTCTCCATGGCATTCGAGATATTCCTGAGGTTGTTGACCCTCTGCGTGTCGAGTCGGCGCATGCGGGCTTCCTCCGGCGTGCCGATGGCGTTCAGTCCTGCGGCCAACGCCACGAGGACGGCCAGGCCCATCACGCCGAGAAACAGGTTGGAGCGCTGCGCTCTCATTCCGCCTCCTCCTTCCTGATGTCAGTCAGGAAGTACAGGAAGCTGCTCCCGGCTATGGCCATGACAGTGGCTACCTTCAGGGCGATCCGGACCGAGAGTTCGCCGCCGAGCGCGCTGTTGACCAGGGTGATCATGTCCGCTGCAATGATCATGGCCGCGATGAAGAGGGTCATGTAGGTGAGCCACCGGCGCGGCCTGGACTGCCGTCGCGAAGGGTTGGCCGCCATGGCCTTGTTGATGGACCGGAAAACCACCGCGAATAGGGGGAACGTGATGAGAAGGGCGGAGACGTCCCAGCGCACGGCCTCGCGGAATTGGGCCATGCGGCGCAAGCTCGCCGGGTCAGGGAAGGAGTGGTCGATGAAGTGGAATGCGATGGAGCCCAGGCTGAACGCCGCGTAATAGAGCGATGCGAACATCAGCAGGTGCAGGAACACCTCGGCGGCCGAGAGGTATGGCCTGGGCCTGGGAACTGGCACAGGGAAGTCGATGTTCGCGAAACAGGCCATTGCGGAGGCCACGTCGGCCTTGTTCCAGCCGGCATCCAGCAACGTCTGGATGATCCTGTCGCGCTCTATGCCGCGCTCGAGCGCCTTCCTCGTGAAGTCCACAAGTTCTGTCTGCAATGCATCCTCCTGGATGTTCCCGGCCGGGCCTCCATGGGCCAGCCGTTTGAGCGCAGTACGGCCTGGTCACCTCAAGGACGGTTCGGTGATCGAGGCCTTCTTCCCATAACGGGGCTTCAGGGGCAGCTTTACGGAAAACCGGGTGCCCTTGCCCGGGGCGGAATGGACGTCCAGAACGCCGCCATGCCGGTTTACCACCAGGAAATAGCTAACCGAGAGCCCCAGGCCCGTGCCCTTGCTGGGTGCCTTGGTGGTGAAGAACGGGTCGAAAACGCGCCTGCGCACGCGCTCCTCCATGCCCGGGCCGTTATCCTCCACTTCGATCAGGACATTCTCTCCATCGGTCCTGGCGCGCAGTGTGATGGAGGGTGCGGGTGTCTCCGCTTCGGACATGGCGTGCACGGCGTTGCGCAGCAGATTGAGGATGACCTGTTGTACCTGGTTGCCGGAGCAGGGCACGGTGAGTTCATTCGATTCGTAGTCCCGTGTTATGGAGATGTTCTTGAGGTTGTATTTTTCCGCTAGATTGTGGTCCTGCTGGCAAAGCTCGATGGATTTTTCTATTACTTTGATGATGTTGATCGGATATATGTCGGCGTTATGCCGCTTGCTGAAATCGAGCATGTTCGCGACGATCAGGCTTGCACGCTTGCCAGCATCCCGGACGCCGTCGAGCAGCGTCAGGATATCCCGGTTCTCAAGGTAGCACTGGAGGCCTTTCATGGGGCAGCCGCAGATTTCCGCAGCCCTGGTATTGGCCGCGTTGTCCGGCCGGAGGCGCGCGGCGATCACCTGGGCGGACTGCAGGATGCCCGCCAGCGGGTTGTTGATCTCGTGGGCCATGCCGGCGGCCAACCCGCCTACGCTGGCCATTTTTTCGGTCTGAATCAGGGTCTCCGCCATCTGCTCGCGCTCGGTTATGTCCCTGGCGATGCCGAAGATGCCGGTCTTGCGGCCCGATTCGTCGAAGAGCGGCCCCTTGGTCGTGAGGTAGATCCGGTCCCCGTCCCGGGTGGTCAGGCGCTCCTCGATGGTTTTGGGGGCGTCCTGTTCGAGGATGGCCAGGTCACTCCTCTTGAGCATCTCCGCCTGCGCCGGGGGGAAAATGGCGGTGTCGTCGCACCCCAGCATCTCTTCCTTGCTTAAATCGAACAAGCTGGCCGTCACGTTGTTCACCAGGACGTAGCGGCCGGCGGCATCCTTGATGAAAATCGCGTCGGAAGTGCTTTCGATGATGGACAAGAGCATTTGCTTCTGCCGCACTAGTTCCGCCTCCGCCTGCTTGCGGGCGGTGATGTCGGTCAGCATGCCGAAGCTGCCCAGGAACTCGCCGTCCTTGCTGAAGAGCGGGGTGGTGCTGGCGATGGTCCAGAGCTCCCCCCCATCCTTTCTCCGCAAGCGTCTTTCATAGCGTAGGGGCTGGCCGAACTGGCGCTGGCGCACCCGCTCGTCGAAGTCCGCCATGTCCCCGGGGAAGAGGAAATTGGACGCGGATAGCCCCACAACCTCCTTGATCTCGAAACCGAGCATGTCGGCCATGGCCTGGTTTATGAATGTGATCTTGCTGTCCTGGTCCAGGATGCAGATGCCTTCGGCAGTGGTCCGCACGATGGTGCTGTAGCGATCTTCGCTGGCCCTTAGAGCCTCGTCGGCGAGGTTGCGGTCCGTGACGTCCGTGGTGACGCCGATGACGAGCTTTTCACCGCCGGCCCCCCTGTAAGGGACCTTCCGGGTGAGGATCTCGCGAATCCTTCCCTGGGCGTCGACGATTTTCTCTTCGGCCGTGCTCACCGTTTCGGTTTTCAGGACGAGTTCCGTGTCGGCCCACTTGGTCTCCGCCAGCTCAGGCGGCATGATGTCACGCACCGTTTTGCCTAGGAACAGGTCCACGGGTATGCCCAGCTGCTCGCTGAGGGCCTGGTTGACCAGCACGTGGCGGTGTTGCTCGTCTTCTACGAAGATGGGGTCCGGGAGGCTGTTGATGACGATGTTCAGGAACGAGTGGGCGTCCTGAAGGGCCTGCTCGGTCTTTTTATGCTCAGTGATGTCCAGGTTGATGCCCACGACACCCAGGATCGCATCCCCGTCGCGGATGGGCGCCGCAATGCAGTGGTAGGTGCGCAATTCGCTGTTGAGCGCCGCGTACTCGTTCTCGCCCGTAACGACCTCGCCCGACAGGACGCGACGGTTGGTCGCCTTCCAGATGTCGGATGTCCCGAAACCGGCGAAGGTTTCAGCTACCGGCACCTCAGACAAGTCACCCCAGAGGCGGATGGACTCTTTGCTCTGCATGATGACGTGCTGGTTGGTGTCGCGGGCCCAGAAGTCGAAGGGCAGGTCGCGGAGGATGGCTTGCAGCAGAGCCTCGTTCGCTCGGAGGGCCTCCTCGACCTTGATCCTGGCGTCCCTCTCGGCCTCCAGTTCGGCGATGCGTGCCCGGGCCGCTTTCAGTTCCGCCAGGAGGGCCGAGGTGTTCTCTTTGTTTTGCACAGGCAACCACCAAGCTCCCGTTTCATCGGCATCGAGGCTCAATCAGGAATCAAACGGGGCCAGTAAGCCCGATTATCTTCATTTGGTCAACAGGGGGCGCAATCGCCTGCTCCGCCGTTTATTCCCAGTGCCAACCGGAACAATCCGGCAACGCGGCGCACGTCATAGGGTAGGCAATGCGGTCAACCGGTAACCCTGCGATACCCCCTAGGTTATGAACTCACAGCACTGCGGGCAATGCCTTTCAAGTGATTCACCAGATTGACCCACCTGGGAATGTCGCTTAGGTTGGGCATGGGTCTGTCACCGCTTGAATTCTTTTAGAAAGAGGCAGGTCCGGATTGGTAGTGTCCGTGTAGGTCGGAGTTGGAGACTCAATGTGCACAAAATAGTCGCCCTCCTCATCATCCTGCTCGCAGTGGCGCACCAGGCTTTTGCCCAGCCTCCCGCCCTCGTGATTGGCACGACATACGCCCCCCCACTCAGCCTTCCAGACCAGAGCGGGATGCTTGACCGCATGCTCAAGGAGGCATTTCGGCGTGCCGGAGTTCAGGTGGAGTTTGTTACCCTGCCGAGCGAACGTTCACTCGCCGACGCCGAAGCCGGGCTCATCGACGGCGACAACAACCGCGTTGCCGGGCTTCAGAACCGTTATCCCAATCTGATTCAGCTTCCCGAAAGCAACATGACCTACGAGTTCATGGCCTTCGCCACGAAGCCCGGCCTGTCTATCAACGGTTGGCATGATCTTGACCCGTACAGAGTTTCATACGTCATCGGCTGGAAAATTCTTGAGGACAACGTCAAGGCTCAGGATGTCACCAAGGTCGTAAATCCTACGCAGTTGTTTTCCTTTCTCAAGGCAGGGCGCACGGACATAGTCCTCTATGATCGGTTCGGAGGCGACTACCACCTCAAGGAACACGGAGTGGCAGGCGGATACGCCGTAGAACCGCCTCTCGCGAAGCGTGAGATGTTTCTCTACCTGAACTCCAAGCACGCGGAACTCGTGGCCCCCCTGGCGGAGGCGTTGAGGTCGATGAAAGCCGACGGAACGTACGCCCGCTACTTCGCGCCAGCCCAATAGCTTCACGGCGGGGTGCTGGCCCACCCCTTATGTGGTGAGCGCATGTACTCGTCGTTGACCGCCAAGAGCGGTTCAGGTGACTGGCGCTCTACGTGCCAGCCAACATACTCGTGAGCTCCCTGCGGGCGGATTGAGGCGGAATGAAGGACTGCCAGGGGCAGGGTATGGCTGAAATAAGTAAAGCCCTCCAGTGTGTTGCACTGAAGGGCCTTCTTTTGAGTGGTAGCGAGGGAGGGAATTGAACCCCCGACACTGCGGATATGAGCCGCATGCTCTAACCGACTGAGCTACCTCGCCACGTTGTTGCCGCGGTGCGTTTTTTGCGCTCGCGGCAGGACGGGCTATCTACACAGTCCAGCCCGGGTTGGCAATACCTTTTTTCCATGATTTTCAGTGCGGCCAGAATACGAACACCGCGGCCGCCAGGATGATGCGATAGACGGCGAAGGGGCGCAGCGTCACCCGGCTGACCAGCCCGATGAACCAGCGCACCGCCACCCAGGCCGAAACGAAGGCCACGGCGAACCCCAGGGCCAGGAATTGGATGTCGGCCACGCTGAATTCGCCCCAGCTCTTGTAGGTTTCGTAGCAGGTGGCCGCGATCATGATGGGCACCGCCGCGATGAAGGAGTACTCGGCGGCCAGCTTGCGCCGCGCCCCCAGGATCATGGCCCCCAGGATGGTCGCGCCGGAGCGGGAGAACCCGGGCCACAGGGCCAGGCACTGGAAGAGTCCGATGCCCAGGGCCAGGGCCGGGGAGATGTCGTCGAGGTCGTGATATTTGCTGCGAGCGGTCCGCCTGCTCTCCACGATGAGGATGAGCACCGCGCCGCAGACCAGGGCCAGGGCCACGGGCAGGGGGGCGAACAGGTGCGCCTTGATGGCCTTGCGGGCCACCAGGCCGAGTACCGCGGCCGGGAGGCTGGTGAGCATCAGCAGGTAGATGCCGCGTTTGCCGGCGAAGCGCTCCCGGGGCTTGGGGACCAGCAGGGACATGAAGCGGTCCCGGTAGATGGCGAACACTGCCAGAATGGCCCCGAGCTGGATGATGATGTCGAAGGAGGCCGCCTTGTCGCCTTCCTGCCCGAGGAGCACCCCGGTGAGAATGAGGTGGCCGGTGGAGGAGACAGGTAGAAACTCCGTCACGCCTTCCACCACGCCCAATATGATCGTACTGAGCCACGGGTCCATGATGTATGTCCTCTCTTGTCGCAGACACGGCGGAGGTACGGCAATACCTGCGCGGTTGCAACCCCCGGAGCGTTCGGGTACATGGTACATTGCCGATTGGTAATCAACAGCAACACCGGAGAGATACGCCATGACCACCGTCATGCCGCAGAAGGAATTGGTGCGCCGCGCCGCGGCCTGGGTGGCCGAGCGCAAGGCCGAGAAGGGCGGTGCCCTGGGCTCGCTGATGGACGAAGCCGGGATGCGCTTCAACCTGGGGCCCGCGGACCAGGATTTTCTGAAGAAGCTGTTCGCCGAGGGTGAGGGCGAGACGTTCGCCGCCGGGAAGGATGTCGACTAGACGGGTGTGCCGCCAGGCGGCCGAGGCCGGTTCCCTACGCCGCGTGCAGGCCCGGGACTGAAAAGGGCTGCGGATAATCGGTCCGTTCGCCGCAAGTCCTTCGGCCTGTTCAGGGCTCCGGGTGTCCCGGCGGGTTGGAGCGACATGGTTTTGCCCAGGCCGGGGGCTTTCTCCACCGGCCTGGTTGAGGCCACGCCTTCGGTCAGGCCGGAGGCTCCGTGTCATCGCTCGTGGGTTGGGCCGCCTCTGGGCCGCCTTCCGCGTCCGGGGCGTAGCCGACCGCGGCGTCGAAGCGCGCCCAGAGATCGTCATAGCCCATGCCCGTCACCGAGGAGAAGAGCACCGGAGCCGCACCGGCAAGCAGCGGGGTCCACAGCGCCTTTTGGGCCTGGCGTTCGCGCTGGGTGCACTTGTCGGCCTTGGTGAGCACCCCGATCATGGGGATGCTCTCCGCGCGCAGCCAGGCGACCATGTCCAGGTCACTGGCCTGGGGCGTCAGCCTGCAGTCCAGCAGGACGGCCACGGCGTGCAGCAGACGGTTGCCCGTGAGATATTTTTCGATCAGCTTCGCCCACTTGGCGCGCTCCGTTTTGGAGTACTTGGCGTAGCCGTAGCCCGGCAGGTCCACCAGGTAGTAGGCCCCCGGGGCCACCGAGTAGAGGTTGATGCTCTGGGTCTTGCCCGGGGTGGAGCTGGTCTTGGCCAGTTGCTTCCGCCCGGCCAGCCTGTTCACCAGCGAGGACTTGCCCACGTTTGAGCGCCCGGCCAATGCCACCTGGGGGGCGTCGGGCAGGATCAGGTCGGCGATGGTGTAGATGGTTTTTTCTATCTGAAGCGTCTTGCGCATGGATGTCGGTCCCGGTTAACGGCTTGTCGTGCGCGTGAGCATACCCGCAAATCCTCCGAAAGCAAGGCGAGGTTCAAGATGACGAATTGCCGCATCCTGGTGGTCAACGGCCCGAACCTGGGTTTCCTGGGCCGCCGCCAGCCCGAGATATACGGCTCGCAGGGCATGGACGCCCTGGGGGACATGCTTGCCGACATGATGGGCGAATCCGCCGGGCGCATCGAGCACAGCGTGTTCCAGGCCAACGGCGAGGGCCAGATCATCGACCGGCTTGAGCAGGCCTGGCGCGACCAGATCGACGGCATCGCGCTCAACGCCGGGGCCTACACCCACACCAGCCTGGCCCTGGCCGACTGCCTGGCCTGGATCGGCATCCCCTGCGTGGAGGTCCACCTTTCCAACATTCTCGCCCGTACGGACCAGCCTCTGCGCCTGCAGAGCCTTATCGGCAAAAGCTGCATCGGAGTGATTGCGGGTTTCGGCATGATGAGCTATGCCCTGGCCGTCCGTGCGCTCTGGCAGCACTGGCTCACAAAAAATACCTGAGTTTCAAGGAGATACAATGCTTTCCACCACCGACTTCCGCCGCGGCCTCAAGATCGAGCTGGACAACATCCCCTATGAAATCGTGGATTTCCAGCACGTGAAGCCCGGCAAGGGCGGCGCGTTCGTGCGCACGAAGCTTCGCAACATGCTCAACGGCCGCGTGGTCGAGAACACCTTCCGCTCCGGCGAGAAGATGGGCAAGCCGGACATGGAGACCCGCTCCATGCAGTACCTCTACAAGGACGGCACCGGTTTCGTGTTCATGGACATGGAAAGCTACGAGCAGTTCTCCGTGGAGGACGACGTGTTGGGAGACAAGGGCCGCTTCCTGGTGGACGGCATGGAGCTGACCATGCTCATGTACCGCGGCAAGGCCCTGGACATCGACCTGCCTCCCTCCGTGGTGCTGGAGATCACCCACACCGAACCCGGCGTGAAGGGCGACACCGTCTCGGGCGCCACCAAACCCGCCACGCTCTCCACCGGGCTGACCATCAACGTGCCCCTGTTCGTCAACGAAGGCGAAAAGGTGAAAGTGGACACCCGCTCCGGGGAATACCTGGGCCGCGTATAGTGCGTTCGGCGCAAAAAAAGGCTACAGGGCCGTGGAGCGCGGGCTCCACGGCCCTTCTCACTTTTTATGGAAACGACACGAGCGGAGCTTACTACGGAAGCCAGAAAGATTCTGGATGAACTCACAGGGGTGGCGCTATTCTTCCTGGCGCTGTTCTTCGCCCTGGCGCTGTTCTCCTTCGACCCCCTCGACCCCTCCCTGAACCAGACCTCCATCAAGGGGCGGGAGGTGGCCAACATGACCGGCGTGGTGGGAGCCTACCTGGCGGGCATCCTCTGCGACCTCTTCGGCCTGGCGGCCTATTTCGTGCCTGCGCTGATCGGCTACGCGGGCGTGCGCAGGCTCTTCCCGCTCATGGGCATCACCCGCAGACACTGGGCGGGGCTCTTCGGCCTGTTTGTGGCCGTGCTCATCTGCCTCGGGTCGGACTGGCCCGGGCCCGGGCTGGCCCTGGGCAAGCTCGAAGGGGGAGGCTGGCTCGGCGGGGCCTTCTACCGCCTGGGCGCCAAGCTCATCCACCCCGTGGGCATGTACCTGCTGGTCACCTTTCTGGGCATCGTCTCCGTGCAACTGCTCCTGGGCATCTCCTGGGACAGCCAGCGCGTGCGCGTCCACGCCTTCTTCGCGGACATCTGGGAGGTGATAGGCCCCTCGGTCACTCGCTTCCTGTTCGGCCCCGGCAAGCAGGAGCGCGAGGAGCTCACCGAGGAGCGCAAACGGGCCATGGAGGCCATGGAGCAGGGAGAGCTGTTCCCGGACGCCTCGGACCCGGACGCCGTGCATGAGGTGAAACCCCAGGCCAAAGCCCAGCGGCGCGAGCCCGCCAAGCCCAAAGCCCAGCCCAGGCAAGCCGCGCGCAATTCTTTCGCCTCGGGCGACCTGCCCGCGCTGGACCTGCTCACGCCCCCGCCCGCCCAGGCCGGAGGCCCCAGCGAGGAGTCCCTGCGCGCCCAGGCCGCCAGCCTGACCACCTGCCTGGCCGATTTCGGCATCCAGGGCGAGGTGATGCGCATCGTGCCCGGCCCGGTGGTCACCATGTTCGAGTTCAAGCCCGCGCCGGGCGTGAAGGTCAGCCGCATCGCGGGCCTCTCCAACGACATCGCCCTGGCCATGAAGGCCCTGGCCGTGCGCATCGAGGCCCCCATCCCCGGCAAGGACACCGTGGGCGTGGAGATACCCAACGCCAAGCGCCAGACCGTCTACCTGCGGGAGATTTTGCAGGCCGAGCCGTTCACGGGCTCCGCCTCCCGGCTGACGCTCTCCATCGGCAAGGACATCCAGGGCCGCCCCTTCGTGGCCGACCTGGCCCGCATGCCCCACCTGCTGGTGGCGGGCGCCACGGGCAGCGGCAAGAGCGTGTGCATCAACGGCATCCTGCTCTCCATCCTCTACAAGGCCCAGCCCGACGAGGTGAAGCTGCTGCTCATCGACCCCAAGCGCATCGAGCTGGCCGTCTACGCGGATCTGCCGCACCTGGTGCACCCCGTGGTCACGGACATGGCCATGGCCAAGTCCGCCCTGGACTGGTGCGTGGCCGAGATGGACCGCCGCTACGAGGCCATGGCCCTGCTCGGCGTGCGCAACCTGGACGGCTACAACGAGAAGGTGGCCAAATCCGGCGGCGAACCCCAACCGGACGGAACGGTGCTCGAGCCCATGCCCTACCTGGTGCTCATCATCGACGAACTGGCCGACCTGATGATGACCGCCGCCAAGGAGGTGGAGATCTCCATCGTGCGCCTGGCCCAGTTGGCGCGCGCGGCGGGCATCCACATGATCCTGGCCACCCAGCGCCCCAGCGTGGACGTTGTCACCGGCCTGATCAAGGCCAACTTCCCAACGCGCATCGCCTTCCAGGTGACCAGCCGCCACGACTCCCGCACCATCCTGGACACCGTGGGCGCGGAGCACCTGTTGGGGCGCGGCGACATGCTGTTCAAGCCCAGCGGCGGCAAGATGACGCGCATGCACGGGGCCTTCGTCTCCGACGAGGAGACCGCCCATGTTGTGGACTACTGGAAGGATCGCCAGGCCCCCAGCTACCTCATGGACCTTGGCAGCTGGAAGGACGACGCCCAGGACGACGGCTCCGGCCTCGGAGGCGGCGATGGGGGAGGGGACTCGCTGAACGACCCCGTTTACCCCCAGGCCCTGGACTTCGTGATGGAGCAGGGCAAGGCCTCCATTTCACTCATCCAGAGGCGCTTCCGCATCGGTTTCAACAGGGCTGCGCGCTTCATCGAGCAGATGGAACGCGACGGGCTGCTGGGCCCGGCGGACGGCAGCAAGCCCCGCGTGGTGCTCAGGGGCAAGGATTAGGCGGCCATGCAGATCATCCAGGATCAGGAAACGGCGCGGGCAGCCCTGCAAAAGTTCATGCTCTGCTTGAAGAACGCGGCCGCGAAGGTCACGGCGGACGTCCAGTGGAGCGGGCGCGCCTGGGAGGGCGAGACATTCTGGAACACTTCGGAATGTTTCTGGTTCTCCTCTGTGGAGGAGCCAGGGCTCTTCCGGCTCCGCCTGGGACTTCGCTTGCCTGCGGACAAGGCCGCGCTCGAGCCGGTCTGCGAGCTGGACTTCGACGTGTCCGGGGCGGACGGCGGCGCAAGCGGGGTGCTGCTGCGCTTCGGCCGCGACGTGCTTCTTGCCTATGCGGCCCCGGCCCCGCTTGTTCAGTTCCTGGGGGCGCACGAATGCGATTTCACCGTCCTGCAGGCCGTGCCGCAAGCGGGAGAGCCCAGGGATGCGCTGGTCATCTCCAGCGCCGGGGCCGACACGGCCCCGGCAGGAGTCGCGCGCTTCGTCCGCGCCGTCAGGGACTTTCAGGCCTGGAAGGCGCAGGGGCTGCTTCCTGCCGAGAGCCACGGCCTGGATTTCGGCCCAGGCCCCGCATCCGGCCCCGGACATGGCTCCGCCGGGCGCGACCTCCCCTCGCCGCGCCTGCTGGAGCTCGCGACGCGCAGCCTGCGCGAGCAACTGGACAAATTCTCGGAATCCCGCAACCTCGGCCACAGGACTGCCTACACCCAGCACGGGGAGCTCGTCCTGGCAGACGCGGAACAATCCGTCACGGCTGTTTTCCAGGTGGCTGCGGACCTCGACCCCAACGCCCTGCGGGAGGCCGTGGGCCGCCTGATCCTGTCGCGCCTTCCGTTGCACGCCGCGAGATTTCTGGCTCTTCCCGGCGCGCTGGGCGCGTATTTCTCACAGGCGCTTTTCAGGCACGGCATCCACGTGCTCACATACAAACACACCCAGGACATGTCCGTGGTCTTCGACGCCGAGGCCGTCTTCGACATCGTTCGCGGGGTGGACTGACGGAGTATATATGATCGCTCGCATCACGGTCCTGCTGGCGCTGCTGCTTCTGGCGGCGACCGGCGCGCAGGCGGCGGACATCGCCGCGCTCACGGCCAAGATCCAGAAGCAGTACCAGTCCATGAACTCCTTCTCGGCGGACTTCAGCCAGCGGCTGCAGAACGCCACCAGCAAGGAGACGGAAGTCCGCACCGGCAAGCTGGTGTTCGCCCAGCCCGCACTCATCCGCTGGGAGACCGTGGTCCCCGAGAAGGAGCTTCTGGTGGTCGGCAAGGACGCCGTCTGGAACGCCTTCCCCGAGGAGAAGAGCGCCTACCGCTATTCCGTGGAGGAGGTGCTCGGATCCAAGACCATGCTGCGCTTCCTGTCCGGCAAGGCGCGCCTCAGCGAGGATTTCCACATCCAGCAGGAGCCCGATGCCACGGCGGGGCAGGTCAAGCTGCGCCTGGTGCCCCGCGAGGCGGAGCCCGGGCTGGTGCTGGCCTACGCCTGGGTGGACGAGCGCACCAACATGCTCACGCGCATCTCCATCGAGGATTTCTACGGCAACATCAACGACCTGACGCTCTCAAACGTCACGCTCAACGCCAAGACCTCGCCCGAGCAGTTCCAGTACACCCCCCCGGCGGGGTATTCCATCTTCGACAACGAGGCCCTGCAGGGCAAGAAGCCCCAATAGCGACCAACAGGCGCGGACATATACGCATTCAAGGAAAGGACAGACGATGAAGTGCACATTGAAGGTCAATTCGAGCAGTCTGGGCATCGCGCTGGACATGCAGCCCACCGACGCGGGCTACTCCGTGGAGATCATCACCACCATCGACGGCAAGCCCGTGTTCAACCCGGCCCTGCAGGTGACCGACGACTACTCCGGGGCCAGGATGAACCTCTACGCCGACGCGGTGAAGTACACCATCGACGGCCTCCAGGCCATCGTGGGCGGCTACGGCGCGGCCCGCATCGACCTGCTTGACCCCGACGGCAGCCTGATCTTCACCCGCTATTACGAGAAGCCCAACACGGTCTACGTGGACATCGACCTGGACATCTGCTGCTTCAGCGACGCCCACTGCTTCTCCTCCGACGGCATCGCCATCAAGACGGACATGACCTTCGAGGACTTCAAGACCTTCGTCACCGACTTCGCCCTCAAGCTGGACAAGTTCAACGCCAGCTCGGACTACAAACACTAATCCACAGGAGCCGCTCCATGTCCGTTCATCCCCTGGCCGGTAAGAAGGCCCCGCGCTCCCTGCTGGTGGACGTGCCCAAGCTCGTCAGCGCCTACTACAGCCTCGCCCCAGACCCCGAGAACCCGGCCCAGGCCGTGAGTTTCGGCACCTCCGGGCACCGGGGCACCTCGCTGGCGGGCACCTTCAACGAGGCCCACATCCTGGCCACCACCCAGGCCATCTGCGACTACCGCAAGGCCAAGGGCATCGACGGCCCGCTCTACATCGGCATGGACACCCACGCCCTCTCGGCCCCGGCCATGACCAGCGCCCTGGAGGTGCTGGCGGCCAACGGCGTGCAGGCGCGCATGTGCTGGGACGGCTACACCCCCACGCCGGTGATATCCCACGCCATCCTGACCTGGAACAAGGGGCGCGCCTCCGGCCTGGCGGACGGCATCGTCATCACGCCCTCGCACAATCCGCCCCAGGACGGGGGCTTCAAGTACAACCCCCCCGCGGGCGGCCCCGCGGATACGGACATCACCCGCAGGGTGCAGGCCATGGCCAACGCCTACCTGGCGAACAAGCTCTCGGGCGTGAATCGCATGGACTTCTCCCGCGCGCTCAAGGCTTCCAACATTGTCGCGCACGACTTCATCACCCCCTATGTGGCGGACCTGGAGAACGTGGTGGACATGGCGGCCATCAAGGCTAGCGGCCTGCGCATCGGAGTGGACCCGCTGGGCGGCTCGGGCATCGCCTTCTGGCGGCCCATGGCCGAGCGCTACGGGCTGGACCTGGAAGTGGTGGACGACACCGTGGATCCCACTTTCAGCTTCATGAGCGTGGACCGCGACGGCAAGATCCGCATGGATTGCTCCTCGCCCTACGCCATGGCCCGGCTCATCGGCCTGAAGGACACCTACGACGTGGCCTTCGGCAACGACCCTGACTACGACCGCCACGGCATCGTCACCCCTTCCGGCGGGCTCATGAACCCCAACCACTACCTCTCCGCCGCCATCTGGTACCTTTTCCAGCACAGGCCCGGTTGGAGGGCGGACGCCGCCATCGGCAAGACGCTGGTCTCCAGCGCCATGATCGACCGCGTGGCCGCCGCGCTGCCCCGCGCCATGCGCGAGGTGCCGGTGGGCTTCAAGTGGTTCGTGGACGGGCTGCTCTCGGGCGAACTGGGCTTCGGGGGCGAGGAGAGCGC
This sequence comes from Fundidesulfovibrio soli, assembly GCF_022808695.1. Taxonomy (NCBI): domain Bacteria; kingdom Pseudomonadati; phylum Thermodesulfobacteriota; class Desulfovibrionia; order Desulfovibrionales; family Desulfovibrionaceae; genus Fundidesulfovibrio; species Fundidesulfovibrio soli. The sequence continues at coordinate 44,369 of NZ_JAKZKW010000001.1, forward strand.
CGGGGCCTCCTTTCTGCGCAAGGACGGCTCTGTCTGGACCACCGACAAGGACGGCTTCATCATGGACCTGCTGGCCGCCGAGATCACCGCCGTCACCGGCAAGGACCCGGCCCAACTCTACGGCGAGCTTTCCGCACGCTTCGGCTCACCCGTGTACGAGCGCGTGGACGCGCCCATCACGGACGCCCAGAAGCAGGCCTTCGCCCAGCTGACCCCGGAGTCCATCCTCCAGACCAGCCTGGGCGGGGAGGCCATCACCGCCAAGCTGACCAAGGCCCCCTCCAACGGGGCCTCCATCGGCGGGCTGAAGGTCGTGGCGGAGAACGGCTGGTTCGCGGCCAGGCCATCGGGCACGGAGGCGGTCTACAAAATCTACGCCGAGAGCTTCATCAGCGTCGAGCATCTGCACCGCATCCAGGACGAGGCCAAGGCCATGCTGGACGAGGCGTTCAAGGCAGCGGGGGCCTAGCGCAACGAGCCGAAAGTACGATCTGCATTCGCAAGCCGGGCCTGGGCTGTTTCCCCTCCCGCGCCGCCGATGGTTTCATACCCTCGGCCTAAGCGCCGGAGACGGGTGACGCCCAGGCCCGGCTTTCTTTTTTGGGGGCGCAGGGGCGGCGGGCAGGCAATCCCACCCGTTGGCGCAACAACCGTCATGCTTTCGTATAGTTCGGCGAGGGCCATGTCATGGGCAAGGGAATTCTGTACTCGACCAGGTATGGCCTTTGACGTATCGGATAGACTCGCCCCTGTATGATGAGCCGGGCCTGCTCGTCGTTCCCCGGACTTCTGCCAACTGGAAAGTGAGGGAGCTCCATGAACTTTACCGCCACGATGGTGTTGCTCGCTGTTGGATTCTGTCTGGGAATGCTGGGCTGTCTGGAGTTGGGCAAATGGCTGGGGACGAGGTCGGCGGAGAGAAGGCCGGACGAGGCCAAAAGCAAGGCCGCCGCGACGCTGGAGGCCGCCGTGTTCGGCCTGGTGGGCCTGCTCATCGCCTTCACCTTCAGCGGAGCCACGTCCAGGTTCGATCATCGCCGCCATCTGATCGTGGAGGAGGCCAACGCCATCGGCACGGCCTGGCTGCGCCTGGATGTGCTTCCGCAAAGCGCTCAGCCAGCCGTAAAGGAGCTGTTCCGCAAGTACCTCGACTCGCGTCTGGCGACCTACGCCGCAATGCCCGATGTGGACGCCGCCCAAGCTGAACTGGGCCGCACGGTATTGCTGCAGAACGAGATATGGAAGGCCTCCGTGGCGGCCTGCCGGACGGAGGAGGGTCAGCGCGCCATGATCCTGGTCCTCCCGGCGCTCAACAACATGATCGACATCACCACCACAAGAACCATGGCGACCTTGTTCCACCCGCCCTCGGTCATCTTCGCCCTGATGTTCGGGCTCGTTCTGGGCAGCATGGTGATGGTCGGCTACGACCATGCCTTGGCCAAGTCGAGGAGCTGGGTCCACATACTGGGATTTGCCGCGCTCATGGCTGTGACGGTATTCGTCATCATGGATCTTGAATTCCCCAGGCTGGGGGTGATCCGCGTGGACGATTTCGACAAGGTCCTGCGCGAGCTGCGGCAGTCCATGGGTTAAATGGGGGCTGATCCGCGGACTGATTGGGCAGCCAGATGAGGCGGGATGGTGGAGCGGGGAAGGGGGCCGGTGCGAAGGGACCCGGCCCCCAGGGCTAGCGGGGCAGTTGCAGCAGCTGGGAGACGCCGGTCCAGACGATCTCCATCCCGATGCAGACCAGGATGAAGGCCGAGAGCCGAAGCAGCACGTTGATGCCGCTCTGGCCGAAGATCTGCACGATCCTGCGGGCATAACGGTAGCACAGGTAGACCGTGGCCGAAACCGCCGCCAGCCCGATCACGGCCGCGCAGCCCATCAGGACGGATTGGGCCAGCCCCATGTCGCCCAGGGGCCTGCGGCTGCCCAGGGTGATGGCCACGGAGAGCGAGCCCGGGCCGATGGTCAGGGGCAGGGTCAGGGGATAGAAGGAGTCGGCCAGCCCCACCTTGCCGCCGGAGGAGTCGGTTCCGTCGTGGTCTTTGGGGTGCTCCCCGGCGTGCAGCAGCTTCCAGCCGAAGGCGGTGACCACCGATCCGCCCGCCACGCGCAGCACCGGCATGGTGATGCCGAAAAATTCCAGCACGTGTGAGCCGACGAACAGCGCCGACAGCAGCAGGAAGAACCCGTTGACCGCCACGCGCCGGGCCAGGACGGAGCGCTCCTGCTCGGAGTTGCCCAGGGTCATGCCCAGGAAGATGGGCGCGCCGCCCACGGGGTTCACTATGGGGAACAGGCCTGCGTAAACCAGCAGGAAGGTGTTGACGAAGTCGTTCATTTGGATGGCCGAGGCGGTTAGAGTTCCAGTTCCAGGTAGCGCGCGCCCTCGTGGGGGTTCACGCAGTAGGCCGGGATGTCCTTGAAGCCCAGGCTCTCATAGAGGGCGATGGCCCGCCCCATGGAGGGCAGGGTGTCCAGGCGCATCCTCCTGTAGCCGCGCAGGCGCGCCTCGGCCACGATCCGTTCGGCCATGGCCCTGCCCAGCCCGCGCCCCCTGGCCTGGGGCCGCACGTAGAGGCGCTTCATCTCGCAGGTCTCATCGAGTCCGATTGGCGCTTGGTACGCCGCTTCCGCCCCTTCGGCGGTGCACAGCGGCCCTTCCAGCGGGCGCAGGGCCACGCAGGCCAAAGGCTCGGCGCCCTCCACAGCCAGGAGCAGAGCGCCCCGGGGAGGGGCGTAGGCTCCGGGCAACCCCGCAAGCTCCTGCTCGAAGTTCTGGAAGCACAGGGAGAGCCCGAGGCTGGCGGCGTATTCGACAAAGAGGTTCCTGGCCTGCTCCACGCGCCCGGGGGTGCTGGCGTCGAGTATCTCGATCAAGCGCGCTGCTCCTTGGAATCCGTGCGTTATTGTTGTAGTTTACAACCCTGCGAAACATCGCGCAATCAGCAACGAAACAGAGGTGCCGATGAAAATCAAGTTCCTGGGAGCGGCGAAGACCGTCACTGGTTCCTGCTACATGATGGAAACCGGCGGTATCCGCTTCGCCGTGGACTGCGGCCTGCACCAGGGCAACCGCGAGATCGAGGCCCGCAACCTGGATTTCACGGTCTACCAGCCCCACAAGGTTGACTTCTTCCTCATCACCCATGCCCACATGGACCATTCCGGCCTGCTGCCGAGGATGGTCAAGAACGGCTTCGCGGGCAAGGTCTACCTGACCCCGCCCACCAAGGACCTGCTCTGGATCATGCTCCAGGACAGCGCCCACATCCAGGAGATGGAAGCAGAGCAGTTGAACCGCAAGAACGCCCGGCGCGGCGGCAAGCCCGCGGAGCCGCTCTACACCCAGTCCGACGCCACGGCCGTGATGCCGCTCATGCGCACGGTGGAATACAACGAGCCCTTCGAGCCCGCCCCGGGCGTGAAGGTGGTCTACCGCGACGCGGGGCACATCCTGGGCTCCGCCTTCATCGAAATCTGGATCACCGAGAACGGCACCACCAACAAGCTCGTCTTCTCGGGCGACCTGGGCAAGCCCGACCAGCTCATCATCAAGGACCCCACCTTCGCCGAGTCGGCCAATTACCTCTTCCTGGAGTCCACCTACGGCGACCGCGACCACAAGGACCCCAACACCAGCCTGGAGGAGCTGGCCCAGGCCATCTCCTACTCCTACGCCCACGGCGAGAAGGTCATCATCCCGGCCTTCGCGGTGGAGCGCACGCAGGAGGTGCTCTACTCGCTGCACATGCTCTCCAAGGGCGGCAAGCTCCCCAAGGACATGCCCGTCTACGTGGACAGCCCCCTGGCCATCCGCGCCACGGAGATATTCCGCCAGCACCCTGAATACATGGACGCGGACATCGGCAGCGGCATGCAGAACGGGGAGGACCCCTTCAGCCTGCCCAACCTGCGCTTCACCCTCACGGCGGACGAATCCCGCTCCATCAACAGCCTGGACGGTCCGGCCATCGTCATCTCGGCCAGCGGCATGTGCAACGCCGGGCGCATCAAGCACCATCTGCGCCACAACATCTGGCGCAAGGGCGCGAGCATCGTGTTCGTGGGCTACCAGGGGCAGGGCACCCCGGGGCGCAAGATCGTGGACGGGGCCAAGACCATCAAGATCATGGGCGAGGATCTGCAGGTCGCGGCCAAGGTCTGGACCATCGGCGGCTTCTCGGCCCACGCCGGGCAGAGCCAGATCCTTCAGTGGCTGGGCCACTTCAAGAAGAACGGCATGGAGGTGTTCCTGGTGCACGGCGAAAGCAACGCCATCAGCACCCTGGCGGGGCTGATCGAGTCGCGCTTCGGGTTCACGGTGCACACGCCGGAATACCTGGAGGAATGCACCCTCAAGCCGGGCATCGAGACCGCCGTCACCCTGGACACCGAACGCGCAATGCCCAAGGTGGACTGGGGCTTCCTGCTTTCCGACACGGAAGCCAAGTTCCAGCTGCTGCGCCAGCGCCTGGACCGCACGGCGGAGAAGCCGTGGGTGGACCAGGTGGAGTTGCGCGACAAGCTCCTGGAGGTCAACAAGGACCTCATGGAGCTGATCTCGGAGATGTAGCCGAAGAGAGGCCCCCCGGACGGGGGGCCTCTTATTTCATGCGGTAGGTGATGCGGCCGCGGGAAAGGTCGTAGGGGGAGAGCTCCACCTTGACCTTGTCGCCGGGGAGGATGCGGATGTAAAACTTGCGCATCTTGCCGGATATGTGGGCGAGCACTTCGTGCCCGTTCTCGAGTTCAACGCGGAACATGGCGTTGGGCAGTGCTTCTTGGACGGTTCCGTCCACTTCTATGGCGTCTTCTTTCGGCATATGTCGCTCCTGTTGTGTTTGCGAAGCGGCAACCCGTAACCTATTTTCCAGCGGGCTTCAAGCCATCCCCTCCAGGCAGACGCAAAACAGCAAGGGTTCCTCCCTCCTGGATGGGGGAAATCTCCAGTTCGCCGCCCTGATCGCGCATCCACTTCCTGGCTTTGGCCAACCCCATGCCCACGCCGACGGATGTGGTGGTGAAGAACGGGTCGAACACGAAGGGCAGGTGGTCCGCTGCTATGCCAGGGCCATCGTCCAGAACCTCGATGCGGACGAAATCCTTCTCCACCGCGCACCGAACCCTGACCGAGCCGCCGCCCGCGGGCAGGGCCTCGAAGGCGTTGGCCAGCACCTCGCGCAAAGCGTCGGCGGTCATGGCGGGGTCCGCCGTGAGGGTCGCGCCCTCGCCGTCGAAGCCCACCGCCACCCCGGAGGGCGGGGCGGGCATGGCGGCAAGGACGCCCCGCGCCAATCCAGCCGCATCCAGCAATTGCGGCGCTGGCTGGCGGGAGGCGGTGAACTGCGTCACCGCCTGGACCACGTCCTCCAGGCGCATGGCCGCCTCCATGATGATATCCATGTGGTTGCGCGAGGGTTCCGGCATGTCGGCGCGCTTCATGAGCAGGCGGGTGAAGCCGCCGATGGTCATCAGAGGGTTGCGGACCTGGTGCGCGATGGACATGGAGAGCCTGGCCAGGCCGTCGATGCGCTCCTGTTGCAACCGGCTCTGGCGCTGGTGCAGATCGTAGATGTGGGAAAGGTCGCTCAGTTGCAGGATCACGCCGAAAATCTTCTCGTACTCCACCAGGCGGGAGACGGCCAGGGTGAAATGGCGCAGGCCCAGCTCCGGGTGATCGTAGCGGGCCAGGATGTCGCCCGTGGCCGGGATGCGCGTGTCGTCCAGGGCTTCGTCCAGCAGGGCCTGGACCTCGGCGCGGTTCTCGAAGCGGTCCAGGCGGGGGCCGTTCAGGCTGGAGGAGAGGAGCTCCTCCCGGCTCAGGCCCATCATGCGCGCGGCGGAGGCGTTGGCGGCGTAGACGTTCCCTCGGATGTTCACGATGACCACGCCTGTGGCCAGCGACTCCAGCAGGGAGTTCAGGTACGAGGAGCGGATGAAAGGCAGCATGGCGTAAGGGACCTCCAGGCCAGGCTCGCACATGCGTGTGACGAAACCGCGACGCCCTGGAAGCTTTACATCCGCGTGGTATTTGGGCACAGGGCCTGTACACCGACCCTCAACCCATCACAGGGAGCCTACTGCTCGTGCTGACCCCAAAACTGCTTGATAAATATGCCGATGTTCTCATCTGGGGCCTGGAGACCTCCCGCCCCGCCGGCTACCAGCCGGGTGACAACGTGCTTGTCCAGTTCGACCTGGCCGGGCTCAAGCTGGCGGAGGCCCTCTTCGCCAAACTGCTGGCGCGAGGCATCAACGTGATCCCGCGCATGGGCCTGACCTCCCGCATGGAGCTCGACTTCTACAAGGGCGCGAGCGACGCCCAGCTCTCCTTCATCGCTCCGGGCACCCGGGAGCTGTTCGACAACCTGCACGGCTCGGTCTACATCCTGGCCCCGGACAGCCTGACCCACCTCTCCGGCATCGACCCCAAGCGCATCGCCCAGACCGCCATCGCCCGCAAGCCCTACCGCGACATCCTGGTGCGCCGCGAGGAGGCCGGGAACTTCGGCTGGACCCTGTGCGTGCACCCCACGGACGAATACGCCCGCTGCGCCGGCCTGACCCGCAAGGAGTTCACCGAACAGGTCATCAAGGCCTGCCACCTGCGCGCGGCCGACCCCGTGAAGGAGTGGAAGAAGATTTTCGACGAGGCCATGGAGATCAAAAACTGGCTCAACGCCCTGCCTGTTGAGTCGTTCCATATCGAATCCGCCAATGTGGACCTGGTCGTGACCCCCGGCCTGCACAGGCGCTTCAAGGGCATCTCCGGGCACAACATCCCCAGCTTCGAGCTTTTCCTTTCGCCGGATTGGCGCGGCACCGAGGGCGTCTACTATGCGGACCAGCCTTCCTACCGCAGCGGCAACCTGGTGCGCGGCGTGCGCCTTGTGTTCCGCAAGGGCGAGGTGGCCGAGGTCAGCGCGGAGGAGGGCGAGGAGTTCGTGCGCAAGCAGGTGGCCATGGACGGCGGCTCCGACAAGTTGGGCGAGTTCTCGCTCACGGACAAGCGCTTCTCCAAGATCGACAAGTTCATGGCCAACACCCTCTTCGACGAGAACTTTGGCGGCGAGCACGGCAACTGCCACGTGGCCCTCGGAAGCTCCTACTCCGACACCTACGACGGCGACCCGGCCGAACTCACCGACGCCCGCAAAGCGGAACTCGGCTTCAACGACTCCGCCCTGCACTGGGACCTGGTGAACACCGAGAAGAAGCGCGTCACCGCCAAGCTGCGCGGCGGCGGCAGCAAGCTCATCTACGAAGACGGCCAGTTCGCCTGCTGAGCAGCAAAGACCCTTCTGGTTCCACGAAAAAGTCCGGCCCCTGGCCGGACTTTTTCGTGGAATTCTTTACACTCCGCTACGTTGCACCTATTTTGCCGCCATGAGTAAAGAAGACAAGGCCCCGCCGGACGGGGGCCTGGCGCCGGGCGCACTCCTGCGGAGGCTTACCGCGCTCGTTCTCTTGGTGGCGCTTGGCCTGTTCGGATGGGGATACAGGGGCCAGGGAAGTGAGATCCTCTACCAGGGGCCTGGCATCCCGGCTCCGGCGCAAGCTCCGGGAGGCGCCGGGTTGGAAACGGCCTCCTTCCCGCTGGAATCACTCGATATCCTGCGTCTCAGCGTGGACGCCCCCGCAGGGGCTGGCTACGCGGTCTCCTGGAACCTGCCCGCCATGGGCGCCATCAAGGAGGACCCGTTCCCGCCGCCCGAGGGTGCGTCCGGCAGGGAGACGCGCGCCTACCTGCTGGACTGCCAGCTCTGCATCGGCATGGTGTCCGCCCATGTGGAGCTGACTGACGATGACGGCGCGATCACGCTGCGGCTGGAGCGTCAGTCCCGCCTCTCCCTGCTGGCCGAATCCTTGAGGATAGTCTTTCCGGTGCTGGCCGCGCTGCTGCTGGCGGCCTTCGCCTGGCCCAGCCGCTTCCTGGCCCCGGCGCTCGCCGCCCTGGCCTGCTTCGCCGTCTATTCCGTGGCGGCCCCAGCGCCGAGCGGGGCGCAGTCCGGCGACAACCGCTGGTATCTGCCCACCGCCGCCGCCCTGCTGCACGGGGACATGAGCCTTGAATCGTACGAGAAGCGTCTGGCGGGCATCCGGGCCATGTCGGTACGCAGCCTGCCGGACGGCCGGGTGGTGAACTACTATCCACCAGGGCTTTCCCTTGCCCTGGTGCCCGTGGCAGCCTGGACAAATCTGCTGGACACGCCCGAGGCACTGGTGGCGGAGGCTTCGGCCAAGCTGATCGCCGCCCTGGCAGTGGGCATGTTCCTGTCCGTCTGCCTGCGCCTTTGCCTCGGGTGGGGCATGGCCTGCCTGGCCGCAGCGGCGTTCGCCCTGTGCACCAGCCAGTTCTCGGTCCACGCCGGGGCGCTCGCCTCGCACAATCTGGCCTGCCTGCTCTCCCTGGGCATGCTCCGGCTGCTCCTGGAGGGGCGCAACGTCCCTGCCTGGGGCTTGGCGATCCTGGGCGTGTTCGGAGTCATGGTCCGCCACGACATGGCCTTCATGCTCCTGGGCAGCGGGGCCACGCTGTGGTTGGCCGGCCGCCGCGCGCTCGTCCGATTTGTGTGCTGGTGCGGTCTGTTCGCCGCCGTCTGGCTGGGCCTGAACCAATGGATGTACGGAGCGTTGCTGCCGCCCTACATGCTGGAGCAGGGTCCGTCCGGCAGCCTCTCCGCCGCCCCGGCCACACTCATGGGGTTGTTGGTAAGCCCCAACCGGGGGCTGCTGGTGTATAATTCCGTTTTCCTGCCCGGGTTCTGCTACGCCATCTGGCGTATATTGCGTCCGCGCGCCGATTCCGCCTGGGACCAGGGGGCCGGGTGGGGGGCCTCGCTGGCCCTGCTCGTGTTTCTCGGCGCACTCTCCATGTTCCCCATGTGGTGGGGCGGGTGGTCCTACGGCCCGCGCCTGTTCGGGAGCATGTACGGAGTACTCGCCATGTTGAGCGTCCTGGGGCTTCGCCTGTGCCTTGAGCGCGCACCGGCCCCCGGGAGAAAGTTGCTGCTGGCGGCGCTGCTGCTGCCGCTGCTCGCCTGGGGCGGATTTGCGAACCTGAAGGGGGCCGTGGTGGGCGACTCCTGGAACGAAACGCCCCGCGACGTGAACGTCCACCCCGAGCGCCTCTGGGACTGGGGCGACATGCAGGCCCTTCGGGACGCCGAGGTGTTGCGCGAAGTTCTGCGCCGGGCTTTACACGTCGATTGAGCGGATTTATCTTCACCATCTATGCGTTGTTCACAATCCTCGGAGGTATCATGACCCGCATCCTCAATCCGCTGCTGTTCGCCGTTCTGGCGTTGGTGTTCATCTGCTCCCAGGCCTCGGCCGCCAAAGACAAGCCCGACATCGCGGGCTGGGAAAAGGGCGGCGCCTACGACAAGTTCTATGACGCCAAGGAGGCCGACTCCTTCAAGGGCAAGGTGGAGCAGATCATCGAGATCGTGCCCCTGCCCGGCATGGCCAAGGGCGTGGGGCTCGTGGTCCGCGACAAGAAGGACAACAAGACCGAGACCGTGCATCTGGGCCCCAAGGATTTCGTGGACGTCGAGAGCATCGGCCTGCGCACGGGCGACACCATCAAGGTCAGCGGCGTGTGGGCCACCATCGGCGGCAAGGAGGTCGTGATGGCCTCCAAGATCAAGAAGGACGAGGGCGCGGAGCTCAAGGTCCGCCGCTCCAAGGACGGCACCCCCTGGTGGACCCTCAGCCCCGAGGAGCTGGCCCAGGAAAAGAAGGCGGGCAACTAGCGTGCGCCGCGCAGCGCCGATTTTCCTGATGGTTCTGTTGGCGGCGTTCGCCTGGGGCTGCGCTCCCAAGGGCGCTCCGGTCGCCTCCATGCCCGAGGCCAGCGCGCCCAAGTGGAAGCCCGGGGACTATTGGGAGTTCACCGGCAACAACCGCAGCGCCTTCGCCGTTTCCGACCGCATGGAGGTCGTCTCCGTGGGGGACGAGATCGTGCTGCGAGGCAGGGGCGACATCGGCAGGCAGACCACCCTGGCGGGCGACCTCTCCGTCACCGGCACCAAGGGCGGCAAGATCTCCTACGGCGTCATCAGCGGCAAGGACGCCTACCTGATCTTCCCCATGAAGGTCGGGGCCAGCCAGACATTCCGCCACAGCGCCACAACGCCCAAGGGGACGCAGAACTACACCATGACCGTCACCGTGGAGGCCGCCGAGGAGGTCGCCGTGCCCGCCGGGACCTTCAAGGCCTTCCGCCTGCGCGTGGCCAAGAAGAACGACACCGGTTGGACCGGTGACTACATGATGTGGTACGCCCCGGAAGTGGGGTATTTCGTGCGCATCTCCGACACACAGGGCAACCAGGTGTCGCTGGTGCGGTACGGGCGCTGACGGGCGACAGGCACCGAATGAGAAAGCCGGTAGGACGCGCGTCCTTCCGGCTTTTTTGTTGGATACTTTCAAGGGGAGAAGCCTCCGGCGGCCAAAGGACGAAGTCCTGCTTCGCCCTTTTAAATCCCGAACAGGAGGTGTCGGGTTGGAGTCTCCCCAGCGGGCCTGGAGCGGACGGCGCACGCCGACATATCGGAAGAATATCGTCATGCGCCGTCCGCTCCAGGTCCGCTGGGGAGACAACGAGGTTCACGGCGCCAAACCAGGCTATTCTCCCCTGGTCTACGCGAAGCTATAGGGGAGTCCAGAGCCGAAGGCCCTTTGGCCGCCGGAGGCTTTCCCGGAAAATGAGGCAAAAAAAGATCGGGCGTCCCTGTGCTCGTCGATCACAAGGACGCCCGTTTCTAGCGCGGCAGTCTGGAGCGGCTAGTTCTTTTCCAGGGCGATCAGGTCGTCGAGGGTCTCGCGCCTGCGGGCCAGCTTCACTTTGTCGCCGTCCACCAGCACCTCGGCCGCCCTGGGGCGGGAGTTGTAGTTGGAGGACATGGTGAAGCCGTAGGCCCCGGCCGAGAACACGGCCAGCAGCTCCCCCCGCTCCACGGCGGGGATGTTGCGGTCCTTGGCGAGGAAGTCGCCGGATTCGCAGATGGGGCCCACCACGTCCACGTCCACGTCCGGGCGGCCCTTGGGCTCAACCTCGCGGATGGCGTGGAAGGAGCCGTAGAGCGAGGGGCGCACCAGGTCGTTCATGCCCGCGTCCACGATGATGAAGTCCTTGGTGGGGGTCTTCTTGGTGTAGACCACCTCGGTGAGCAGGATGCCGGAGTTGCCCGCGATCACGCGGCCGGGCTCCAGGATGATGGTCATGGGGTGGTCCTTGAGGACCTTCACCAGGGCGTCGCCGAACTCGGTGGGGTGGGGCGGCTCCTCGTCATTGTAGGGGATGCCCAGGCCGCCGCCCAGGTCCAGGTGGGTGATCGTAAGCCCCAAGGCGGTCAGGCGCTCATGGAAGCGCATGATGCGGTCCAGCGCTTCCAGGAAGGGGTCCAGGCTGGTGAGCTGGGAGCCGATGTGGCAGTCGATGCCGATGGGCTCGATGCCGGGCAGGGCCATGGCGCGCTGGTAGGTGGCCAGGGAGGACTCGATGTCCAGGCCGAACTTGTTCTTCTTCATCCCCGTGGAGATGTAGGGGTGGGTCTTGGGGTCCACGTCGGGGTTGATGCGCAGGCTGATGCGCGCGGTCTTGCCCATGTCGGTGGCGACGGCGGAGAGCAGCTCCAACTCGGCGGCGGACTCCACGTTGAACATCAGGATGTCGGCGGCCAGGGCCTGGCGCATCTCGTCGGCGCGCTTGCCCACGCCGGAGTAGACGATCTTGTCCGGCGCGACGCCGGCGGTCAGGGCGCGGTGCAGCTCGCCGCCGGAGACGATGTCCATGCCGGCCCCGCAATCCTTGAGCAGGGAGAGCAGGCTCAGGTTGGAGTTGGCCTTCACCGAATAGCAGGTCAGGTGGGGCACGCCCGCGAAGGCCGAGTCGAAGGCCTCGAAGTGGCGGCGCAACGTGGCGGCGGAGTAGACGTAAAGGGGGGTGCCGAACTTGCGGGCCAGTTCGGCCGCCGGGACGCCCTCGGCGAAGAGCTGGCCGTCCTTGTATTCGAAGAAATGCATGGGGCTAATCTCCTTGGGTTCCTGCTTCCCCGTCCAGCTTGGCCTTGAGGCCTCCCAGGATGTTCAGGGCTTCCAGGGGGGTGATGCTATCGAGTTTGAGGTTGCGGATGTCTTCCAGCACGGGGTGCGCCTGTTCGGGCGGGAACTCCTGGGCCTCGCTGGCCAGCCCGGGGAGCCCGGGGAGCATGGAGCGCTGGGCGGTCGGCTGCGGGGCGGCCCCGCGCGTCTCCCGCGCCTTCTTCTCCAACCCGGCCAGGATGTCCTTTGAGCGCTGTACCACCCGGCTGGGCACGCCCGCAAGCCGGGCCACCTCGATGCCGTAGCTGCGGTCCGAGGGGCCGGGCACCAGCCTGCGCAGAAAGATGATGTCGCCGCGCCACTCCTTCACGGCGATGTTCACGTTGCGCAGGCCCGGAAGTTTGCCTTCCAGCTGCGTCAGCTCGTGATAGTGGGTGGCGAAGAGGGTGCGGATGCCGCCGCCGTCGCTGGAGTCGCCTTTGCGGCCGCGCCCGGCAAGATCTTCCACCACGGCCCAGGCCAGGGCCAGGCCGTCGAAGGTGGAGGTGCCCCGCCCGATCTCGTCCAGTATGACGAGGCTCTTGCGGGTGGCCTGGCGCAGGATGCGCGCCGTCTCCATCATCTCCACCATGAAGGTGGAGTGGCCCTGGGCGAGGTTGTCCGAGGCGCCAACGCGGGAGAAGATGCGGTCCGTCAGGCCGAGGCGCGCCTTGGCCGCGGGCACGTAGGAGCCGATCTGCGCCAGCAGGCACATGATGGCCACCTGGCGCAGCACCGTGGACTTGCCCGCCATGTTGGGTCCGGTGATGAGCAGCAGGCGCGTATCCCCGGTGATGCTCAGATCGTTGGGGATGTAGTTGGCTGGGCCCTGAACGGCTTCCACGGCGGGGTGTCGTCCCGCCTGGATGGCGATCTCCAGCCCCTGGTGCAGGGCGGGCTTGGTCCATTCCCACTTGCGGGCCGTGTCCGCCAGGGCCTGCCAGTAGTCCAGGTCGGCCAGGGCGCGGGCCATGGACTTGAAGCGCGGGCGGGCCTTGGCGACGATTTCGCGCAGCTCGCCGAAAAGGCGGTATTCCAGATCCTTGCGGCGCTCGCTTGCGGAGAGCAGCTTGTCCTCCAACTCCTTGAGGGCCGGGGTGATGTAGCGCTCGGCGTTGGCAAGTGTCTGGCGGCGCACGAAATGCTCGGGCACATGGCCGCCAGCGCGGGAAAGTTCGAAGTAGTAGCCGAACACCCGGTTGTAGCCCAGCTTGAGCTTGGGCAGGGAGTTGGCCTCCTGCTCGCTCAGCAGCAGCTCCTTGAGCTTGGATTCGCCGTGCTCGGTGAGCTCCATCAGCTCGTCCAGGCCCGAGTGGTAGCCGAAGCGGAACAGGCCGCCCTCGGTGATGGTGGCCGGGGGCGAATCGGCGAGCGCGGCGGCCAGCAGTTCGCGGACGTCCTCCAACTGGTCCCAGGTTTGGAGCACGCGGCCCAGGGCCCGGGGCTTCTCCACGCTGAAGACCGCTCCGTCCAGGCCGTCTCCCGCCAGCAGGCCGTGGATGCCCGGCAGCGCGGTCAGGGTGTTGCGCAGGGCCAGGAAATCCTTGGGCGTGGCCCGGCCCAGGAAGATGCGCGTGGAGAGGCGCTCCAGGTCGTAGACTTCGTCCAGGGCGTCGCGCATGGCCTCCCGCAGGCCGTCTTCCTTGAAAAAGAAGCGTACGGCCTCCTGGTTCTCCAGGATGGTCTCAAGATCCACCCAGGGCTGGCGCAGCCGGATCTCCAGCAGGCGGCCGCCCATTGGGGTCACGGTGCGGTCCAGCACATGCCAGAGGGTGCCGGGACCCTTGCGGCCGTCCAGGCGGCGGAAAATTTCCAGGTTGCGTTCCGTGACCTCGTCCACCAGCAGATGGCGGCTCAGGTTCAGGGGGCGGAAGGCGCTCAGGTGCCCAAGGCCCTGCTTCTGGGTCTGAGTCAGGTAGGAGAGCATGGCCCCCATGGCCCGCACCAGCTGCGGCTTGTCGCCGAGGTCCAGGGTTTCCAGGCTGGAGACCTCCTGGGCCTCCAGCACGCGGCTGGAGGCGGCCGCCAGGTCGAAATGGGGCTTGTGGGGAAAATTGGTGATCTGGATGCCCAGTTCCGGCACGTGCCTGGGCGGGGCCTTCATGTCCGGCAGCAGGAGCTCCTTGGGCTGGATCTTCTCGACCCACTGCCAGAGCTGGGCCTCGTCGCGGCTGTGCAGGCCGGACCACTCGCCCGTGGAGAATTCGATCCAGGCCAGGCCGCCCGCGCGCTCGTCGGGCTCCCAGAACAGGGCGGCCAGGTAGTTGTTGCGCTTGGCCTGGAGGTTGACGTCCTCCACCACGGTGCCGGGCGTGAGCACCCTCGTCACCTCGCGCTTCACTAGGCCCTTGGCCTGCTTCGGGTCCTCCACCTGGTCGCAGATGGCCACCTTGTAGCCCTTTTCCAGCAGCTGGCTCAGGTAGGCCGAAAGCGCGTGATGCGGCACGCCGCACATGGGGACCGGAGTCTCGGAGTTCTTGTCGCGCGAGGTCAGCGCGATCTGAAGCTCCCGGGCGGCCACTTCGGCGTCCTCGAAGAACATCTCGTAGAAGTCGCCCATGCGGTACATGAGCAGGCAATCAGGGTATTCTCCCTTGATCGACAGGTACTGCTCCAGCATGGGGGTGAGCTTGACGGTGCTCATGGCTTCCGGGGGTGATTTGACGATAATGTTAATAATGGGGGCTCTCGGGCCTGGGTTTAACTTGCCTGGACATTTTGGTGGAGTCAACAGGGAAAAAAAAGGCCGGGCGCGCGATACGTCCGGCCTTTGGTCACACGGAGCGTACGGCTAGGACTTGGCCTCCTCGGCGGCAGCCGGGGCGGGGGCGGCGGGAGCGGGCACGTTGATGGCCTGCTTGGCCTTGAGTCCGTCCAGCTCGGACTGGAGGGCGCTGGCCTTGGCTTTGGCTTCGCTGCAGAGGGAGCCGATGCGGATGCGGTCGATGACGAAGAAGACCGTGCTGAAGAGCGCGCCCAGCACAAAGAAGATGAGCACCACCAGGTAGAACGGGATAGGCTGTGCCTGCCAGTTCAGGGTGAACATGCTGAACTTCAGCTCCAGCAGGGCGCCAAGCTGGGCGTTGTTCTGGACGAAGAACACCATGAAGAACAGGAAGAACAGCACCAACAGCACGAACTTGATGAAACGCATATCCGCCTCCCTCGTCAGATGTTGCTAAATATGGCCGCGCGGTCGAAACGCGGTTTGATCCTGTCGTAGGTTTGCAGCAGCAGTTCGGGTATGACGTGGGTCTCGCCGAACACCGCCATGAAAGAGTTGTCGCCGTTCCAGCGCGGCACGATCTGGAAATGCAGATGCGAGGCGATGCCAGCCCCGGCGGCCTCGCCAAGGTTCAGGCCCGCGTTGACGCCGTGCGGCCTGAAGCACTCGTTGATGATGGCCACGGTCTCCTGGAGGGCGGCCATCATCTCGCCGGACTCCTCCTGCGTGAGTTCGGTGATGCAGCTGATGTGGCGGTACGGTGTGACCATGAGGTGCCCGCTGTTGTAGGGGTACTTGTTCATGATCACGAAAGTGTGCTTTCCCCTGGCCAGCACGAGGCGGTCCCTGTCCTCCCCGGTGTGGGCGGGGATGCAGAAAACACAGGAGTCGGGCTTGGGGCCGAGGATGTAATCCATCCGCCAGGGTGCCCAGAGCACGTCCATCAGCGGAGCCCCGCGGGACGCAAGGCGCGTGAAACAGCCGCCCGGCATGGAGCGGTTATGCGGGATGTGTCGGAAGCGGGCCGTTTCATTCTCGATTCTATCCTTGTGGAACGCTTTTCAGTACACACAACACGCCCCGAGGGCAAGGGTGCATGGACCCCTTGTTTGCGGGGCCGCTTCGGGGCATGAGGGGGAAATGTTCGAATTCGTCACCAAGGACTATCCCACCGATCCCGGCGTGTATTTGATGAAGAACGCCCAGGGCAAGGTGCTCTACGTGGGCAAGGCCGTGAACCTGCGCTCGCGACTGTCCTCCTACTTCCGGGGCGAGGTGGCCCACCCCAAGACCAGGGCGCTGGTGGCCAGGGTGGCCGGGGTGGACGTTCTGGTCACGGGGACTGAGAAAGAGGCCCTGCTCCTGGAGGCCAGCCTCATCAAGAAGCACCGGCCCCGCTACAACATCGTCCTGCGCGACGACAAAAGCCACATCCTCTTCAAGCTGGACAAGACCCACGACTTTCCCAAGATCGCCTTCACCCGCCGCGTGGTGCGCGACGGCTCCACCTATTTCGGGCCCTTCACCTCGGCCCAGGCCGCCCGCAAGACCTGGCGGGAGCTCAACCGCCTGTTCCCGCTGCGCAAATGCCGCGACGTCAGCTTCAAGAACCGCGTACGCCCCTGCCTCTACCACTTCATCGGGCAGTGCCTGGCCCCGTGCGTGGGCGCGGTCGGCAAGGCGGACTACGCCGTACTGGTGCGGCGGGTGGAGGCCTTCCTCTCCGGCAAGTCGGCGGACGTGCTCAAGCGGGCGGAGCGCGAGATGCTGGAAGCCTCCGAGGCTTTGCAGTTCGAGCGGGCGGCCGAGCTGCGCGACCTGCTGGCTGCCATGCGCGCCACCATCGAGGGCCAGGCCGCGGTGCTGCCCAACCACCCGGACCTGGACGCCCTGGACGTGTTCTCCGCCGGCGGCGGCATGGGCCTCACCGTGCTCTTCGTGCGCCAGGGCAGGCTGCTGGACAGGGCCAATTTCTTCTGGCCCGATTTCACCGACGAGGAGCTGCCCGAAGCCCTGCCGAGCTTTTTGGCCCAGTACTACAAGCCGGAGAGCTTCGTGCCCGGGCGGGTGATGCTCTCGCAACGGATGATGGAGGCCATGGGCGAGGAAGCCGCCGCCGTGACCGCGGACATCCTGGGCGAGCGGCGCGGAGCCAGGGTGGTGCTGAACGCGCCGCGCACGGACGAGGAGCGCCGCCTGGTGGAGATCGCCTCGGCCAACGCGGCCAGGGCGGTGGCCGAAGCAGGCGCGGGCGGGGCGCAGGAGTCCATGCCGGCGCTCCTGGGTCGCAAGCTCCAGGTCGGCCGGGAGATAGGGCGAATCGAGGTCGTGGACGTCTCCCACCTGGGCGGCAAAGGCATGCGCGTGGGCATGGTGGTCTATGAGGACGGCAGATTCGACCGCCAGGAATACCGGCAGTACGCCTTCCCGGAGCTGGAGGGTTCCTCGGACGACTACGCCGCCCTGGCCCGCTGGGTGGAGAAGCGCATCGACTCCGGCGAGCCCTGGCCGGACCTGGTGCTCATCGACGGAGGCAAGGGCCAGTTGGCGGCAGTGGAGCGGGCCATGGGGGCGGCCGGGCTGCCCCACCTGTGGGAGATCGCCTCCATCGCCAAGTCCGGCAGAGCCATGAACGCCCAGGACGACCAGGTGTTCCGGCCCGGGCGCAAGAATCCCCTGGCGTTGCGCCCCGGCAGCAGGGAACTGCTCTTCCTGCAGCGCCTTCGCGACGAGGTGCACCGCTTCGTCATCGGCCGCCAGCGTCAGGTGCGCAAGAAGCAGGCTTTCGCCAGCGAGGTGCTGAACCTGCCGGGCGTGGGGCCGAAGACCGCCAAGCTGCTCTGGGAAAGGTTCTCCACCCTGGAGGGCATCAAGTCCGCCACGGTGGAGCAACTGGCCGAAATCAAGGGCCTGGGCCCCAGGAAGGCCGCCGTCGTCCACGCGGCCCTGCATTCCTCCCCGCCTCGTTGATTTTGCACGCGAAAGGCTGTATCGCGGCCTGTCACGTCACGCCAAGGAGTCCTCATGCCCCGTTTTCAACGGCTGCGCGAGCACGTGTCCCGGCTGGAGCCGGAGCACGTCTACCGCACCATCTATGATGAGAATCTGGCCCCCGTCATCCTGGGCACGGAAGACCTCGACCACCAGGGGCTGGAGGATTTCCGCAAGGTGGACTTCACCGGCAGGACAGTTGTGGACCTTGGCTGCAACTTCGGCTTCTTCACCTTCGAGGCCCGGCGAAGGGGCGCGGCGAGCGTGACGGGCGTGGATCGGGAGGATCGAGTGCTTGAGGGCGCGGTCATGATGCGCGACATCCTCGGCATGGACGGCGTGGAATTTGTCTCCTGCGACATCGAGAAGCCCGTGCACTGCCTGACGGGCATGAAGTACGACATCGCCATGCTGGTGGAGTTCATCGGCAAGACCTTCGTGCGCCTGGGGTACATCCCCAAGGTGCTGGCCTTCCTGGAGAGCCTTTCCGACCGCGAGCTGGTGCTCTCAGTTCAGAAATCCTACATGGTCAACAAGGAGCTGGGCTCCACCATGCGGGAAATGAGCGCCTACTACCCCCCTGCCTACCTCAAGGACGGCGAGGTCCTGGTCCTGGAGTACGTGGTGGATTTCTTCAAGCAACGCTGGAAGGTCGAGATGCTTTCCAGCCTGTCCGTTGGATACGAAAAGCCCAGGAAATACCTGCGCTTGCACAGGTAGTACCCCTCACCCAGCCCATCCGCCTACAGTATTAGATACTCCGGCCCGGCCGGGCGGCGCGCCAGGCGCACAGCCCCGGCCGCCCGGGAGCCCCGGCAGGATGTCAGCACGAGCACCTGATCCGCGCTGCGGCCCTGATTGTCCGGAGTACATGCGGCTGACCGGGTAGAGACCCCGCCGCGTGCGCGGCGGGGCCTACGGCGATGAGAATCATTTGCAGATGATAGCCTGGAGGGATTCCATGGCGCTTCCGCTGACGATGGGCTTGAACTTCTGATCTTCGGGGTCGATTGAGTTCAGAATCTTCCCGCTCTTGTCGGAATCCACGACCTTCTTGATCACGTACGACTTGGCCCCGCAGTCCATGGCCATGATCTGCATGGATTTGTGGCAGACGTCCGAGTAGCCTTGTTGGCTCGAATATTTCTTGGCGTTCTCCTCGGACATGCGCACGACGTTTATGAAGGAGAAGACTCCTTTCCCTTCCTCCCGGACAGAGCCTTTGTCGTAGAGGATCTCATCGCCGTTCTTTGTGGCGTATTGCATCAGCTCCTGGGTCTGTGTCTGGGGCTGAGCCTGTGCCTTGGGCTGGGCCTGAGTCTGGGGCTGAGTCTGGGGCTGAGCCTGTGCCTTGGGCTGGGCCTGAGTCTGGGGCTGAGCCTGGGCCAGGCCCGACTGGAGCAGGCCCGTGCAAATCGCTAACACCGCCGCGCCTTTGAGCGTCATTTTGATCCAATTTGAAGTATCAGTCACAACCGCAATCCTCGCTGAAGACGTTTTTCTGAAGGGCCACAGTTTGTCCGGGCGCACACTCGACGAGCGATGTGTCAACGCCCAGGTCGTCCAGGGCCAGTCCGAAAGCCCTGGTATTCTTCTCCAGCACGGGGAAGCTGCCCCAGTGCATGGGTATCACCTGTTTGCAGCGCAGCAGCTTGCAGGCCACGGCGGCCTGGCGGGCGTCCATGGTGAAGGTGCCGCCCACCGGAAGCAGCGCGGTGTCGATGGAGAAGAGCTTTCCGTAGATATCCATGGTGGCGAACACGGCCGTGTCGCCCGCGTGGTAGAGCGTGTAGCCGTCGGCCATGGTCAGCACGTAGCCCACGGGCAGGCCGGATTCGCTGGAGTGCACCGCCTGGACCATGGTTGCGCGCACGCTGCCCAGGCTCACGCTGCCGCCGATGTTGATGCCGATGCCGTTGACCACCTGGGCCTGGGGCAGTCCCTTGCCGACGAGTTTGGTGCAGGTCTCCACGATGGCCAGGAGCTTGGCCCCGGTGGCCTTGCATATCTCCAGGGCCTGCCCCACGTGGTCGCCGTGGTCGTGGGTGACGAGCACGTAGTCCACCTTGGCGATGTCCTTGGAGGAGAGGGCGGCGCTCGGGTTGCCCTCGAAGAACGGGTCGATGAGGATGGTCAGGCCGTCGGTGCGCAGCGTGAAATTCGAATGGCCGTTCCATGTGAGTTCGTGACGCATGGCGGACTCCTCTAGTTGTCGTCTTTCCAGCGTTTGCCGAGGGAGTGGGGAATGCCCAGCAGATCGAGCGCCCTCGCGGCGATGAAGTCCGCCAGGTCGTCGATGGTCGCGGGCCTGCCGTAGAACCCGGGGCAGGCGGCCAATATGGACGCCCCCGCCTGCTTGGCCGCCAGCATGTTGCGCAGGTGGATCTCGTTGAAGGGCGTCTCGCGGGGCACCAGCACCAGCTTGCGCCCCTCCTTGAGGGTCACGTCGGCGGCGCGGTGGATCAGGTTGGAGCCCAGCCCGTTGGAGATGGCCGCCAGGGAGGCCATGGAGCACGGGCAGACGATCATGCCAGCGTGCCGCCAGGAGCCGCTGGCCGGGCCCGCGGCCACGTCGTGCTGGGTATAGGCCGCGGACGCCAGGGCGATGAGCTGGGCGGCTGTAACTTTCGATTCCAGTTCGAGCACCTTGATTGCGGCGTCGGAGAGTATGAGGTGCAGTTCGCAGGAGGGGTCTGACGCGATGGCGCGGGCCAGGGCCACGGCGTAGGGCATTCCCGATGCGCCCGTGAGGGCCAGGACGATACGTTTTACGATCATGAGGCATTTATATCCCGCCGCGCACGGAAGTCCAGCGCCAGTTGCGCGGCCAGCCTGCTGGGCGTATACTCTGGGAGGATCAGCCGTCCGGCCGGAACCCGCCGGCCCTCGACAAGGGCGGCTTTCGACTTATCTCTTGGCCGAAGATCCCTCACGGGGTTTTGGAGCGCATACATGACCGATTCGATACGTCAGGACGAACGCGAGTCCGGCACGATCCTCAAGGAGGAACTGCGGGAGCCGCGCAAATTCAGGGTGCTGCTGCACAACGACGACTATACCACCATGGAGTTCGTTGTGCATGTGCTCAAGTCGGTATTCAACAAGTCCGACGCGGACGCGACCCAGATCATGCTGGCCGTGCACAAGAACGGCACGGGCGTCTGCGGAGTGTATACGGCCGAGATGGCCGAAACCAAAGTGGTATCAGTGCGCCAGTTGGCCCGCCAGAACGGCTACCCGCTGAAATGCACGATGGAAGAGGAATAAATGCTGGGCAAGAATCTCGAACGCGTGCTCACCAATGCGGTGAAGGAAGTCAAGAGGCGCAACCACGAGTACCTCACGCTCGAACACCTGCTGCACGCCATCGTGCAGGAGGAGTCGGGCAAGGCCATCCTGCTCAGCTGCGGCGCCAACGTGGTGCGCCTGAAACTCCAGTTGGAGCGTTTTTTCGCAGAGCACATGGAGGTCGTCTCCGAGGAGCAGAGCTCCGAGGTGGTGCAGACCCTTGGGGTGCAGCGCGTGCTGCAGCGGGCCATCATGCAGATGCAGGCCGCCGGCAAGGAGAACGTGCACGTCGGCGACGTGCTGGCCGCCATGTTCGAGGAGGACGACTCCTACGCGGTGTATTTCCTGAAGTCCCAGGGCATCTCCCGGCTGGACGTGCTGGAGAGCATCGCCCACGGTCAGGGCGTGGAGCAGGGCGCCGAGGCGGAGACCGCGAACAAGAACGGCGAGAAGCAGACCGCGCTGGAGCAGTTCACCGTTGACCTGGTTGCCAAGGCCCGCGACGGCAAGATCGACCCGCTCATCGGCCGCGAGGAGGAGCTGACCCGCACCGTGCAGGTGCTGGCGCGCCGCCGCAAGAACAACCCCCTCTACGTGGGCGACCCTGGCGTGGGAAAGACCGCCCTGGCCGAAGGCCTGGCACTGCGCATCGCCAACGGCGACGTGCCCGAGACCTTCAGGAACGTGGAGGTCTTCGCTCTGGATATGGGAGCGCTGCTGGCCGGAACCAAGTACCGGGGCGACTTCGAAGCCAGGATGAAGTCCGTGCTGGGCGAACTGCACGCCAAGCCGGGGGCGATCCTGTTCGTGGACGAGATTCACACCATCGTGGGCGCGGGCGCCACCAGCGGCGGCACCATGGACGCCTCCAACATCCTCAAGCCCGTGCTGGCCTCCGGGCAGCTGCGCTGCATCGGCTCCACCACCTATGAGGAGTACAAGAACCATTTCGAGAAGGACCGCGCCCTCTCCCGCCGCTTCCAGAAGATCGAGGTGCCCGAGCCCTCCATCGAGGAGGCCGTGGAGATCCTCAAGGGCCTCAAGCCCCACTACGAGGAGCACCACGGCGTGCAGTACACCCCGGCGGCCCTTCGCAGCGCGGTGGAGCTCTCGGCCCGCCACCTGAACGACCGCTTCCTGCCGGACAAGGCCGTGGACGTCATCGACGAGGCCGGGGCCGTGTTCCGCCTGCAGGACAAGCCCGGCAAGCACACCGTGGGCGTGCACGAGGTGGAGAAGATCATCTCGCGCATGGCCAGGATTCCGGCCCAGCGCGTCTCCTCAACCGACCGCGCCAGGCTCTCCGGCGTGGAGGAAGAGCTCAAGAGGCTCATCTTCGGGCAGGACGAGGCCGTGGAAGTGCTGTGCAAGGCCATCAAGCGCTCCCGCGCGGGCCTCTCCCCGGCGGGCAGGCCCACGGGCAACTTCCTGCTGGCCGGCCCCACCGGCGTGGGCAAGACCGAGCTGGCCAAGCAGCTGGCAAACGTGCTGGGCGTGCACTTCATGCGCTTCGACATGAGCGAGTACATGGAGAAGCACGCCGTGGCGCGGCTCATCGGCGCGCCCCCGGGCTACGTGGGCTTCGACCAGGGCGGCCTGCTCACCGAGGGCATCCGCAAGCACCCCTACTGCGTGCTGCTGCTGGACGAGATCGAGAAGGCCCACCCGGACATGTTCAACATCCTGCTCCAGGTGATGGACTACGCCACGCTCACCGACAACAACGGCCGCAAGGCGGACTTCAGCAACGTCATCCTGCTGATGACCTCCAACGCGGGCGCGCGCGAGATGGCCGCCAACACAATCGGCTTCGGCACGGCCAAGGGCGGGGACACCGAGAGCCACGGCCGCAAGGCCATCGAGAAGCTCTTCTCGCCGGAGTTCCGCAACCGCCTGGACGCGGTGGTCAGCTTCAAGCCGCTCACCTCGGACATCATGGAGATGATCGTGGGCAAGTACGTGGCCGAGCTCAACAAGCAGCTCAAGGAGCGCAAGGTCACCCTGGACCTGAGCCCCAAGGCCGTGGCCTGGCTGGCGGAGAAGGGCTTCGATCCGTCCTTCGGCGCCCGGCCGCTCTCGCGCCTGATCCAGGAGAAGGTCAAGGACCCCCTTACCGACGAGATGCTCTTCGGCAAGCTCCAGAAGGGCGGACAGGTGAAGGTGGATGCGGCCCTGGAAGGCCCCAAGAAGGGCGGACAGGACAAGGGCGAGACGGTCCTGTCCTTCAAGTTCACGCCCAGGGTCAAGGAGAAGGAAAAAGCCTAGACGCCTCTTCGACAAACGACAACGCCCCGCCCGGTTGCGGAATCAGCCGGGCGGGGCGTTTTGCATTCTAGGGCCTACAGGTTGTAGAGCGTGTCGCCGGGGATGATCTTCAGCCCCTTCTGGCCGAGCAGCTCGATGGCCTGGTCGGTCTTGTCGAAGCGGAAGACGATGATGGCCGTCTTGGAGCTCTGCTGCACGAAGGCGTACATGTACTCCACGTTGACGCCACCCGAGGAGAGGATCTGCAGGATGGCGTTGAGCCCGCCGGGCTGGTCGTCCACCTCCACGGCCACCACGGAGGTGCGCCCCACGGTGAAGCCGTTCTCCTTCAGGGCCTTCTTGGCCTTCTCGTGGTCGGAGACGATCAGGCGCAGGATGCCGAAATCCGAGGTGTCCGCAAGGGAGAGCGCCCGGATGCTGATCTTGTTCTCGGCCAGGATGCGGGTGACTTCCTCCAGGCGTCCGGCCCGGTTCTCAAGGAAGATGGAGATCTGTTCTACTTTCATGGGTGCCCCCTAGTTCTGCTTGCGCAAATCGAGAATCCGCTTGGCCTTGCCCTCGGAGCGCTGGATGGAGCGGGGCTCCACCAGTTTGACCATGGCGGTCACGCCCAGGTATTCCTTGATGTTCTTGACGATCTTGCTTTCGATGCGCTGCAAGACCTTGATCTCGTCGGAGAAGAGCTTCTCGTCAACCTCGACCTGAATCTCCAGGGTGTCCAGGTTGCCCTCGCGCTTGACCACCAGCAGGTAGTGCGGAGCCAGGCCCTCGGTCTCCAGCAGGATGGATTCGATCTGGCTGGGGAACACGTTGACGCCGCGGATGATCAGCATGTCGTCGCTGCGGCCCATCATGCGGTGTACGCGCGCGGTGGTGCGGCCGCAACGGCAGGGCACCTTGTTCAGGATGGTGATGTCGCGGGTGCGGTAGCGGATGAGGGGCTGGGCCTCCTTGGTGAGCGTGGTGATCACCAGCTCGCCCTGCTCGCCTGGGGGCAGCACTTCGCCGGTCTCCGGGTCGATGATCTCGACCAGGAAGTGGTCCTCCATGATGTGCAGGCCGTTCTGGGCGTTGTGGCACTCGATGCCCACGCCAGGGCCCATGATCTCGGAGAGGCCGTAGATGTCGATGGCGGTGATGCCCATCTTGTCCTCGATGTCGCGGCGCATCTCCTCGGTCCAGGGCTCGGCCCCGAAGATGCCGATGCGCAGGTCCAGGTTCTTGAAGCTGAAGCCCGCCTCCTGGGCGGCCTCGTGCAGAACCAGGGCGTAGGAAGGCGTGGAGCAGAGCACGGTGGGTCCGAAATCCTTGAGGAGCATCACCTGGCGCTTGGTGCCGCCGCCGGAGACGGGCACGATGGTGGCCCCCAGCTCCTCGGCGCCGTAGTGCGCGCCCAGGCCGCCTGTGAACAGGCCGTAGCCGTAGGCGTTGTGGATGATGTCCTTGGCGGAGGCCCCGGACGCCACGAAGCAGCGAGCCATGAGCCGGGCCCAGTTGCGCACGTCGCGGTGGGTGTAGCCCACCACCGTGGACTTGCCCGTGGTGCCGCTGGAGGCGTGGATGCGCACCACGTTCTCCTTGGGCACGGCGAAGAGGCCGAAGGGGTAGTGGTTGCGCAGGTCCTGTTTTTCGGTGAACGGCAGGAGCTTCAGGTCGGCCAGGGAACGGATGTCGCTCGGCTTGATGCCGCGCTCGTCGAATTTCTGGCGG
This sequence comes from Fundidesulfovibrio soli, assembly GCF_022808695.1. Classification (NCBI taxonomy): domain Bacteria; kingdom Pseudomonadati; phylum Thermodesulfobacteriota; class Desulfovibrionia; order Desulfovibrionales; family Desulfovibrionaceae; genus Fundidesulfovibrio; species Fundidesulfovibrio soli. The sequence continues at coordinate 69,447 of NZ_JAKZKW010000001.1, forward strand.
TAGAAGCCGACATTGGCGTACACTCGCTCCGCAAGGGCCTGAAGCCGCTTGAGTTGCAGGGCTTCCAGCTCCTCCCTGGGCAGGGTTTCCATCTCCACGTCGAAAATCATAGGGGCGTCACCTCCGATTCGTGCGCGTGTCTGGTGATTCCTGCCCGAATGGCCCCGTCCGCGTCAACCGGGACGAACGAAATTGCGTTTGCCCATGTGCCTTGAAAACTGTAGGAAGAGCCACGGAAAACACTATGCCGATCATCAAGAAAAACACCATCCCCACAAGCGATAAAGTCAATCTGGTGGCCCAGTGGCTGCTGGAGAAAAAAGCGAAGGACCTGGTCGCGCTGGACGTGACCAAAGTCTGCTCCATCACCGAAGCCATGATCATCGCCACGGCGGGCAGCGTCCGCCAGGCTCAGACCCTGGCCGACCACATCCTCACCCGCGCCGCCGAGGAAAAGCTCTCCTACCTTGGCATGGACGGCTACAAGACCGGCCAGTGGATCCTGGTGGATCTGAACGACGTCATCGTTCACATCTTCCAGGAAGATTCGCGCGGCTTCTACAACATCGAAGGCCTCTGGGCCGAAGGGGTGGAGATGCCCCTGCCCGAGGCCCCCGCTCCAACCGCTGAATAGACGCATGAAACAATCTCCGACGCTTCTGCTCATCCTGGACGGCTGGGGCATCGCCCCGGCCGGCCCGGGCAACGCCGTCACGCAGGCCTGCCCCCAGACCCTCGAACGCCTGGCCCGGGAGTACCCCTCCGCGCGCCTTGCCTGCAGCGGCAGGGCAGTGGGCCTGCCCGACGGATTCATGGGCAACTCCGAAGTGGGGCACATGAACATCGGGGCCGGGCGCGTGGTCTACCAGGACATGACCCGCATCGACGTCTCCATCGAGGACGGCTCCATCCGCCGAAACCCGGTGCTCAAGGAGCTGGCCGCCAAGGTGAAGGCCAGCGGCGGCAAGCTCCATCTGATGGGCCTCGTGTCCGACGGCGGGGTGCACAGCCACCAGCGGCATATTGAAGCGTTACTTGAGGTTTTCAAAGACTGCGGCCTCGAGCAGGCCTACGTGCACTGCTTCATGGACGGGCGCGACACGCCCCCCAGCAGCGGCGCGGGCTACATCCAGGCCCTGGGCGAGTCCATGGGGCGCATCGGTTTCGGCGCGGTGGCTTCTGTCACGGGGCGCTTCTACGCCATGGACCGCGACAAGCGCTGGGAGCGCGTGGCCGAGGCCTATGCGGCGCTCACCGAGGGCAAGGGCCAGCTGGTAGCCGACCCGGTGGCCGCCCTGAACGAGGCTTACGCCGCAGGGGAGAACGACGAGTTCGTCAAGCCCAGGCTGGTTTGCGGTCCGGACGGCAAGCCCCTGGCCCTGATCCAGGACGGCGACGCAGTGTTCTTCTTCAATTTCCGTTCCGACCGCGCCCGGGAGATCACCCAGGCCTTCACCCAGGAAGATTTCACGGGTTTCGCGCGCGGCGTGCGGCCCGCGCTCTCCGGCTTCGCCACCATGACGGAGTACGACTCCTCATTCGGCCTGCCCGTGGCCTACGCCCCCGAGGAACTGACCCACACCCTGGGCCAGGTCTACTCCGAGGCGGGGCTTAAGCAGCTGCGCCTGGCCGAGACAGAGAAATACGCCCACGTGACCTACTTCCTCAACGGCGGCAGGGAGGAACCCTTCCCCGGGGAGGACCGCGTGCTGATTCCCTCCCCGCGTGAGGTGGCCACTTACGACCTCAAGCCGCAGATGAGCGTGTTCGAAGTCACGGACGCCTTCGTGGAGAACTGGGCCAAAGGCTACGACCTGGTGGTCTGCAACCTGGCCAACCTGGACATGGTGGGGCATACGGGCATCCTGGACGCAGCCGTGGCCGCCTGCAAGGCCGTGGACGCCTGCGTCGCCCGCATCGTGGAGACCGTGCTGGCCTCCGGCGGCAGGGCGATCATCACGGCGGACCACGGCAACGCCGAGGAGATGATCGATCCCCAGGGCGGCAGGATGACCGCCCACACCCTCAATGCCGTGCCCGTGATCCTGGTGGACCCCGCCCGGCGCGAGGCCAAACTGCACGACGGAAAGCTGGCCGACCTGGCCCCCACCGTCCTGCAGCTTGCGGGATTGGCGCAGCCCGAGGCCATGACCGGCCGCAGCCTCATCGAGGAGTGAGCATGAGCGAAAAGAAAAAGCCCCTGACGCCGGTGAAGCCCTCGGGCATGGAACTCGTGTTCCTGTACCCGTGTCCGTTCTGCGTGCGGGAGGTGCCGCTCATCGCGCCCACCAAGCCCACCATGGCCCAGTGCGACGCCTGCCACCAGCGCTTCCCCGTGGTGCCCGTGGACGAGAAAACAGTGCGCTTCCTCAAGGTGATGACGGCCAACGGCCGCGCGGGCATCGACCCGGATTTCCTCTAAGCGCGGCCTGAGCAACCCCCTCTTCAACGCCCCCTGTGCAGCCGCAGGATTGCGGCGTCGATGCGTTCCATGATTTCCAGGGGCACGCCTCTGCCGCACATGATATAGCGCAGCACGACTTTATCTCTGTTTTTCAGTCGAATGGCCCTCACGTCGGCCTCCGGCAGCCCTGCCAGAAGCAGCAGGCCCGAAAAGTTCTCCTCCCGGATCAGGGTCGCGAGGGAACCTCACAGGGCTTGATGGGGACTTCAATGGCAGCTACCCTCGATGCCGACTCGTCTCAAGTGTCGTCGGGAAGCCGCCCCCTGGCGTGGGGGCGGGAGGAGGCAGGGATGGGCACCCTATTGGACAAGGCGAACCAGGTATTCAACTCCGTGGTGGATCGCGGCGTGGACGGCCTGCCGCCCCTTGATTCCTCATGGGAGCTGGCCGTGCGCTACCTGCGGGACCAGAGCTTCCCCGACAACGACAGCCGCGTGGAGGCGCTCATCCGCCGCGAATCGCGCAAGAACGCCTTCTGCACCGCGCTTGCCAACGTCGGCGGTCCGCTGACCTTGCCGGTGGCCATCCCCCTCAACGTCTACGCCACTTTCGCCTACCAGGCCCGGCTTGCCGCCGCCGTGGCCCTGGTCTACGGGCACGACATCCGTTCGCGCGACGTGCGGGTGATGGTGGGGCTCTCCCTGGCCGGGCGCAAGGCCGTGGAAGTGCTCAAGAGCCTGGGCGTGCGCTTCACGACCATGCTGCTGGAGCGTGGGGCGGCGCAGCTCTCCGAGCGCGTTCTGGCCGACATAGGCGGCAACGTGGGGATGCGCATCCTGGCCCAGGGCGGGGAGCAGGGGGCCTCCGTGTTGCTCAAGGCCGTGCCGCTCGCAGGGGCGCTGGTCTGCGGGGTGATCGACTGGCGCTACTGCCGGGCCGTGGGGGTGGTCTCGAGAAGCATCTTCAGGAGGAAGTAAGGGGAAATGAAAAAGGCGCGGACCAGCCGCGCCTTTGAAGGAAACCAGGCACCCGAAAACAACCGTTACCGTTGCTCCCTTTCGGACCTGGCGGGGTTGGCGGCGTTTCCGCCGCCTGGCTTCCTTGGAAAAATGGCGGAGAGGGAGAGATTCGAACTCTCGGTACCGGTTTTGCCAGTACACACGATTTCCAGTCGTGCCCCTTCGGCCAGCTCGGGCACCTCTCCGCGAGAAGCGAGGTATTATAAGTATCCTGGCTTCTTGGCAAGCACTTTTTAGCTGCTCTCCTAAATTCCCATGATGCTGAAGCCGGAGTCCACGTGGATGACCTTTCCGGTGACGCCGCTGGAGAGCGCGGAGGCCAGGTAGACCGCCGTGCCCGCGACGTCCTCCAGGGTGATGTTGCGCTTGAGCGGGGCGCGCTCCTCCACCACGGGCAGGAAGCCCTTGAAGCCGGTGATGCCGGATGCGGCCAGGGTCTTGAGCGGCCCGGCGCTCAGGGAGTTCACGCGGATGCCGCGCGGGCCAAGGTCGGCGGCCAGGTAGCGCACGCTGCACTCCAGGGCGGCCTTGGCCACGCCCATCACGTTGTAGGAGGGAACGACCTTCTCCGCGCCCAGGTAGCTCATGGTCATGACCGAGCCACCGTCGGCGAGCAGCCCGTCGAAGCCCTTGCACAGGCCCACCAGCGAGTAGGCCGAGACGTCCAGGGCCAGGGCGAAGCCCTCGCGGGTCACGTCCATGAAGCGGCCCCTGAGGTCCTCCTGGCGGGCGTAGGCCACGGAGTGCACCAGGATGTCCACACCGCCCCATTTCTCAGCCACGGTCGCGGCGGAGGCGGCGATGTCCGCGTCGCTGGTCACGTCGCACTGGAAGGTGAATTCACCGCCCAGTTCCTCGCTGATGGGCTCCACGCGCTTGCGGATGGCCTCGCCGGGGTAGCCGAAGGCCAGTCTGGCCCCCTGTTCCTTGAAGGCCTTGGCCACGCCGTAGGCGATGGAGCGGTCGTTTGCCACGCCGAATATGAGGGCTTTCTTGCCTTGAAGCAGCATTGTCGTCTCCTTGAGCGCCGGTTGCGCGGCGCGATGATTGTCAGCTTGTTGATCGTTGCGGTTATTGGAGGGGGAGGGCCGCCGGCGGCCCAAGAGGTCTCCGCCCTATCGAGAAACTCCCGAATTTGGCCCGCCAAAGGGACTTGGTCCTTCTGGACTCCCATACCGCTTCGCGACGGTTACGGTAATCTTGTCTCATGATCGCCGCCGTGAACTGCGGCGCACTGGAGAGACTCAAACCCCAGAACATCCCCCCGCATGGGGTTCCAAGGGGCGAAGCCCCTTGGCCGCCGGAGGCACCTGATCCCGAATGTTCCAGCGGCTTGGTCAGCCTGTCCTCTGGAGTGAAATCATCCCCTTCAAGCGCCCGAAGCCGCCCGAACGCCCTCAACCCGCGAACCGCATCCGAACGGCACACGCAACATGCGACACGGCGCGCGGCAAGCGCGTCCATCCAGGGGACCTGATTTTTCCTTGAAAAATAGTCACGTCGCAAAGGCAGGCAAGTCTTGAGCGCGGGGCGATGGGTCGGCGGGAATCTCTCCGGTGTCGGGTTGGCAAACAAAATCCCCCGCCCGGCATGGGCGGGGGATCACAATACACAGAAACAATGCCTGGCAGGCTAGGGCAGCAGCGCCAGAACCTTGCGCATCACCTCGAAGGCGTCGGCCACGTAGAGCACGTCCGCCTTGCCCTGGGCCCAGCCGCAGTTGGGGTCCAGGTTGACGGCCCGGCGTTCGCCGATGAAGCGCCAGCCCACCACGTGGGGCTCCTCGCCGTGGCAGCAGGTGGCCAGGCCCTTGGGGTGGCGCGGGGTGGAGCCGGTCTGGCCGACCTGGTGCATGTGCGACAGGAAGGACAGCACCTGCTGGCCCTCGCCGGAGAGGTCCACCAGGGACTTGGAGGTGCCGAGCGACCCCTGGGTCTTGTTCAGGAAGCTCAGGATGATCTCCTCGGCCTCGGAGGCGTGGGCCGCGCCGTCGGCCTGCTTCTTGGTCCAGCCAGCGCCCGCCACGAAGAGCAGGGCGGCGTCGGGGCGGATGGTCTGCTCCTCGGCGGAGGGGCAGATCATGCCCTTGACCTGGGTGCGCACGCCGCCGGGAATTTCGGCGGGCACGGCGGTCACACTGGCTGAACCGGCCGCTCCCGCATAAGCGGTGAAGCAGCCGCCGGAGACGCTCACGAACCAGGGGCGCTCCTTGCGGGTCAGCTCGGCGTACATGCGCTGGCGGTAGTACCAGCGGGTGACCACGGGTTTGCCGCCGTTGGCGGCCAGGGCCGTGACGGAGGTGTCGGAGACGCCGCCCACGCGGGCGGCCGCGCCGGGCAGCACCCGGCTCATGCGCGGGGTGGCCGCGCCGATGACGATGCCCGCGCCGGAGGCCCCGAACAGGGCGGCCAGGGCGGCGGCGTCCGTGGCGTAGCGGGGCTGGGCGAAGTCCGGCCCGGCTACGCCGTAGATGGCTTCCGCGCCGCATCCGGCCAGGGAGTCGGCCGCGGCCTGCACGGCCTCGCCCACGAGGCCCACGGCCAGGGGCGCGCCGAGCTGCTCGGCCAGGGTTTTGGCCGCCGTCAGGGCTTCCAGGGAAGCCTTGGAGAGCGAACCGTCACACTCGGTCTGGGCTACGAAGAGAATCTTGTCCATATCTGCCTCCGGCTCCGGGCGGACCTGCCGCCCCCTCGCCGTCGCTGGAAATTTATCGGGTCGTCCCGGAGCGGTGCCCCGGGCGGCGGCCTAGGCGCTCAGCCAGTCCACGATCTCCTTGGCGATCTGATCCACCGGGGCGTCCTTGACCACGCGGGTCTCGCGCTTCTGGCTGGGGATCTGCACGCCGGAGTATTCGGGGCCCTTCTCGAGCTTCACGGGCTTGGCCTTCTGCAGCGCGGGCATCACCAGGCGCATGTTCTGCATGCCAACCTGGGGGTTGTTGGGGGGCTCGGGCAGCTCGCCGGTGGCCCAGCCGAACACGGCGGGCGCGCCGGAGACGACCGAATCCTGGTAGCTGCCGCCCTCCACGCGCTCCAGCACACGCAGCGCGCCGTCAGCCAGGACCTCCAGCTTGTCCACGCCCTGGAACTGCTCGAAGATGCCCAGCTTCTCGCCGATCACCTGCATGGTGGCACCGGCGCCGCGCGAAGCGGACTGCCAGCCGCCGAACACCAGCAGCTTGGAGGTGTCCAGCCCCGGAATGGCGGCGATGGCCTCGGCCAGGGCCGCGCCCGTCTCATGGGCGTCGGCGAAGCCGCTGGCGGGGCCGTCCAGCACCACCAGCTCGAAGGGGACCTTCTGGGCGATGGTCATCATGACCTGCTGGAGCTTGGCCTTGGGGCCCATGCTCACCAGCCAGACCTTGCTGCCCGGCACGTTCTTGGCCAGATTGGCGGCCTCGAACAGGGCGTGCCCGGCCCAGGGGTCCAGGATGGCGGGGAGCATCAGCTCGTTCTTCAGGCCCCAGCCCGCGGGGCCCTGCACGGGCTCCAGGGTCTGCAGCGGGTCGGGGACGATGCCGCCGCAAACAACGATATGATATCCTGCACTCATAGAATCTCCTTCAATATCCAGGGGGGAACGCCCTGCGGAAAGATCAGTTCTCGACGGAATGCAAACCGCCCGCGCCGGCCTTGAATTCCACGTTGGTCCTGCCGGGCTCGGTGGGGTGGGGCTTGGAGCAGTTCCAGACGCAGGCGCCGCAGTGGACGCACTTCTCCCGGTCGAACAGGGGCGCGCCGCCCTCGGGGTCGGGCGCGATGGCCTGGCCGGAGCACATGTCGATGCAGATGCGCTCGCGGCACTTGAGGCAGACGTTCGGGTCCGCGAAGACCACGTGGTCGGCGTAGCCGCCGGGGGCCTGCACCTTGCCGCCCATGAGCAGGGCGTCCTGGTGGGAGACGAGCAGCTGGCCGTCGTACTCAATGGAAGGCCAGCCCACGCGGTCCATGAGCGCGTCGTGCAGCGGCTCGCCCTTGGCCGCGCATTCCTCGCGGATGGCCTCGATCTCCTGGGCGCTGAGCAGCCCGGAGTAATACTCTTCGATGGAGGGCACGCGCTGGTTGGGGTCGCGGTGGTCGCCGGGCATGTTCAGTTTGCCCTTGGTGAAGCCGGAGAGGGCCATGCCGGTGAGCCCCTGGATGAAGCCCTTGCCGAAGCCGTCGCGGGCCTTCTCGGCGATCTTGGCCTCGGCCTCCAGCTCCGACTCCCTGCGGCGCTTCACGTAGGCGCGCTCCAGGTTGTACTTGGTGAAGGGCTGGTTCTTCTTCATGAGCTTGAGAACGCCCTCGGCCAGCATGACGCCGGTGGTCCAGGCCTCGTCCACGCCCGAGCCGGTGAGCACGTTGGTGGAGCCGGAGCCCTCGCCGATGCGCGCGAAGCCGTCGCCCACCAGGTGGGGTTCGCCCCTGCGCCCGGATTCGAGCAGCGACTTGGCCCCCCAGGAGCGCATCTTGCCGCCCTTGAGGTGCTTCCAGAGGTAGGGGTGCGTCATCCAGTGCTGCAGATAGCGGTAGCCGGTGCGGACAGGGGTATCCAGCCAGGAGGGCACGAAGATGCCCAGGGAGGCCACGCGGTCCGGCAGCACGTACATGAAGCCGAAAATGTCGGGTTCGGGGTAGCCGAAGGTGTGCAGCACGTAGCCTTCGGGCAGGTCGCAGTCCTCGGGGAGGTCCACCACCATCTTCATGCCCAGGGCCCAGTCGCGCTGGGAGTTGCCCTCGGGCAGGCCCAGTATCTCGTCCAGGTTGCGTCCCACGGGGCCCACGGGTCCGTCTCCGATGACGGTCAGGGCGGCGCGGATGTCCATGCCGGGCATGAAGCAGGCGTCGGGGTTGCCCTTCTTGTCCACGCCTTGGTCGGCCAGGCGAACGCCCACGACCTTGCCTTCCTCCATGATGACCCGGGCCACGGGCATGGAGGGCCAGATCTGGGCCAGGCCGGAGCCCATCACCTGGGAGCCGGCCCACTGGTTGAACTGGCCGATGGAGAACACGTAGCCCGGCTCCTTGCAGAGGAAGGGCGGGATGTAGGGCAGCTCGTAGGCGTGGTCGCGGCAGCAGGAGGTGTATTTCCCGGCGAAACCCAGGGCCTTGTCCGCGAAGCCGAGCAGCTCCTGGCGGCGGCTGGCCCCGTGCGGGTCCAGCAGGTAGGCCACGGTCTCGTGGGCGACGGGGGCGCACATGGGCACCTGGGCGGGGTCGAAGTCCGGGAAGGACTCCTTGATGCCCCGCGCCTTGCTGACCACGCCGGAGACGCCGAAGCCGATGTCGTCGGCGCGCTCGTAGCAGATCACCTGGGGCGGCATTCCGGGCATGACGGCGCTCTCCAGCAGGGGAGCGCCGTTTTCATCCGCGAGGCCGCGCGTCAGCGTGGTCAGGAACCCGGCCATGGCCGGGCCGAAACCCACGCAGACGATGTCGAGCTCCATGCTCTGGCGTTCGATTTCGGACATGTGTACTGCGCCTCCGGCCTAGAGCGGGTAATCCAGGGCTTCGGGAATCATCACCTGGGTCAGCGCCTGGGCCGCGCGGTCCTTGGCCAGGGCGGCGCCCGCCATGCTGCGGTCGAGCTGGGAGCGCAGGGCGTCGAAGGCGTCGAGCTCCTCGGCGGCCTGGGGGCCGAAGCCGTAGACCATGCTGGCGCAGACGCGCGATGCCTCGCCCGCGGCGCGGGCGGCCTGGACCAGGGACAGGTCGGTGAAGAAGCCCAGCGTGCCCTCCAGGCCCTCGGCGACGACGGCGTTCTCGGGGCCCTTCTCGGCCAGCTCCATGACGTCGCCGATCTGGCAGTAGGAGGCCATGAGCCAGCACAGGGCGTCGGCCATGGGGAAGGTCACGTTCTGGCGGCGGTTGTGGTAGAGGCGCGCGCCGGAAGGATCCTTGGCGCGGTGCAGGAATTCGATGGTCCAGAGCCAGAGGGCCAACCCCTTGGCCACCACGGCCGCGCCGGTCTCGGGCTTGGACTCGCCCAGGGCCATGAACTGGTCGATGATGATGCGCAGCCGGGCCAGGAAGACCTCGTTGGTCATGGTGATGGAGAGCTGGCGGCGCTGCACGGCCTCGGGGCCCTCGTAGGTGGCTTCGAGCTGGGCGTCGGTCCACTTGTAGAAGAGGAAGCCGGGGCAGTCCTCGGTGATGCCGTAGCCGCCCATGAGGGCCAAGGCCTCGCGCATCACGTTGGCGCCGTTGCCGGTGTTCCAGAGCTTGCAGGCCGGGCAGAGGATGTTGGCCAGGGATTCGAGCAGGGCGAAGCGCACCAGGGTGTCCTGGCCCAGTTCGGCGAAGCGGGCTTCGTCGCGAGTGGGGGCGGCCTCCATCTGCAGGTATTCGATGGCCTGCTTCTCGACCTTGCGCAGGGCGGTAAGCTGCGACTTGGCGCCGCAGACGCCGCGTTCGGCGAAGACCCTGTCCTTCTCCTTCTCGGTGGGGTCGAGCTGGTCGAAGAGGCGGGCGGTGGCGAAGCCCAGGGAGGCTCCGGCCTCCCCCGCGGCCCAGATGTCCACCAGGCGCAGCACCGAGTCGGGCTTGGCCTGGAGGCCCAGCTCGTACTTGGACGTGCCGGGTTCGGAGGCGTCGCCGCCGCGGAAGCGCTGGCGTTGGTAGCGGATCACGGGCTCCACGGCGGAGAGCAGCTTGGCCGTGGTCATCAGGGCCACGGGCACGCGGGTGCGGTGGAACACCGCGCCGATGATCTCCGAGTGGGTGAAGTTGGGGACGATCACGCCGTCCTTCACGGTGTAGCCGCCCACGATGCGGCTGGCGGGCACCTGCAGGTTGAAGACCGGGTCACGCGTGGAGGAGAGCTGGTGCACCATCTTGAGGGTGGGCGCGCCGCGGTCGAACAGGCCGGGGTCGGTGTCCTCGACGATGACGATGCAGGAGGACTTGATGCGCGGGTCATCGGTGTCCACGGCGCAGGTGGCGAAATTGGCGAAGTCCATGCCCGTGATGAAGCGGCCGCGCTTGTCCACCTGGAGGATGGGCTCCTCGCCTTCCTCCCACTTGGCAACGCGCAGCTTGCCGACCAGGGTGTTGGTCTCCACGCCCACGTAGGGCAGGGGCTCGGTGAGGGCGAACGCGCCGCGGAAGGGGGCGCGGTCCTCGCCGGGCAGGGGCGGCACGCAGCGGCCCATGTACTCGTCGCGCTGCTCGGTGGTGCCGCGCTCGTGGATGGGGGCCAGGGCCAGGTTGGTGGCCAGGGAGCAGGTGGCGGCGCCGGCGTCGACCCAGGCCAGCTCGAAGGCGACCAGGGCCAGGGCCAGGTTCTTGGGGCCGTCGATGAAGCCGCCCTGGTGGGGGTCCATGAACAGGGCGGTCAGGCCGGAGGTGTCGAAGGCCTCCAGCAGCTGGGCCTTGTGGTCGGTCCACTCATGGGTCTTGCGCGCGCCTTCCGCCACGAGCCGGGCCACAAGGCCGCGGGCCAGTGATCTGGCGGATTGGACAACCATCTGGATGTCGTAGCGGTCGGTGAAGCGCCACATGATCTGACGGACGTCGTCGCCCGGCAGGGTACGGAGGGTATCCATAGATATATCCTGACCTCTCGGTTCGTGCTGAAGAAGGTTGGGCATTGCGCGAAATTTCGACAAATTAAGCCATACTGGCCGTTGCGTCAACGACAGCGGCAGGCCGGGGCCTACAGCGCCAGGGATTGACCCGTAAGTTCCCGGTATGCCTCCAGGTACTTGCTGCGGGTGCGCTCGGCCACTTCGGCGGGCATGTGCGGGGCCGGGGGCTGCTTATTGAAGCCGACCGACTCCAGCCAGTCGCGCACGTACTGCTTGTCGTAGCTGGGCTGGACCTTGCCCGGCGCGTACCCGGCGGCGGGCCAGAAGCGGGAGGAGTCGGGGGTGAGCACCTCGTCGATGAGGATGAGCTCATCGCCGATCATGCCGAACTCGAACTTGGTGTCCGCGATGAGGATGCCCCGCCCGGCCGCGTATTCGCGGGCCTGGGAGTAGATGGAGAGGGCTGTGTCCTGCACTTTGGCGAAGAGGTCCAGCCCGATCATCTCCTTGGCCTTGTCCAGGGTGATGTTCTCATCGTGCTGGCCCAGTTCCGCCTTGGTGGAGGGCGTGAACAGCGGGGTCTCCAGCTTGTCGGATTCGACCAGCCCGGCGGGCAGCTTGTGGCCGCAGACCATGCCGGTGGCCTTGTAGTCCTTCAGGCCGGAGCCGGTGATGTAGCCGCGCACGATGCACTCGATGGGCAGGGGCTTGGCCTTGCGCACCAGCACGGCGCGGCCTTCCAGCAGGTCGGCGTGCTCCTTGAGGGGCGCGGGGAAGTCGGCGGGCTCGGTGGCCAGCAGGTGGTTCTTCACCAGGTGTTTGAACTTCTCCATCCAGAAGATGGTGATCTTGTTCAGGATGACGCCCTTGTACGGAACGGGGTCCGGCAGGATGACGTCGAACGCGGAGATGCGGTCGGTGGTGACGATGAGCAGCACGTCGTCAGCGACCTGGTAGATGTCGCGCACTTTGCCCCGCGAAACCAGCGGGTATTGCTTGATGTCGGTGGTGGTAGCCACGCGCATGGGAGCCTCCGGGGGATTATTCGTTGCGGCACTCGACCGAGCGGGCGTGGGCCTCAAGGCCCTCCAGCCGCGCCAGGCGCGCTATCTTGGCCCCGTGCCTGCGGGTGTAGGCGGCGGGGGCGGCGATGACGCTCGACTTCTTGGTGAACGTCTCCACGGACAACGCCGAGGAGAAACGCGCCGTGCCCAGCGTGGGCAGCACGTGGTTGGGGCCGGCGAAATAGTCGCCTACGGGTTCGGGGCAGGCGGTGCCCATGAAGATGGCCCCGGCGTGGCGGATGTCGCCCAGCAGGGCCCAGGGGTCGGCCACGGCCAGCTCCAGGTGTTCGGGAGCCAGCAGGTTCACGGCCTCCACGCCCGCGGCCATGTCGGGAACGACGACCACGGAGCCCCAGTCGGCCAAAGCCTTGCGGGCGATCTCGCCGCGCGGCAGGATTTCCAGCTGGCGCACGAGCTCTTTCTTCACGGCCTCGGCCAGGTCGCAGTTGTCCGTGACCAGGATGGAGGCGGCCAGGGGGTCGTGCTCGGCCTGCGAGAGCATGTCCGCCGCCAGCCAGGAGGCCGGGGCGGTCTTGTCCGCCAGGATGACGATCTCGGAAGGCCCGGCGATCATGTCGATGCCCACCTGGCCCACCAGCAGCCGCTTGGCCGTGGTGACGTAGATGTTTCCGGGCCCGGCCAGCACGTCCACCGGGGCGATGGTCGCGGTGCCCAGGGCCATGGCCGCGATGGACCAGGCGCTGCCGGTGCGGTAGATTTCCGTGATGCCGAGCAGGGCGGCGGCGGCCAGGATGTAGGGATTGAGCGTGCCGTCCGCGCGCGGCGGGGATACGGCCACGATGCGCTCCACGCCCGCAACCTGGGCGGGGATGGCGTTCATCAGCAGCGAGGAGATCAGCGGAGTCTCTCCGCCCTGGCCACCGGGCACGTACAAGCCCACGGAGTCAACAGGGCGCACCATCTGGCCCAGGATGGTGCCGTCCTCCCGGGTGGTCCACCAGGATTTCTCCTTCTGGGACTCGTGGAAGCTGCGGATGTTGCCGATGGCCTCCTCTATGATGGCGCGGTCGTCGGCGGGAATCTGGGCCAGGGCGTCGGCGATGTCCTGGGCGGGAACGGGCAGCATGTCCGCCGTGAAGGACGGGCAGTCGAAACGTCTTGTATACTCCGCGAGGGCTTCGTCACCCCGGGAGGCGACGTCCTCGAGAATGGCGCGAACCCTGGACTCCACGGCCTGGTCGGGGTTCTCCCGGGCCTTGAGTTTCTTGAACAGGGGGGCGAAATCCTCGGGACGCTGATACGTGAGCGATGGACAGGGCATTGGGGCTCCTGATGGCGTCGTTGGCGCGTAGATAGATGATGGAGGGGGGTTTGTCGAGAGGCGGCGAGCGTGTTAGGGGGCTTCAGCGCGACGGCGGACAGCCTTGGCGCATCCCTCATCCTGCGACACAGACGGACCCCATGACGCACACCCCGCCAAGTTCCGGCCAATACCCCCCCCTGGTGAGCTCGGCCCTGGCCAAGGCCTCCCGCCGGCTGCTGCCCGGCCTGTTCATCCTCTATATCATCGCCTACCTGGACCGCATCAACGTCAGCTTCGCGGCCCTGGCCATGAACCAGGACATCGGGCTGGGCAGCGAAGCCTACGGCCTGGGCGCGGGGATCTTCTTCCTGGGCTACGTGCTCTTCGAGATTCCGAGCAACCTGATCCTGAACAAGGTGGGGGCCCGGCGCTGGATCGCCCGGATCATGGTCAGCTGGGGCCTGGCCACCGTGGCCCTGGCCACGGTCTGGGAGCCCAAGAGCTTCATGACCCTGCGCTTCCTGCTGGGCGCGGCCGAGGCGGGCTTCTTCCCCGGGATCATCCTTTACCTCACCTATTGGTTTCCCACAGGCGTACGGGCAAGGGCCGTGGCCCTGTTCATGACCGCGACCCCCGTGGCCGGGCTCATCGGCAGCCCCGTGTCCGGCTGGATCATGCAGATGCACGGCATGATGGGGCTGGCGGGCTGGCGCTGGCTGTTCATCCTGGAGGGGCTGCCCGCCGTGGTGCTCGGGGTGCTGGTCTGGCTGCTGCTGCCGGATTCCCCGGCCCAGGCGGCCTGGCTCGAGCCGGATGAGCGCGACGCCCTGGAGGCACAGCTGAACGCCGAGCGGGCGGCCGTTGCCGCCAGCCACCTGAGCGGCCTGCGCCAGGGGCTGACCAGCCCGCGCGTCTGGCTGCTGGGCTTCGTGTACTTCTGCTCCGTGCTGGCCATGTACGCCCTGGTGATGTGGCTGCCGCAGATCGTGGGGGCCATCACCGGCGGCGACGCCTTCAGCGTGGGCCTGGACGTCATGGTGGCCTACGGCTTCGCCTGCGTGGGCATGGTGGCCATCGGGGCCAGCTCCGACCGCTTCCATGAACGCCGCTGGCACCTGACCGGCTCCTTCTGCCTGTGCCTGTCGGGGATGCTCACGCTGACCAAGGCCGCCTCCCTGCCCGCGGTGCTCACCGGGGCCAGCCTGGCGGCCATGGGCATCTGGGGGATGCTCGGCCCCTTCTGGGGGCTGGCTACATCTTATATGACTGGCGCGGCCGCCGCGGCGGGCATCGCGCTCATCAACTCCATGGGCAACCTGGGCGGGTTCTTGGGGCCTTACGTCATGGGCTGGATCAAGGCCAATACGGGCGGCTTCACCGAGGGCTTCCTGATCGTGGCCGGGCTCATCGTGCTGGGCGCGGTGCCGGTGCTGCTCATGCGCCCAGCAGGGGGCGTTCCCCAGGGGCGCGGGGACTGAGATGGGCTGGCGCGACGTTCCGAGCGTGCCCACCAGCCTCACGCTGCACCCGGCCGTGCTTCAGCGCATCCGGCCCGGCATGCGCGTGCTGGACGTGGGCTGCGGAGAGGCCGGAGCCGGGGAGGAGGTGCGCTCGGCCGGGGCGGACTATGTCGGGCTGGACCTCAACCTTCCGAGCCTGAAGCGCGCGGTTGCGCGATTCAGCGTGGCGCAGGGCGACTGCCTGGCGCTGCCCTTCGCGGACGGGGCCTTCGATGTGGTCATCCTGCGGGCCGTGCTCACCGTGCTGCCCGAGGACGCCAGACGCCTGGCCTGCATGGCCGAGGCGCTGCGTGTGAGCCGGGGCCAAAGTCAGGGCCAAGGCCGGGGCATTGTGGCTGTGCAGGATTTCATGATGACGCCCGAACTGCCGCTCTATGAGGCCCGCTACCAGCGGGGCGCGGCGATGGGCCTGCCTTCCGGCGCATTTCCCGTGGAGGAGGGCGGCAGGGTGCTCTATGTGGCCCGGCACGCCACCGAAGCGGAACTGCGGGAGCTGGTGCGCGGGGCGGGCGGGGAGGTGCTGTCGTTCACCGTGCATCCCTCGCCCACCAGAAGCGGCAACATAATTAACGGCGTGACCCTACTGGCTCACATGGAGCAGGATCTTGCGCGCCCCGGGACGTGATGCCCGCTCGAAGGCATCCTGCACGCGCTCAAGGGGATAGACGGCCTCGATGAGGCCCGTAGGGTCCACCAGCCCGCGCAGCATGTGGTCGATGGCCAGGGCCGGGCTGCCGCAGCGCGAGCCCACCAGGGTGATTTCGTTCACCACGATGCGGGTCAAGTCGATGGGCGCGGGGGCCTCCAGGGTGGACTTGAGCACCACCGTGCCCTCGGGGCGCACCAGATCCAGCGCGGCCTCCACGTCGTGGGGCCTTCCGGTGGCCTCCACCACGATGTCGAAGGGGCCGCGCACGCTGCCTTGCAGGGCGGTGCGCACCCCGTAACGATGCGCGATGGCCAGCTTGTCCGTGTGCCTCCCCGCCAGCACAAGCTCCGGGCAGAGGTGGCGCAGGCTCATGGCCGCCAGCAGCCCCAGCTTCCCGTCCCCCAACACGCAGACCCTGTGCGCCGCCGTGATGTGCACCTGCTGCCCCACCTCGATGGCGGCGGCCAGGGGCTCCGCGAACACGGCCTGCTCGTCGGAAAGCTCCCCGGGCACCGCCACGCAGTTGGCAATGGGCACGGTCAGGTATTCGGCGAAGGCGCCGTCCTTGCCGTGAATGCCCAGCGTCACCCGCTCCGGGGCGTGGCGGTGGTCGCCGGGGCCGGGGGCGATGTTGATGTCCGCCACCACGCGCTTGCCCACCATGTCCGGGTATCCCGGGGCCGCCTCCACCACGCCCACGAACTCGTGCCCGAGGATGCCGGAAAAGCTCATGTATCCCTTGATGATTTCCAGGTCCGTGTTGCAGATGCCCGCCAGCAGGACGCGCACCAGGGCTTCGCCCTGGGCCGGGGCGGGGCGTTTGCGCCGGGCGAGGGCGACTTCGGAATTCTTGGCAATGGCGCAGAGCATGGGGGCCTCGCGTGGTTGAAGGGCGTGAGGTGATTGTCGTCAGTGGATATCCCAGGGCAGGCCCCTTGTCATCCGGGGGGGCGGCGTCGCGGCGTTGACCCGGCGGGAGATTCCAGGCATCCCATGTGGATGGTATTTACCGCATCCATTCCCGCAACTGAGCCGTCCGACGTCCATCCCACTCTTTCCGGCCGGGAGGGGCGCGCATGAGCGGCTCCATCCTGCGCCATACGGCCCCTGGGCCCGGCAGGCTCGACCAGTGCTGGGCCGAGCAACTGGCGGAGCAGAGCGTCACCCGCGCCAAGATCCAGAAGTGGATCGCCGCTGGCCTGGCCACGGTTGACGGCGCTGTGGAGAGCAAGGCCTCCCGCAAGCTGCGCGGCGGCGAAGCTCTGGAGCTGGCCGCCCCCGCCCTGGAGGACTCCCCGGCGGCCGAGAGCAGCGACATCTCCCTGGTCTACCGCGACGAACAGCTCATCGTGCTGAACAAACCCGCCGGGCTCACCGTGCACCCGGCCCCCAGCTGTCCCGAGGGCACGCTGGTCAACCGCCTGCTGCACCACTTCCCGGAGCTGGCCTCCATCGAGGGGCAGCGCCCCGGCATCGTGCACCGCATCGACAAGGACACCTCCGGCCTGCTGGCCGTGGCCCTGAACGAACCCGTGCGCCTCAAACTCTCGGAGGCCTTCGCCAACCGCGAGGTGAACAAGACCTATCTGGCGCTGCTCTGCGGCGACCCCGCCAAGGAGCAGGCCGAGATCGACGCGCCCATCTGGCGCGACCCCTCGCACAAGTCGCGCATGGGCGTGGTCAAGGGCGGGCGCGAGGCCCACAGCGCCTACCGCCGCGTCTGGGCCGACGGCAAGGGCCGCGCGAGCCTGGCTGAGGTCTCCATAAGTACGGGGCGCACCCATCAGATCAGGGTGCATATGTCCCACATAGGGCATCCCCTGCTGGGCGACGCCCTCTACGGCGCATCCCCCAGCAAGCAGGCGGCCCGGGCCGACAGGCTGCTGGGCAAGCTCGCCGCCCGACAGATGCTCCACGCCTGGAAGCTGGCCTTCGACCACCCGGTGACCGGGGAGCGGCTGGACTTCACCTGCCCGACGCCCAAGGATTTCTGGCGCATCCCCCTGTACCTCGCGCGCTCCGTGCAGCGCGTGGCCATCGTGGGTCTGCCCGGCGGCGGCAAAAGCGAGGCGCTCAAGGCCCTGGCCCGGCGCGGGCTGCCCGTCTGGAGCGCGGACCGCTGCGTGGCCGAGCTGTACCAGCCCGGCGCAGACGGCTGGCACCTGCTGCGCGCCCGCTACGGCGAGCGTTTCGTGCCGGACCCCGCCAAGCCCGTGGACAAGAAGGCCCTGATGGCTGCCATGCGTGCCTCCGACGGGCTGCGCCGCGAGGTGATGGACGCCCTCTATCCAATCATCCGGCACCGCCTGGAGGACTTCTGGGCGGAAAACGCCCGGGCGCGCGCCGCCTTCGCCGAGATTCCCATGCTGCTGGAATCCGGCTGGCTGGCTCAGGGCGAGGCGGACCTGGCCGTGGGCGTGGACACTCCGGACGAGCAGCGCCACCAGCGGCTGGCTGGCCGGGGCTGGAATGAAGAGGACATCGCCCTGGTGGACTCCTGGCAGTGGCCGCGCGAGCGCAAGATGGCCGCGTGCGCGCATGTGCTGGATAACTCCGGCTCCCTGGCTGAGATGGAGGCGGGCGTGGACGCCCTGCTGGCCGGGCTCAAGGCCCAGCGCAGGGACAAGAGCCGCTCCCTGCTGGCCTGGATGCGCTCCAACGGCTACGCGTAGGCCGCCATGATCCCCATCAAGGACAACGTCCCCAACATCCGCAAGCCCGTGGTGGTGGTGATCATCTTCGCAGTCAACCTTGTGGCCTTCCTGTTCGAGCTGAGCCTGCCAAGCAAGGGCCTGGGCCTGTTGCTGCAACTCTACGGCGCGGTGCCCGCCCGGCTCACGGACCCGGCCTGGGCCGAGGCCGTCGGATTCCCCTCCCAGGGCTTCGACTCGGCGGTGACCTACATGTTCCTGCATGGGGGCTGGCTGCACTTCATCCTGAACATGTGGGTGCTCTGGGTCTTCGCGGACAACGTGGAGGACGCCCTGGGCCACTGGCGCTTCGCCGCCTTCTACCTGCTCTCGGGCGTGGCGGCGCTGGCCATGCACCTGCTGTTCAACCCGGGCTCCACCACGCCCGTGGTGGGGGCTTCCGGGGCCATCGCCGGGGTCATGGGCGGATATTTCCGGCTCTTTCCCCACGCCCGGGTTGTGACGCTCATCCCCATCGTGTTCATACCCTGGATCGTGGATTTGCCCGCAGTGGCCTTCCTGGGCATATGGTTCTTGATCCAGATCACCTCGGGCCTATACGCCGCCACGCCCCTGGAAGACGGCCAGTCCGTGGCCTGGTGGGCCCATGCCGGAGGCTTCCTGTTCGGGCTGCTGGTGGTGCGCCTGCTTGGCCCCCTGGACTGCCGCTACTGCTACCTTCCCGAGGATAAAGCCTACGAGCGCCGCTGAACCCGCACGGCTGGACAGCGGCCACCATCTGAACTAATCTGTTCTTTTGCTTTTTTAACGGCATCACTTGTCCAAAGGCGAGGCATCATGCTCAGCATAGAAAATCTGCATGTGAAGATCGGCGAACGGGAGGTGCTCAAGGGCATCAACCTCGAAATCAAGGAAAACGAAACCTTCATCCTCTTCGGGCCCAACGGATCCGGAAAGACCACCCTGCTCATGAGCCTCATGGGCTTCGGCAACTATACCATCACCGAGGGCCGCATCATGTTCCGCGGCCACGACATCACCCACGCCACCATTTACGAGCGTGCGCGCCTGGGAATGGGCATGTCCTTCCAGCGGCCGCCCACCATCCACGGGCTCAAGCTGCGCCAGATGGTGCAGATGGCCGCCCAGGGCCGCGACATCGACGTGGACGCCCTGGCCAAGCGCGTGAACATGACCGACTTCCTGGAGCGCGACGTGAACGCGGGCTTCTCCGGCGGCGAGATCAAGCGCTCGGAGCTCCTGCAGCTCATGGCCCAGCAGCCGCACCTGGTGCTCTTCGACGAGCCCGAATCCGGCGTGGACCTGGAGAACATGAAGCTCATCGGCAACACCGTGCGCGAGCTGCTCGGCGGCGAGTGCGGCATGACCGTTGAGCGCAGCCTGCGCATGGCCAAATGCTCGCGCAACGTGGCCGGCCTCATCATCACCCACACGGGCTACATCCTGGAGTACATCAACGCCGACCGGGGCCAGGTGATGTACGAGGGCAAGCTCTGCTGCGAATCCAACCCCCGCGACATCCTGGATCACATCAGCCGCTTCGGCTACCAGGAATGCCTGCGCTGCCTTGCCTAACGGAGTTGCCCACATGAAGCCCATCGATCTGAAAAAATTCGACTTCACGGCCCCTGCGCCCCTGGAAATCGCCGACCTGACCACCCTGGACGAAGCCGACAAGAACCAGCTGCTCATGGCCGGTGTCGACGTCTCCGCCGAAGCGGTCAGCGGCACGTACATGCACATGAACCACGGGGCCGTGCACTGCAAGACCCGCCAGAAGGGCGTCGAGATCCTGGATATCAAGACGGCCATGGACAAGTACGACGGCCTCAAGGAGTACTTCTGGAAGCTCATCGACCCCGACAAGGATGAGTTCACCAGGGCCGCGGCGGACAACCTCCACGGCGGCTACTTCATCCGCACGGAGAAGGGCGCCAAGATCACCGAACCGGTGCAGTCCTGCCTGTTCATCAAGGGCGACAACATCGGCCAGAGCGTGCACAACATCATCGTTGTGGAGGAAGACTCCGAGCTGCACATCATCACCGGCTGCTCCGCCGCGCACGAGTCCAAGGGCTCCGCGCACATGGGCATCTCGGAGTTCTACGTCAAGAAGAACGCCAAGCTGACCTTCACCATGATCCACAACTGGGCGGAGAACACCGTGGTGCGTCCCCGCTCGGCCGGCGTGGTGGAAGAGGGCGGCGTGCTGCTCAATAACTACGTGCTGCTCAAGCCCGTGAGCGACCTGCAGATGTACCCCACCATCACCCTGGCGGGCAAAGGCGCCGTGGCGCGCTTCAACTCCGTGATGGTGGCCCCCGAGGGCTCCCACGTGGATACCGGCAACCGCATCATCCTGGCCGCCCCGGAAACCCGCGGCGAGACCATCGCCCGCACCATCACCACCGGCGGCACCATCATCGCGCGCGGCCACATCGCGGGCAACGCGGTGCCCGCGCGCGGCCACCTGGAGTGCAAGGGGCTGATCCTGGGCGGCGGCGTGATCCACGCCATCCCGGAGCTCGAGGCCACCGTGGACGGCGTGGAGCTCTCCCACGAGGCCGCCGTGGGCAAGATCGCCCAGGAGGAGATCGAATACCTCATGGCGCGCGGCCTGGACCAGGAAGAGGCAACCTCCACCATCGTGCGCGGCTTCCTCAACGTGGACATCATGGGCCTGCCCGCCAAGCTGCAGAAGGTCATCGACGATACCATCAAGGAGTGCGAGAAGGACATGTTCTAGGTCCGCGCGCATCTCTTCGAGTGATCAAGGCCGGGTCCGCCGCAAGGTTGGCCCGGCCTTATCATGTGGCTGGATGGCAAGATGGGCTTGTCAATGGAGCGAGGCGATGGTAGCAGCCCGGACATGCCGGGATACAAGGGACATGTGGCCGGAGCCCTGGCCGTGGTCGGCGGCGGGCTCGGCGCGGCGTGGTGGCTGGGAGTGTACAGGCCGGAGCCCAAGGTCATGCTGTTGCTTGCGGCCGTGGCCGTGCTCGGTTCGCTCTTCCCGGACGTGGACACCAACTCCAAGGGCCGCCACATCTACTACGGGGCGGCCCTCATCGCGGACATCGCACTGATCCTCAAGGAGCAGTACCGCTACGCGGCGCTCCTGGGATTCTGCGCCCTCCTGCCCGCCGTGGGCTCGCACCGGGGCTGGACCCACACCTGGTGGGCCGGGCTCCTCATCCCTTCTGCCATCCTGATCGCGCCCATGGTCGTGGCGCACGCTGGTTGGCAGCCGTTCATGCCCTTTTACATCGCCGCCGTGGCGGGCTACTATTCGCACCTGCTGCTGGATGGGGAGTTCTGAGGCGGCGGGTATCACTGCTAGGATCAAAAACGGATATTGTGGTTTGAGTCTCCCCGTCCGGGCTCAGCGGGCCGCAGCACCCCGACATATTTGAAGAATGTCGAGACGCCGCGGCCCGCTGAGCCCTGACGGGGAGACAATTTGTTTCAGCGCGGAAGGAATCAAATGAGGGACAGGCGCGGCAGGGGCAGTGTCTTGGATGCCCTGCGCTGAAGAAAAGATCAGGATTATCCGTGCGCTAGCAACATAAAAATGCGAAGCGGCAAAGGATTCCAAAGGGAGGAACTCCCTTTGGCCGCCGGAGGCTTCCCCCTGCCAGTCTTCCCATTCTAGGGCAACGCCCCCCGCATCCCAACCCTGTCCGACAGGTCGATGCCCTGGAACCTGAACAGCACCGGCGTGCACGTTCCGCCGCGTATCAGCCGGATCTCGGCGGGAATCTTCCTGCCCTGCTTTATCCCGTACTTCTCCAAGAACTTCCTGCCCGGGGCCGCGCCGCCGGTGAGGGTCATCTCGTGCACCTTGCCGGGCGCGTAGAGCGGATCGGCGAGCATGGGCTCGGCCTGGAAGGTGAAGAGAACCCTGTGCGGCTGGTACGCCTCCGGGGAGGTGCGGGGCAGGGCGGTGACGCTGACGATGGTGGCTGTGCCCGGGTGCTCCTGGTAGGTGCAGGGGCCGCCCACGCGTTGCGGGGCCTGGGCCTGGGCCGGTACGCTAAACGCCGCTGACAGCGCGACAGCCACGGCCGCGGCCCGTATCCAGGCGGACGGGGTGCTCATCCCAAAGTGATCCTCAAATACAGATCGCCCTTCCAGGGGCCGAGGCGTCGCCCGAGGCCCCTGAGGCGTATGGGCTGGCCCAGGGAGTAGTCCTTGGGGATGGTGAATTCGACGGTCTTCTCCTCGCCGGAGAGACCCTGGGCGATTCCCACGCGCAGCTTGGCTCCCGGCAGGATGCTGGTGGGCGGCACGGTGACGGTCTGCTCGTCGTCGAGCTGCTTGAGGAGCATGCCGCGCAGCCCGGAGACCAGGCCGTCGCTTAAGTCCATGGACCACTTGGACTTGCCCATCCTGATGTCCAGCTTGCGGCTGGCCGGGGCGTCGGGAATGGGCTTCGCGCCCTGGTGCTTCTTGAGCTCGTTGTAGATGTCGTCGAAGACCTGGCGGGCGAAGGGGTCCCTGAGCAGGTCCTGCAGCACGTCCTCGCGCCGGAAGTAGTAGTTGGTCTTTTCCGGCTCTTCCTTGGAGGCTTCCGTGTAGGCGGTCTTGGCCTTGCGCCACGCGCCCGGCTCCGGCTTCGGCGGAGGCTTGGGCTTCTCGCGCCCGGGGCGCTGGGCGGCCTTGGGCGGGCCCTCGGACAGAATCTGCCTGAGCAGCAGGTAGGCCTCGTTGATGCGCTGGAACTTGCGCTTGGCCAGGGCGTCGTCCGGGTTGAGGTCAGGGTGATAGCGGAAGGCGAGCTGGCGGTAGCTCTTCTTGACCTCCTCCAATGTGGCGCCGGATCCAAGGCCCAGGACGCGGTGGGCCTCCTCCACGTTCATGGCTTCTCGATCCCGTCCAGCTTGAGGGCGCTGGGGGCCTCAGGGTCGCCGGTGACGCCCACGCCCTGTTCGCGCAGGGCGGCCAGGCCCTGGCGCACGAATTCCTGATGGGGCACGTTGGGGTTGATGCCCGTGCAGTATTCCAGGGCCAGCTCCCAGCTGGAGTCGTCGATCAGGTTGCCCCGGAAGTAGGGCCAGGCGCGGCAGATGTCGGGCCGGGCAGGGTGGATGCCGCACCCTTCGTCGAAGAAGACGCACAGACCGTCGGTCCGAACGCCCAGGTGCACCTTGGAGCCGCGTGTAGTGGTGTGCGCCTCGAGGAAGGCGG
The DNA here is from genome assembly GCF_022808695.1 of Fundidesulfovibrio soli. Lineage (NCBI taxonomy): Bacteria > Pseudomonadati > Thermodesulfobacteriota > Desulfovibrionia > Desulfovibrionales > Desulfovibrionaceae > Fundidesulfovibrio > Fundidesulfovibrio soli. Next base: position 92,733 of record NZ_JAKZKW010000001.1, read on the forward strand.
CCAGTTCCAGACCCAGGTGGCCGGCGAGGCGCTGCTGGTCCTTGACGGTGAGCACGATGCCGCCTTCGCCCAGGCAACAGTGGCCGCAACGGCGGCATTCGAAGGCTGTGGTGTTCTCGTTCATGTCACATGGAGGGGAAGAGGCGCCGGTGCTCCACCATGAGGCAGAGGTCTTCGACGACGGTGATGGGCGTGCCCGCCAGGATTGTGCGGGCCTCCAGGCTGAAGATGCCGGACTGCATCCAGAACATGCGCGGCGGGCTGGGCAGGGCCAGGGTCTCGCGGGCGTGCTCCGGGCAGCTGGCCGAGGCGCGGAACAGGTTCACGATGTCCACGGGAGTGTCCAGTTCGGCCAGGGACGCGCGCGCGGGCAGGCCCCAGACGGCCTTGCGCACCGGGTGCACTGGGTACACGGTGAAGCCGCGCCCGATGAGGTAGCGCCCTACGGCGTCCACGGGGCTGCCGGGATTGTCCTTGGCGCCCACGATGGCCACAGTCGTGCAGCCGTCCAAGAGGGTGCGCAGTTCGGCGTCGCCGATGAGCATGAAAGCCGCCTTTTCCTTCAGGTGAGAAATCGCTAGAAAGCTCGTGTCCGACCCGGACCTTCTAACCGCAAAGCAGCGGGCTTCTCAAGGGGGAATGTCCGGGAGGGCGGCTCCGGCCGTGCGCCGGGAGAGGATTCAACAAAGCCCGGGCGGAGTGCGGCCCCGCCCGAATGAAGGAGCGTTCGCATGTATCAGGCGTTGGAAACCCTGCCCGTCCAGGAGGCGGCGCTGCGCCAGGCCTCCTGCCGGGTTCACCTGGGCCTTCTACAGCCCGGAGCCGGGGGGCTCCTGGTGTTCTCCAGGCTCAGCATCTATTACCTCACCGGCACCTTCGGCAACGGCGTGCTCTGGCTGCCTCTGGAAGGGGAACCGGTGCTCATGATCCGCAAGGGCCTGGACAGGGCCAGGCTGGAGTCTCCGCTCAAGCACATTATGCCCTTCCGCTCCTACGGCGACATCGAGGGCATCTGCGCCGAAGCGGGCTCGCCCCTGAGCTCGGAGATCGCCGCCGAGATGGGCGCGCTGCCCTGGAACCTGGCCAACCTGCTCACGGCGCGCATCAAGAACGTGCGCTTCGTGCCCGGCGACGCGGCCCTGGCCAGGGCCCAGTCCGTGAAAAGCCCGTGGGAGCTGAACAAGATGCGCCTCTGCGGCCGCCGCCACGCCAAGGCCATGTGCGAGACGCTGCCGCAGCGCATCAAGCCCGGCATGACCGAGCGCGAGGTGGCCCACCTGATCTGGGGCATCTTCTTCGAGATGGGGCACAGCGGCATGATGCGCATGGCCGGCGCGGGGGACGAGCTCTTCCTGGGTCACGTCAGCGCTGGCGATTCCGGCAACTATCCCAGCGGCTACAACGGCCCCCTGGGCCTGCGCGGCGAGCACCCCAGCGTGCCCTTCATGGGCTACGCCGGGCAGGTCTGGCGGCGCGGGGAACCCCTCTCCGTGGATTGCGGCTTCTGCCTGGAGGGCTACCAGACCGACAAGACCCAGGTGTACTGGCCCGGGGCCTCGGCCATGCCGGACGAAGTGAGCAGCGCCCAGGCCTTCTGCATGGACGTGCAGCGCTGGACAGCCGAGCAACTCAAGCCGGGGGCCATCCCCTCCCGGATCTACGCCCATGTGATCGACTGGGCCGCCCGTGAGGGTTTCGCCGAGGGCTTCATGGGCCTGGGCGGCAACAAGGTGCCTTTCCTGGGCCACGGCATCGGCCTGGTGGTGGACGCCTGGCCCGTACTGGCCAGGGGTTTCGATGAACCCCTGCGGGAGGGCATGGTCCTGGCGGTGGAGCCCAAGCAGGGCATCCCGGGCCTGGGCATGGTGGGCGTGGAGAACACGTTCGAGGTCACTCCCGCCGGGGGCGTCTGCCTCACCGGCGAGAGCTTCGAGATCATCCGCGTGGAATAGGCGCGTGGAGTAGGGCGCGTATTGTAAGGCGGCCCCGGGAGGGGCGCGAAGCCGGGCCAATCAGCCCGCCGAGCGCTCCTCCAGGGCGTCCATGAGGCTGATGGTCAGCCGCAGGAAATCCGCCTCGGTGATGATGCCCACCAGCCTTCGCCCCTTCAGGACGGGCAGGCAGCCGTACTTGTGCTCCAGCAGGGTCTGGGCGGCGTCGCGCAGCAGGGTCTCCGGGTTGACGGTGGCGGTGTCCGTGCGCATGATTTCGCTTAATGGGATGCCCGCGTCCAGCTCGTCCTGGGTGGAGGGATCGATGTCGGAGAGCTCGGAGACGGCCACGGCGAGCATGTCCCGGTGGGTGATGAGCCCGATGAAGTTGTCCTCGCCGTCCACGATGGGCACGTGGCGTACGCGGGCCATTTCCATTATCTGCCTCGCGGTGTACAGGCTGTCGGAGGAGAGCAGGGTGAACAGCTGTGTGGTCATGAGGTCGCCGACGGTGAGCATGTCCTTCCTCCTGGCTGGGGTTTCATAGTCATTCCACCCTCGAAGAGTCTCCCTGTCAAGTCAAGACGTTGACTTGGCGGGGGAAATCTGGTGTCTCTCCCCAGTTCCGAACAAAGGACCGGGTGAACAGATGGAAATCGATCCCAAACGCAGCCGCGAACGCATGGTTCGGGAGCAGATCATGGACCGCGGCATCCACACGCCGCGCATCCTGTCCGTGATGAGCAAGGTGCCGCGCCACCTCTTTGTGGAGGAGGCGCTTACGCCCAGCGCCTACGGGGACCATCCTCTGCCCATCGGTCAGGGGCAGACCATCTCCCAGCCCTATGTGGTGGCCTGGATGACCGACGAGCTGGACGTGCGCCCGGGCATGAAGGTGCTTGAGATCGGCACCGGCTCAGGATACCAGACCGCCATCCTGGCGGAGCTGGACGCCCTGGTCTACAGCGTGGAGCGGGTGCCCGAACTCTATGAACTGGCCAGGAACCGGCTGGATTCCATGGGCTACGGCAGGGTGCGCCTCAAGCTGGACGACGGGACCCTGGGCTGGCCCGAGGAGGCCCCGTTCGACCGCATCCTGGTCACGGCGGGCGGCCCCTCTATCCCTCAGCCCTACCTCGACCAGCTGGCGGACCCGGGCATGCTCATCATGCCCGTCGGGCCGGAGCGGCGCAGTCAGACCCTGGTCGTCCTGCGCAAGGAAGGCGGCAGGATCGGGCGCAAGAACCTCGGTCAGGTGATGTTCGTCGACCTCGTCGGACGCCACGGCTGGTAGAAAGCACGGAGACAAAGCATGAAGATCAAGAAGAAAGGCGATCAGGGCGGCGGTTGCAAGACGTGCTCCAAGGCGAGCACCTGCGCCAGCAAGCCCGCCTCGGGCGACTGCAAGGACGCCAAGACCCAGCAGCAGGACGAGCGCATCAGCTCCGCGTTGTCCCGCATCAAATACAAGATTTTCGTCATGAGCGGCAAGGGCGGCGTGGGCAAGAGCTCCGTCACCGTGAACCTGGCCGCGGCCCTGGCCCGCAAGGGCCACAAGGTGGGCATCCTGGACGTGGACCTGCACGGCCCCAGCGTTCCCCGGATGCTCGGCCTCTCCGGCAACCTGGAGGCCAACGAGAAGGGCGAAGTGACCCCCAAGCAGTGCGGCGACAACCTCTACGTGGTCTCCATGGAGTCCCTCCTCAAGGACCCCGACCAGGCCGTCCTCTGGCGCGGCCCCATGAAGACCTCGGCCATCCGCCAGTTCATCGGCGAGATCCAGTGGGGCGAGCTGGACTATCTGGTCATCGACTCCCCCCCGGGCACCGGCGACGAGCACATGACCGTGCTCAAGACCATCCCCGACGCCCTGTGCGTGGTGGTCACCACCCCGCAGGAGGTCTCCCTGGCGGACGTGCGCAAGGCCATCAACTTCCTGCAGTACGCCAAGGCCAACATTCTGGGCATCGTGGAGAACATGAGCGGGCTCATCTGCCCCCACTGCTCCAAGGAGATCGCCCTGTTCAAGAAGGGCGGCGGCGAGGAGCTGGCCAAGAAGTACGGCATCGAATTCCTGGGAGCCATCCCTCTGGACCCGGTGGCCGTTGTGGCCGGCGACGTGGGCAGGCCCGTGGCCCTCATGGACGAGGCCTCCCCCGTGAAGGACGCCCTGCTGGCCCTGGCCGACGCCATCGACCGCGCGGCCCAGTCCAGCCTGGAAGCCCACGCCACCCTGGGCGGCTGAAACCAGCGCAACCATTTGCCCGGGCCCTGAATGGCGGTCATCCGCCCTTTGGGGCCGAGTCGGAAAACGGAGCGGCCCTTTGCTCAAAACATTGCTGAACCTGCCCAACGCGCTGACCCTGGCCCGGATAGCGGTGGTCCCCTTTCTGGTGGCCATGCTCTATTTTCCGGGCCCCGGGGTCTGCCTGGCGGCCACGCTCCTCTTCATGGCGGCCTCGGTCACGGACGTGTTCGACGGCCTGCTGGCCAGGCGGCTCGGGCTGGTGACCAACATCGGCAAATTTCTGGACCCGCTGGCCGACAAACTGCTGATCTGCTCGGTGCTGATCATGCTCGTCAAACTGGACTGGGTGGGGGCCTGGGTCGCGGTGATCATCATCGGGCGCGAGATGGCCGTCACCGGCCTGCGAGCAGTGGCTGCGGACATGGGCGTGGTCATCGCCGCGGACAGGTTCGGCAAGCTCAAGACCATCATCCAAATCATCGCCCTGTGTCCGTTGATCCTGCATTACCCCGTGTTCGGGCTCGACCCGCAGCCCTTCGGCACAATGATGCTCTACGTCGCCCTGGGCCTGACCATCGGTTCCGGCGCGAACTACATGTACAGCTTCTTCAGGAGCTGGCCCCCCAACAAGGCATGAGCCGCGCCGCCGAACCTGTTGTCCGAGGAGTGTGAACGCCTTCCGCCTTTGCGCCCGAGTCGTGTTTTTTTGCGGCTTTGACGCTCCGGCGTGAATTGGCTTTGCTTTCCGCGCGGCAATGTGCGATGCTCCAATGCAGGGACCGCTTCGCGCTGGAACGGGCAATGCCTTCAGGGACGTTCCGGCTGGGCGAAGATACAGAGTTCACTCCAATGAAGCCTCATCGCGGCGGGTCATGAAACGATGGAAGGAACCAGGTCTTCAACTTTGGCGGCGCGCATCGTGAACTGCCTCCAGACCATCCTGGAGTTGGAGCCGCTTCTTCAACGCATCGATTCCGGGAGCATGTTGCTGCCGGAATTCAAGGTGTTGAAGTCTTTCCTCAATGAAATGGATGGGATCGATCTTGACGAAGAGGATGTCGCCCGGATAGAGAACGCTACCGAGCGTTTCCTGCAAGAGTTGAAAACGCCTTCGGCCATGGCCCGTGCGGGCGAAACCAAAAACCAGACCCTGCAATAGACCATGTTCATACGGCGCCTGCTCCTCGCTCTGATCCTCTTCTGCAACGCCGTCTTGCTGTACAACCTCGTCTGGAGCGACAAGGGCGTATTCGCCTATCTCGATCTCAAGAACCACCAGAAGCAGTTGAAGATGCGCATAGACGCCCTGGCCGGGCGCTCGCTCGACCTGAGCCAGGAGATTCGCTGGCTCAAGTCCGACCGGGCCTTCACCGAAAAGATGACCCGCGCCCACGGCAACTACCTCCGCGACAACGAGATCATCTATCTTTTCCCCGGACAATACCCTGAAGGAAGCGTCGGCGATGACATCAAAAATTGATTTTTACCGCGAAGTTCTCTCGGACGACCCCAACTCCCGGGTGTTCTTCCCCCTGAGCAGGATGCTTGCCGCGCAAGGCGAAACCGAGGAGGCCGTCGCCGTCCTCCAGAAGTCCATCAATCTGCATCCCGGCCACATGGAGGCCAAGTTCCTGCTTGTGGAGCTCCTGATGCGCCTTGGCCGCGAGGACGAGGCCGCCTGCCAGTTCGAAGCCGTCTCCCCCATGCTGGCCGACTACCCCGCCGTGTGGACCCTGTGGGCCGCCAAGGCCACCGGCCTCTCCAAGGACGCCGCCCTGGCCCTGCGCTTTCTGGCCCTCTCCCTGCAAGGCAAGGAGATCTCCTGGCTGTCGCTGATGGAAAAGGGGCTCACCGCCCAGTTCGGAGAGGCCAAAGCGCCCGCCGAGGCCCCGGCCGCGGGGCGCTCCGCCGCCTGCGAATCCGAGCTGTTCTCCTTGCGCGGCGCCGAGGAGGTCATGGCCCTGACCCAGCGCATCGAATCCCAGCAGCGCCACGCGCCGGCCGAGATGCTGCCCCCCGAGTGCGCCTCGGAAAACGTGGCCGCCGTGCGCACCCGCACCATGGCCGAGCTTCTTGCCCGCCACGGCGATTATGCGGCCGCCCTCGAAATCTACGGCGACCTGCTGCGCCTTGCCTCCTCCGAACAGGAGAGGAAGAATATTTCCGCCCGCATGGACGAGATCAACCTCCTGGTTTCCTCCGGCGCTTCCCCCGCCAAATCCGCGCCTGAGGCGCAGCCGAAATCCGGCGCCAAGCTGGTGAGCATGCTCGAGGCGCTCGCCAGTCGCCTTGACGCGCGGGCCACGGCCTGAACACCCGCTTGATAACGCCCGCTCCAGAGAGTAGACGCATCGAATGCAATTCGGGCGGAGCACGTCCATCACCCCGTTAAGAAGGATCGGCCTCATGCATAAGCGCGTCATTTTGGCCCTGGTGGTCTGCGCCCTTTTCGCCGCCTCCGGCTGCGACACGGTCAAGCCTTACTGGAAGAGCACCAAGAAGATGTACAAGGAATACGTCAACGTCGACCCCACCATCGACTTGACCGACCTGGGCACCTCCGACCCCACGGTGCTCAAGTTCGCCGAGCTGTTCACCCCCGTGGACGCCCAGCTTGAATACCTGCTGCGCGCCCTTTCCGCCCAGGATGCCCCGCCCGATTCCGAATGGGTGCAGAATGTGATGACGTCCTTCCCCTGGCTCACCGGTCTGGCCGAACTGAGCCCCACCGGCACCCTGGTGAGGCGCCAGCCTTCGTTCTCCATCAAGAAGGTTGATTTCGCCCCCCTGGTGGAGTTCGAGAAGCTGTACAAAGAGCGCAAGATGGCCGCCGCCGTCTCCGTCACGGAGCTTGGAGCCGAGATCATGATCGCCAAGCCGCTCTACGTCGAGAACGACTTCGTGGGCATCCTGGTGGCCCATTTCGACGCCTCAAGCCTGGCCAAGCAGTCCCCGGAACCGGGCAAGCTGCTCATCATGTCCCCGGGCGAAACCCTGTGGGGCGGCGACGACCCGGGTGCCGGGCAGGCCATGGCCCAGCTCAAGTGGAAGAACATCCTGAAGTCCAACGTCACCGGCCAGGACACCGTGGGCGGCCGCAAGTTCCAGTGGCAGGCGCGCGCGGTGGCGCAGACGTACCTGATCTACGCCATCGAGACGGTGAAGGAGCAGCCCAAGCAGCCCAAGGCCGCCCCCCAGCCCCAGCCCGCCGCCGAACCCGCACCGGCTCAGGCCCCGGCCCAGGTTCCGGCGCAGTAACGCTTTCCAGGAAGGAGCAACAATGCGCCAGGTAACCGTCACCGAACATCTGCTGCTGCACCAGAAGGAATCGCCCATGGCCACCGGGCGGTTCACCTCCATGCTCAACGAACTCATCCTCGCGGCCAAGATCATCTCCCGCGAGGTGAACAAGGCCGGGCTGGTTGATGTGCTGGGCCTGACGGGCGAGGTCAACGTCCAGGGCGAGGCCGTTCGAAAGCTCGACGATTACGCCAACGACATCCTGATCTACCGCATGGAGCGCGCCGGCGTGCTCTGCGCCATCGCCTCCGAGGAGAACGCCGACGTCATCGAGATACCGGAGAACATGCCCCAGGGGGATTACATCCTGATCTTCGATCCGCTGGACGGCTCCTCCAACATCGACGCCAACGTCAACGTGGGCACCATCTTCTCGATCTACCGCCGCAAGTCGAACTGCAAATGCGGCGCGACGCTGGCCGACGTGCTGCAGAAGGGCGCGGACCAGGTGGCGGCCGGATACTTCCTCTACGGCACCTCAACCATGATGGTCTACAGCACCGGGCGCGGCGTTCACGGTTTCACCATGGACCCCAGCGTGGGCGAGTTCCTGCTTTCCCATCCCGACATCAAGACCCCCGGGACCGGCAAGATTTATTCGGTCAACGAGGCCTACTGGATCTATTGGGACGAGGCCACCCGCGAGGCGGTGAGCTACTTCAAGAGCACCGACAACTCCCGGGGCAAGCCCTACTCGCAACGCTACATCGGCTCCCTCGTGGCGGACTTCCACCGCAACCTGCTTTACGGCGGCATCTTCCTCTATCCCGCCGACATGCAGGACCCCAAGAAGCCCAGGGGCAAGCTGCGGCTGATGTGCGAGGCCAATCCCCTTGCCTTCCTGATCGAACAGGCGGGCGGCAAGGCCACCGACGGCGAAATCGACATCCTGCAGATCGAGCCATCCGAGCTGCATCAGCGCGTGCCCCTGTTCATCGGAAGCCGCAACGATGTGGACAAGGTGATGGAGATCTACCGCAAGCATAAGAAATGATCTGTCTGGGCATCGAGACATCCTGCGACGAGACGGCCCTGGCGCTCGTGTCGGAGGGCAGGGTGCTCGGTGAGCGCATGGCCAGCCAGGTGGAGCTCCACGCCCTGTTCGGGGGCGTGGTGCCCGAGTTGGCCTCGCGTGAGCACCTGCGCAAGGCCACGGCGCTCTTCTCCGGCTTACTAACCAGCGCCGGCCTCGTTCCGGGCGACATCCAGGGCGTGGCCGTGGCGCGGGGCCCGGGCCTGCTGGGCAGCCTGCTGGTGGGAATGAATCTCGCCAAGGGCCTGGCCCAGGGGCTGGGCGTGCCCCTGGTGGGCGTCAACCACCTCCACGCCCACCTTCTGGTGGCCGGGATCGAGCATGAGATCGTGTTCCCGGCACTTGGGCTGCTCATCTCCGGCGGCCACACCCACCTCTATCTCATCCGCTCCCCCTTCGATTTCGAGCTGCTGGGCCGCACCCTGGACGACGCCGCCGGCGAGGCCCTGGACAAGGCCGCCAAGCTGGTGAACCTTCCCTATCCCGGCGGCAAGTACATCGACATCCTGGGCAGCGCAGTGCAACCCGACGAGAAGCTCTTCCCCCGGCCGTACACGGCCAACCCCGGGCTGGACTTCAGCTTCAGCGGACTCAAGAGCGCCGTCGCACGCCACATCTCGCAGAATCCGCACCTGCGGCTGCCCGCGCTCCCGGACGGGGAGCTGCCCGACATCCCGGGGTTGCCTCTGTTCTGCGCCTCAATCAACAGCGCCGTGGCCGACACCCTGCGCATCAAGACCGAACGTGCGGCGGACCAGCACCCCGAGGCCGGAACCCTCATCGTTGCCGGGGGGGTGGCCGCGAATTCCATGATCCGGCGTGTGCTCGGCCGCATGTGCGAGCAGCGGGGGCTTGCCTGCGTGCTGCCTTCAGCCAGTCTGTGCACGGACAATGCGGTGATGGTCGCCTACCTGGGTGAGATGATGCTCAGGGCGGGCTACCGGCACGGCCCCGAGGTGACGTCCATACCCAGGGGCAGGCCCATACCTCTGGACTTTTTGGAGATGCCCGGATAAGGGTCGAAAATCATGGAACCCTGTCACGTTGCTCACCAGGGCGATGTGCCCGCTTTTTCCTTCGAGAGCCAAGCCGGCCAGCTCATCAAGGTCGGGCTCGCACTCTCCAGCACCCGTGTCCTGGGCGATCTGCTCGAAATGGTCCTGCTGGAAGCCCGAAAGCTCACCGGAGCCGATGCGGGTTCAGTCTATCTGGTGGACGGCAGCGTGCTGCGCTTCGAAACCTCGCAGAACGGCACCCTGTCGGAAAGACTCGGTGAGGATGCCTGCCGGGCCCTCTTCAAAACCTACGAACTGCCCCTCAACGCCGAATCCATCGCCGGGTACGTGGCCGTCAGCAAGGAAATGGTCAACATTGCCGACGTCTACGACATAGACCCGTCCGCACCGTACCGGTTCAACCCTGCCAGCGACCGCGCCAACGACTATTCCACCCACTCCATGCTCTCCCTGCCCATGATGGACCAGAAGGACGAGGTTGTGGGCGTGCTCCAGCTCATCAACGCCACACGTGAAACGCCCGAAGGGAAACGCGTGGTCCCCTTCGACTCCATGTGCCTGCCCGTGGTGGGAGCCCTGGCCTCCCAGGCGGCTGTGGCCATCGTCAACGCCAAACTGACCATGGCGTTGCAGAAGTCCTGGCTGGACAGCGTGCTCAGGCTGGGCCTGGCGGCCGAATACCGCGACAAGGAGACGGCCAACCACATCACCAGGGTGAGCGAATACGCCCTGCTGCTGGGCCGCAATCTGGGCATGGACAAGAACGGGCTCGAGCTTCTGCACTGGGGCGCGGCCATGCACGACACGGGCAAGCTCGGCATCCCGGACTCCATTTTGCACAAGCCGGGGCTGCTCACCCCCGAGGAGCGCGCCACCATGGAGTACCACACGCTCATCGGCGCGCTCATCCTCAAGGGCGACTCCAATCCCATCCTCATGGCGTCGCAGTCCGTGGCCCTGACCCACCACGAGCGCTGGGACGGCAACGGCTATCCGCGCGGGCTTTCGGGGGAGGCCATCCCCCTGTTCGGGCGCATCACCGCCCTGGTGGACGTGTTCGACGCTTTGAGCTCCCGCCGGGTCTACAAGCCGGCTTTCTCCATGGAGAAGGTCGTCCAGATTCTCGGTGAGGAGCGGGGCAGGCACTTCGATCCCACCCTGGTGGACATCCTGCTGGACAACCTGGATGAGGCCGACGCAATCCGCACCACCCACGCGGATACGGAGGCCGATTTCGAAAAATTCCGAAATTATTCGCTTCTCAAAATCGAGGACGTTCTGTAAGAACCAAACAAGCCGGAACGCCGCCCGAACGCCCCGCGAACCCGCGGGACGCTTCGTTGTGATGGCCCTTCCGCGCCCGCCAAGCAACAGCAAAGGAGAATCACAATGGCCATCCAGATCACCGATGCGAACTTTGAAGAAGAAATCCTCAAGTGCCAGCTCCCTGTCCTGGTCGATTTCTGGGCGCCCTGGTGCGGCCCCTGCCGTGCGATGGGCCCCGTGATCGACGAGCTGGCCAACGAGTACACCGGCCAGGTGAAAGTGACCAAGATGAACGTTGACGAGAACCCCTCCACCCCCAGCAAGTACGGCATCCGCGCCATTCCCACTCTGATCCTGTTCAAGGGCGGCGAAGTCGTGGAACAGATCACCGGCGCCGTCTCAAAATCCTCCATCAAGGAAATGATCAGCCAGAAGGCGCTCTAGTCTCATGAAAATGTTCGACGCCGTGGTCGTCGGGGGCGGGCCGTCGGGGCTTACGGCGGCCCTCTACCTTGCCAGGTCCGACCTGAAAGTCGCTCTAGTGGAGAAACTGGCCCACGGCGGACAGGTTCTGATGACGCACCTCATCGAGAACTACCCCGGCTATCCCGAGGGCATCGAGGGCTGGAAGCTGGCGGACATCTTCTCGAAGCATCTCTCCGCTTATCCCAACGTGGAGCACATCAGCGGCACCGTCAAATCCATCGAGCCCCACGAGGGCGTGAATCGCGTCCAGCTCGACGAGGAAACCCTCCACGCCAGGGCGATCATCATCTGCAGCGGCGCGCAATACAAGCGCGTCGGCCTGCCGGGCGAGAAGCAGCTTCTGGGCAAGGGGGTCTCCTACTGCGCCCTTTGCGACGGAAACTTCTTCAGGGGCCAGGACGTGGCCGTCATCGGCGGAGGCAATTCCGCCCTTGAAGAGTCTTTGTACCTTGCAAGACTGGTCAAAAAAATCTACCTCATCCACCGCCGGGACGATTTCCGCGCCCAGCGTTGCTACCAGGACAAGTGCGAGGTTCACCCGAACATCGATATCCTGCGCAGCTCCGTGGTGGACGAGATCGTCGGGCAGGACAAAGTCGAGGCCGTAATGGTCAGGAACGTGAAAACCGGTGTCGTCCAAAGGATCGACGTGGAGGGCGTTTTCGTCTTCGTCGGTTACGAGCCGCAGGGCGGATTCTTCCCCGCGGGCATCGAACTGGACAGCAAAGGGTTCATCGTCACCGATCAGGAGTGCCGCACCTCAATCCCAGGCATCTACGCCGCCGGAGACGTCCGTTCCAAGAACGTCCGCCAGGTGGCCACGGCCGTGGGTGACGGGGCCTTGGCGGCGAGCACAGTCATCAGTTACCTGGAGACACTGGGGCATCACTAAAACCCGGCCCCCGAAATCACACACATGACAAGATCCACCATCGCCCGCGCCTTTTGTTTGGCGTTGCTCCTGTTCGGCCTCTCCGGCTGCGGCTTCATCGACTATTACTTCCTCCCCCCTCCTGAAGACACAGCCCAGGAACTCTGGGAAGCGGGGCGCGAGGCCATGAAGGAGAAGAAGTACACCGAAGCTCAGGAATACTTCCTGAAGCTCAAGGACCGCTATCCCTTCAGCCCCTACACGCCTGACGGCATCGTGGGCCTGGGCGACGCCTACTTCATGGACGACAAGTTCCTGCAGGCCGCTGACGCCTACAAGGAGTTCGAGGCCCTGCACCCCAGGCACGAGCAGATCCCCTACGTGCTCTACCAGGTCGGCGTCTCCATCTTCCGCAGGCTGGATTCCATCGACATGCCCCAGGACGGCCTGAACGAGTCCATTCAGTACTTCACCGTCCTCAAGGACGCCTACCCCAACACCCAGTGGGGCAAGGACGCCCCCAACTGGATCGTGAAGTGCCGTACGCGCATGGCGCAGCACGAGATCTTCATCGCTGACTTCTACTGGAACAGCAGCCGCTACGGCGCGGCCTGGAAACGCTACATGTACGTGGCGGAAAACTTCAAGGACCTGCCGGAGATATACAAGTACTCCAAGGAGCGGGCACAGGTCTCCTACCTTGAGTACCAGAAGACGCTCTCCGAAAAGGAACGCCGCGAGGCGGAAGGCACTTGGCACAAGTTCCTCAAGTGGCTCTAACAGACTGGGCGGCCTCCGGGCCGCCCTTTTCATCCCATGAACCATCAGGAATCATCCCCACCGCCCGGCGCGCCGCCCCTCCCCGAACAGTGGCGCGTCGGCGATGGCCGTTTCGCCAGGGCTTACGCCCGCACCGGCGACTCGGGCCGCGCCATCATCAAGACCTGCATCGTGGGCCTCTTCGAAACCCTTGACTCGCAAGCCCCCACCCGGACGCTCGCAGCCGGGACGTTCCATTCCGGCAACACGAGACTGATAGAGAATCGCCCGCGCCCCTGGTACGCCCTGGTGCTGGGGCAGGAGGTCAAGGCACCGGCTCAGGTCGTGGCCGCAGTTCTTCCGGCCATGGCCCGGCGCATCCCGCTGGTGGCGGTGCTGCGCCCCGGGGTGAGCGCGCCCTGGCCGGATGGCGTACTTACGGCCCTGGAGCTCTGCGGCGTGGAGAACGTCTTCGCTCCGCCCCTCAGGGAGCTGCCCGGCTGCCTGGAGGCCCTGGCCTCCCTTGGCGAAGGCGGGGTGGCCTGCCTGGGCGACTCGGCGCTCTGGAGCCGCGTCCGCGACTTGGGCGAGGTCAGCCATTGGCTACGGCCGCCGGTTTCGATCGGCGTTGTGGAGTCCGGCGCGCTGTGGGACATGGAAGCCGTGGCCGTGGCTCACGCCGGGGTGCCGCTCGAACGGTTGGAGGCCGCTCAGGGTTCGCTGGACGCCGTCCTGTCCTCCCCGGATCAGGCCCCGGACTGGTGTCCCCTTGTTCTGGAGCCTGGACGCGAGGCCATGTGGGAGTGGCCCGGTCTTCCTGAAGCTCTTTTTCAGCAAACCCGCGTGCAACTGGGCAGGGGGTAACATGGCCGCACCCGCCACCGGCAGAAAAGGGCTCTCCGCGCTGCGAAATATCGGCATCATCGCCCATATCGACGCGGGCAAGACCACCCTGACCGAACGCATCCTCTATTTCGCGGGCAAGATCCACCGGATGGGCGAGGTGCACGAGGGCACCGCCACCATGGACTACCTGCCCGAAGAGCAGGAGCGCGGCATCACCATCACCTCCGCCTGCACCACCTGCTACTGGAGCGCCCACCAGATCAACATCATCGACACCCCCGGGCATGTGGACTTCACCATCGAAGTGGAGCGCTCCCTGCGCGTTCTGGACGGCGCCGTGGGAGTGTTTTGCGGCGTGGCCGGGGTCGAGCCGCAGTCCGAGACGGTGTGGCGGCAGTCCGAGCATTACAAGGTCCCAAAGCTGGCCTTCGTAAACAAGATGGACCGCCCCGGCGCGGATTTCGCGGCCGTGCTGGAATCCATGCGGCTGCGCCTGGGCGCCAGGCCGCTGGCCGTGCAAATCCCCCTGGGCTCCGGGCAGGATTTCCACGCCGTTGCCGACCTTGTGACCCTGGAGAAGATCACCTTCGCCGGGGAGGAGGTGCAGCGCGTCCCGCTCTCCGAGGCCGAGCGAGCCTTGGCCGCACCCTGGCGCGACGCCATGCTGGAGGCCCTGGCCGAACACGACGACGCCCTGATGGAGGCCTACCTTTCCGGCGAGGACCTGGCCCCGGATGCCGTGCGTCCCGTGATCCGCAAGGCCGCCCTCTCACGCGCACTGGTGCCCGTGCTTACAGGTTCGGCCCTGCGCAACATGGGCGTGCAGCCGCTCATGGACGCCGTCTGCCACTACCTGCCCAGCCCGGCGGACGTGGTTCCGGCCCACGGCCAGCACACCCACACCCACGAGGACATGGAGCTGGCACCAGACCCCAAAAGCCCCCTGGCCGCGCTGGTTTTCAAGGTGCTCATGGAGGCGGGGCGCAGGCTGGCGCTGGCCCGCGTCTATTGCGGCGAATTGGTCGAGGGGGCGGACTGCCTCAACGTCACGCAGGGCAAGACGGAGCGGGTGGGGCGCCTCTTCCGCCTGCACGCCGACCAGAAAGAGCCCCTTCAAAAGGCCGGCCCCGGCGAGATCGTGGCCATTTCGGGCATGAAGCTGCCCCGCACGGGCGACACCCTGGCGGACAAATCACGTCCGGTGCTGCTGGAGAGCATCTCGCAGTACAAGCCGGTGCTCTCGCTGGCCCTGGAGCCGCGCAACACCGAGGAGCTTGAGAAGCTCCAGGAGGCCATCGGCCGACTCCTGCTTGAGGACCCGACCCTGGGCAGCGTCTACGACGAGGACACGGGCCAGCTCATCCTCTCGGGCATGGGGGAGCTGCACCTGGAGGTTGTGCTGGAGCGCATCCGGCGCGAACACGGCCTCTCGCCCCGTTCGGGCAAGCCCCAGGTCGTCTGTCAGGAGACCGTGACCCGCGAAGCCACCGGCGAGGCCGTGTTCCAGCGCGAACTGGGCGGCCAGAAGCACTACGGCAAGGTGACGCTGGAGGTCTCCCCGCTGCCGCGCGAAAAAGGGCGCGAGATCCATGTGCCGCTTGACCCCAAGGTTTGGCCCAAGGCCTGGCTGGACGCCGTGGCCGAAGGCCTGGAGGACGGCCTGGCCTCGGGCGCGCATTCCGGCTTCCCCGTGCAGGACGTCTCCGTGCGCGTGCTGGACATGGGCAGGCTCGACGGAGAATCCTCGGCCGTGGGCTACCGCATGGCCGCGGCCCAGGCCCTCAAGGCCGCCCTGCGCGATGCGCGCCCGGCGTTGCTGGAGCCCATCATGCTCCTTGAGATCGGCGTGCCCGGGGATTTCGTGGGCGATGTTATCGGCCTGCTCGGCACCAAAGGAGCCAAGATCGAGAACCTTTTCGACCGGGCCGGGCTCAAGGTGGTCCAGGCGCTCACCCCCCTGAGCAGGCTGTTCGGCTTCTCCACGGAGCTGCGCTCGGCCACGCAGGGCAGGGCGGGGCTGGTCATGAAATTCGAACGTTTCGACCTGCTGGATTAGCCGTGAGAATACTCGGCGGAAACTTCAAGGGCCGCAACCTGCCCACGCTGGAGGCCAAAGGCTGCCGCCCGGCCATGGCCGTGGTGCGCGAGGCCCTGTTCAACATCATCGCCGCGCGCGGCCTTGCGCTGGAGGGCGCGCGCGTCATCGACGTCTTCGCGGGCACGGGCAGCCTCGGTTTCGAGTGCCTGAGCCGCGGGGCCGGCTTCGTGCAGTTCGTGGAGGCCAACCGCGCCCTGGCAAAGCGCATCGCGGACAACGCCCGGCTGCTGGGCCTCGATGCCCCCAGGGTGGCCGCTGCCCCGGCGGACGCCCTGAAACTGCTGGCCAGGCCGCCCCGCATTCCGTTCGATCTTGCCTTTGTCGATCCTCCCTACGGCCAGGAACTGCTGGCCCCCGTGATGAACCTGCTCGCCGCCAAACGCTGGCTCGCCGACGGGGCGCTGGTGGTGGCGGAAGTGGAAAAGAACCTCGAATACGCCGGCTGGCCCGCTTCGCTTGCGCTTGAGGCCGACCGCCAGTACGGACAGACCAGGATACTCATATGGACGCACCAGATCCCCGCACCGCAGTCTACCCCGGAACCTTCGACCCCCTGACCATGGGCCACTGGAGCCTGGTTCGCCGCGGGCTCAAGGTGTTCCCCCGCGTCATCGTGGCCGTGGCCGAGCACTCCCCGAAGCAGCCCATGTTCTCCCTCGAGGAGCGCGTGGACATGATCAAGGAAGTCTTCCGCAATGACCCTGGCGTCAGCGTCGAACCCTTCAGCGGCCTGCTCGTCAACTACGTGCGCTCCACCGGGGCCGGGGTCATCCTGCGGGGGATGCGCGCCGTCTCCGACTTCGACTACGAGTTCCAGCTGGCCCTGATGAACCGCCGCCTGGACAAGGACATCGAGACGGTGTTCCTGATGACCGACTTCAAATGGCTCTACATCAGCTCCACCATCATCAAGGAGCTGGCCCGCGCCGGGGGCGATTACGAGGGCCTTGTGCCCGACGCCGTGCGCGCCCGCTTGGTTGAGCGCCTCGGGCCTGTCAACGGCAAGAAGGCATGAGCGGCAAGGATGGCGATGGCGGCCCCAACAGCCTGAACGGCAAGGCGCTGTGCCTGGTCGGCCCCACCGGGGCCGGCAAGACCGAAGCCGCACTGGCCCTGGCCGAAGCTTTCCGGGGCTCCGTGGTCAACTTCGATTCCCGCCAGGTCTACCGGGGCATTCCCGTCACCACGGCCCAGCCCAGCCCGGAGGAACAGGCCCGCTGCCCGCACCTGCTCTACGGCTTCATGCCATGCACCCAGGCCGTCTCTGCCGGGAGCTTCGCCGAGACCGCCGCGAAGGCCGTGTATTCCGTTCTGGAACAGGGCCGCACTCCCATCCTGGTCGGCGGCACGGGCCTTTACCTGCAGGCCCTGCTGGAAGGCCTCGCCCCCATCCCCGACGTGCCGCAGGACGTGCGCGAGCGGGTCGCCCGCCAGTGGGACGAGCAGGGCGGGGCTGCGCTGCACGACCGCCTTGCCGAAGCTGACCCCGCCTACGCCGCGCGCGTGCACCCCAACGACCGTCAGCGCGTCACCCGCGCGCTGGAAGTGCTCGAGGCCACCGGCCGCACCTTCAGCGCCTGGCATGCCCAGGCCGAGAAGCCCCTGGATCTGCCCTGCATGAAGATGGGCATCCGCATGGAGAAGACCGTGCTGGACAGGCGGCTGGCGGCCCGTATCCGGGTCATGCTGGAGCGGGGCGCCCTTGATGAGGTCCGCCGCGCCGTGGCCGAATGCCCGGACCCGTCCGCTCCGGGGCTCTCCGGCATCGGGTGCGCCGAACTGGCCGCGCACCTGCGGGGCGAGCTCGGCTTCCAGGAGGCCCTGGACCTCTGGCTCTCGAACACCAAGGCCTACGCCAAACGCCAGATGACCTGGTTCAAGCGCGATACCGGCATCCGCTGGTTCACGCCCGGAAGAACGCGGGAGATGGTCGCGCTGGCCTCGGGTTGGTTGAACATGCGGCCCATATCGGGCTAGGATGTCTTCATGAAGTATGTTGCGAGAAGGCAGGTGCTCAAGGGGCTGGGGCTGGCCGGGCTGGCGCTGTCCCTGCCGGGCGGAGCGCTGGCGGCCACCTCGCAGGAGCTGGCCTCCGAGGGCCTGGCCCGCCTGCAGGAGGGCAAGACCGCCCAGGCCCTGGCCGCCCTAAAGGAAGCCGCCAAGCTCGACCCCGCCAACGCCTGGGTATTCAACCTGCTGGGCAGATCCTATTACACCTCGGGGCAGCAGCGCCTCGCGGCGGACAACTTCCGCCTGGCCCTGCGCATCGATCCCGCCGACGGTTATTCCCGGATGATGCTGGACGTGCTTGCCCAGCACCCCCTGCCGCCCGCGCCGGCTGAAAAGCCCGGCAAGTCCAAGCGTCTTTCCCAACTGGAGGAGCAGGCCAGGGACGAGCTTTCCGCGTTCGCCAAGACGGGCAAGGCTCCCGGCAAGCGCCTGCTGCTCATCGACCCCGGGCACGGAGGGGCGGACAAGGGTGTGACCGGGACCACCGGCCTGGTCGAGAAGGATCTTACCCTTGATGTCGCCACCCTGCTGGCGGCGGAGCTGAACGCCTCGGACGCCTTCAGGGCCATGCTCACCCGCCAGGCCGACTACGCCGTGCCGCTTTGGGCCAGGAAGGCCCAGGCCGACCTCTTCGGAGCCGAGCTGATGATCTCCCTGCACTGCGCGGCTTCGCTCCCCGGCTACGCGGGCGTGGAAGTCTACAGCTACTCAGGGGCAGCTTCGGATGCCGAGGCCAACGCCGTGGCCGAACTGGAAAACGGCGTGCTGCGCTTCGAGCGCGTGCAGCCGCCGGTGTTGGCGGAACCCGCCTCGCAACGCGGCCTGCTTGGGGCCTGGCGCGTACGCTCCGGCGAGCGGCGCGGCAAGGAGCTGGCCGAGTCCCTGGCCGCCAAGCTGACCCTTCCCGGGACCTTCGGCCCAGCCCACGCCCGGCAGGCGCCGCTTCGAGTGCTGGAGGGCCCCCGCTGCCCCTCCATGCTCATCGAGATGGGCTTCCTCTCCAACACCCAGGAGGAGAAAGCCTTGAAAGGCAAGGAATTCCAGGCGGTCTTGGCGCGCACCCTGGCCCAGGGCTTGACGCGAATCCTCGGATGAGGTTTCATCAAGCATGGCTCGCAGTGCCGGAAACTGGACCATCCCCAACGCGCTCACCATGGCGCGCATCCTGCTCACGCCTTTTTTCGTGGTGCTCTTCCTGGACGGCAATTACTTCGGCGCGTTGAGCATGTTCTTCCTGGCAGGGCTCTCCGACGCCCTGGACGGCTTGCTGGCCCGCCTCCTGGACCAGCGCTCCGCCCTGGGCGCTATCCTGGATCCCCTCGCGGACAAGATTCTGCTGGTCACATCCTTCATCTGCCTGGCCCACGCGGGCTGGATACCCCTCTGGCTGGCCGTGCTGGTGGTCAGCAGGGACGTAATCATCCTGGGCGGAATCGCGCTGTTGACCTTCTGGGGAAGGGATATGCGCCAGAGCATTCACCCGAGCCTGGTCAGCAAGCTGACCACGGCCACGCAGATGGCGCTCGTGCTGACGGGGTTTCTTGTCGGGATGGACGTCTGGGGCGGCGCGGGCAAAGCCCTGCTGCTGGGGCTGGTGTGGATCGCGGCCGCTCTGACGGTCGTTTCGGGCGGGCACTATGTGGCCAAGGGGCTGGCCATGTTCACGGGGGGGCAGGATCAGTGATCGCCGTCTTTGGGGCCGTCCTCCCGGCTGGAGCGCTTGAACTCGCGGATTGCCTTGCCCAAGCTCTTGCCAAGGCCGGGCAGTTTGCTGCCGTTGAACAGCACCAGTACGACCAGGATGATGACCAGAAGGCCCGTAATGCCCATGCGTGCGCCCCCTCCGGGGAGTATTTCCGCAGAACTACACTGCGGCATAGGGCCGGTCAACTAACGCGGGGGTCCCGGTGAGCAAGGTGGTCCGGCTGCCGGCTGTAACCTGCGCCCACTTCCTGGCCGGGCGCTGCCTCTACGAGGAACACCTCAACCCCGGGTACGACCAGGGGCTCCAATGCAGCGTGGTGCTCAAGCTGCACGCCATGTACGATTCCTTCCTGGATCAGGCCGATGCCTTCGGGCTGGCCGAGAGCCAGGCCCGCTCCATGTGGGAGCGCCGTTTTCTGGAACTTTGCCGCCATGATACGGGTTGTCAGGACTATGAGCCCGGTGGTAACGAGGGCTTTCCGAACTGTCTGCACGGCATGGACGGCCTGTGCGTGCTCCGCTTCCCGCAGTGTGCGGGCAGATGCCGCAACTTTTCACTCAAACACCGGGGATGACCACTGGTGACACACCACACGACTTCAGCTTCAGAGGTTTTTCTCGTTTACGTGCCCACACTGACCACGGCCGGTGCGGAAGGGCTTCCAGCCGGTGTGCGCCTGTTCGACCCGGGCGTGGCGGAAGGGGAGGGCGACGCCGACAGGTTCACGCCCGCCAATCTGCCCATGGCCCGGCCTGTGGCCAAGGCGATGCTGGCACAGTTCGTCCAACTGGCCCGCGAATCCAAGACCGTGGCCGACGTCTCCGCTTTCGCCTCCGGCGTCTACGAGGACTTCCACAGGAACACCACCCACGCCATCCGCGATCAGCTTCAGGCGGCCGTGCAGGGTGAGGACGCGGCGGCTAAGGCCCGGGAGCGCGCCCTCTCCAAGGCGCAGACCGAGCTGTGCCTGGCCTGGGCTCTGGAGGAGGTGGCCAGGGAGCTCAAGGGTCTGGAGGCACGGCTGGACGACCAGTGGAAAACTTTCGAGCAGACCCTGGGCATGGACGGCGAAGACGCCCTGGACGACGACGGCCTCGGGCTGGTGGAGGGCAAACCCTCGCTGGTGCCCTCCGGCCCGTCCGTACCCTCACGGGTGATCCTGGACGCCGTGCTGGCCTTCCTGCCCGATGCCTGCGGCCTCCTCAGCAGGGACGCCGCCCTGCGCGCCGACTGGGAGGAGTTCGGGGTGGCCTTCGCCCCCGCATCCGAAGCCACCCTGGCCCGGTTCGGCCTGGGCGGCGAAGGGGCGTGGCTTGAGGCCGTGGCCGAGGGGCGCAGGCTGTGCCTCTCCCGCAGGACCGACCCGGAAAAGCCCTGGCAGGCCCGCAGCTTCACTGTCGTTGTTCCGGCGGGGAGTTGAACGATGTTCGATACCGGCGACAAGCCCTCACCTGAGCTGCTCAAGGGCATCCGGGGCATCATCTTCGACTGCGACGGCGTTCTGGTGGACTCCAAGGACGCCAACCGCATGTACTACAACTCCGTGCGCAAGGCCCTGGGGATGCTGCCCATGACCCCTGAGGAGGAAGACTACGTGCATGCGCACGCCGTCATCCCCTCCATGCAGCGCATCATCCCCCCCGAGCGGATGGCCGAGGCCGAGGCCGAGCGGCGCAAGATCAAGTTCACGGACATGCTGCCGTTCACCACCCTGCAGCCAGGGCTCGTGGAGCTGCTCACCACCCTGCGGGAGCTCGGCTTCAAGCTGGCGGTGAACACCAACCGCACGGACTCCATGGAGATGCTCCTGGATACCTTCGAACTCACCGAGTTCTTCGATCCTGTGATCACAGCGGCCAAGGTCAAGCACCCCAAGCCCAACCCCGAAGGCGTGCACGCCATCATGCGCCACTGGGGCATGACGCGCCAGCAGGTGGCCTACGTCGGCGACTCCGGCGTGGACGAGCAGACCGCCCGCGCAGCGGGGGTTGCCTTCTGGGCTTTCAGGAACGCGGGGCTCTCCGCCGCCCTGCATGTGGAGGATTTCGAGCCCTTGCGCAGGTGGGTCGCGCGCTGCCTCGCGAAGGGCGATGCTTCCGAAAAAGCCCTTGATTTGCAACAGGGTGTGTGAGAGGCTGAACGCAATGTGGATCATTCTCTTCTGACCGCAACTACGAGGAATCATATGCCTTTTTTGGGACCGCTCCTCAAGACCATCGCTCTGATTCTTGACTTCGTCTTCGGTGCCTACAAGTGGATCATTATCATTGCGGCTGTCGTATCGTGGGTCAGGCCCGACCCCTATCACCCGGTCATCCGCTTCCTGTATTCCGCCACGGAGCCAGTGCTCTACCGGGTGAGGCGGTTGCTTCCGTTTGTCATGGTCGGAGGGATGGACCTGTCCCCCCTCGTAGTCATTTTGGCCCTTCAATTCATCGGCCAGGTGTTCATCGTCGAGTCGGTGCTGCAACTGGCATACATGGTGCGCTAACCGGGACAAGCGTGTGACGGTCTCCAAGATCGACCTGCTCAACAAGAAGTTCAACCGCTGCATACGCGGCTATTGCCCGGATGAGGTTGATCTCTACCTGCACGATGTGGCCGAGGCCATCGGGCAGATGGCGGACGATAACCGCAGACTTGCGGAGCGTCTGTCGCAGTGCGATCGCAGTCTCGCAGCCCGCCCCCCCGAACCAGACACCGGTTCCAATCCCGCAGCCCTGCGCGAGGCCATGGCCGCCGGGCGCAGGATCGTGGACGAAAGCACCGGCAAAGCCCGCCAGGACGCCCAGCGCATCCTGGAGGAGGCCCGCGCCGAGGGGGCGCGCCTTGTGGCGGACGCCAACCTGCTCAAGGCCCGAGTCTACGAGGACATAGCCGACCTGCGCGCCCAGAGGGAGGCCATGGCCCAGGAACTGCGCAGGCTGCTTGAAGGACATTTCAGGCTGCTCGAATCATCGGAGGCATCCTCGGACGCCAGACGGCCCGGCGGCGAATTCACCTTCGCCGACGGCGGTGAGTGATCCGGCGGGGATGCCCGCATACGCCGAGCAGGCCAAGGACGGGGGCTACCGCATCCTGGTGTGGGTGCAGCCCGGAGCGAAGCACGACGCCGCCGCAGGCGTGGTCGAGGGCCGGCTGAAGATCCGGCTGAGGGCCCCGGCGGTGGACAACAAGGCCAACGACGCCCTGGTGGCGTTCATGGCCAAATATCTCGGGGTGCCCAAGGGCGCCCTGGAACTGGCGGCGGGACACACTGGCCGCAAAAAGACCCTGCGCATACGGCCCGGCGAGCAACCGGACTGGGCCACGCCGGGAAGCGCGGCCGGTTGAGGCTATCAACATCCAACAGGAGGCGGCGCCAATGGACAGTCACGATTTGGAGCTTATCGCCAAGCACAGCGAATCGGACGCGGAACTCAGAGCGCTCTACGCTGATCACGTGGCCTTCGAGAAAATGATCGAGAAGCTCGAAAGCAAGTCGTACCTCAACCCGGCTGAAGAGCAGGAAATCAAGGAACTCAAGAAAAAGAAGCTTGCGGGCAGGACGCGTCTGGAAACGATGCTCATCAGCTACCGCAAGGCGGAGGCGAATTAACTCATGGAACTGACCGGGGCTCAGATTCTCCTCGAGTCTCTCGGACGAGAGGGAGTGGACGTTCTTTTCGGCTTTCCCGGCGGAGCGGTGATAGACATCTACCACCAGTTCCCCAACTATCCCAACCTGAAGCATGTGCTGGTACGCCATGAGCAGGGCGCCATCCACATGGCGGACGGCTACGCCCGCGCAACGGGCAAGGTAGGGGTATGCCTCGTAACGTCGGGCCCCGGCGCAACCAACGCAGTAACCGGTATTGCCACGGCCTACATGGACTCCATACCCGTGGTCATTATCACCGGGCAGGTCCCCACTCCGCTGATCGGGAACGACGCGTTCCAGGAAGTGGACATCGTGGGCATCACGCGCCCCTGCACAAAGCATAACTACCTGGTCAAGGACGTCACCAAGCTGGCCAGGACCATCAAGGAGGCCTTCTATCTGGCCCAGTCCGGCAGGCCCGGCCCAGTGCTCATCGACCTGCCAAAGGACATACAGCAGCAGCGCGCCGCCTTCAGCTATCCCAAGAAGGTGAGCATGCGCGGCTACAACCCGCATTACGAACCCAACATCAAGCAGGTGCGCAAGGTCGCGGAGCTGATCTGCAAGGCCAAGAACCCCGTGCTCTACGCGGGCGGAGGCGTCATAAGCTCCAGCGCGTCCAAGGAACTCACGAAGCTGGCCCAGGCCCAGAACATCCCCGTCACGGCGACGCTGATGGGCCTGGGCTGCTTCCCTGGGGACGATCCGCGCTGGCTGGGCATGCTCGGCATGCACGGCACCTTTGCGGCCAACCACGCCATCTCCTCGGCCGACCTGCTGCTGGCCGTCGGCGCGCGCTTCGACGACCGCGTCACCGGCAAGCTGAGCGCCTTCGCATCCAAGGCCACCATCGTTCACATCGACATCGACCCCACCTCCATCCAGAAAAACGTGACCGTGGACGTGCCCGTGGTGGCCGACTGCAGGCTGTTCCTGGAGGCCCTGAACAAGGAGTTGGCCGAGACCGCCAAGTCCGGCGCGGCCTGCGCCCCCAAGGACGCCTGGTTCGAGCAGATCACCGCCTGGAAGAAGAAACATCCCCTGACCTACAAGCCCGCCGCCAAGGAAGGGCCCATCAAGCCGCAGGCCGTCGTGGAGGCCATCTACAAGCTCACCGGGGGCGACTGCATCATCGCCACCGAGGTGGGCCAGAACCAGATGTGGGCCGCGCAGTTCTTCAACTACAAGAAGCCGCGCACCCTGCTGACATCGGGCGGGCTCGGGACCATGGGCTACGGTTTCCCCGCGGCCATCGGCGCGCAGGCGGCCTATCCCGACAAGCTGGTCATCGACGTGGCCGGCGACGGCTCCATCCAGATGTGCATCCAGGAGCTGGCCACCGCCGTGGCCTACAACCTGCCGGTGAAGATCGTCATCCTCAACAACGGCTATCTGGGCATGGTGCGTCAGTGGCAGGAGCTCTTCTACGACAGGAACTACTGTAGCACCTGCCTGGACGTGGCCCCCGACTTCGTGAAGCTGGCCGAGGCCTACGGCGCGGACGGCTTCCGCGTGAAGAAGGCCGAGGATATGGAGGCCACCCTCAAGGCGGCGTTCGCCTCGCCCAAGCCCTGCATCGTGGACGTGCTGGTGGACCCGGAGGAGAACGTGTACCCCATGGTTCCCGCGGGCAAATCCATCACCGAAATGATCCTGGTCTAAGGAGGACGCCGTGCGCCACATTCTCTCTATCCTGGTGGAAAACGAACCCGGCGTCCTGTCCCGCGTGTCCGGCCTGTTCAGCGGCAGGGGCTTCAACATCGAAACCCTCAACGTGGCCCCCACCCTCGAGGACGGCGTCTCCATCATGACCATCACCACGGTGGGCGACGAGCAGATCATCGAACAGATCATCAAGCAGCTGCGCAAGCTGGTCACGGTGATCAAGGTGGTGGACCTGACCGAGGTCAAGAACGTCGAGCGGGAGATGATGCTGCTCAAGGTCTCCGCCGAGGACGGCAAGCGGGCCGAGATCCTGCGCATTGTGGACGTGTTCCGCTGCAAGGTGGTGGACGTGGGCTTCGACGAGCTCACCGTCGAGATCACCGGCACGCAGGACAAGCTCACCGCGCTCATCAACCTGATGCAGCGTTTCGGCATCAAGGAGATCGCCCGCACCGGCGCCGTGGCCATGCGGCGCAGCATGCAATAGCTTCTTCGCCCCGTCCCGGCCGTAGCTCCAGAGGGAGCGGCCGGGACGGGGCATCCGTTTCCATTCCGGTCACGGCAAACGCGTTTGCCTTGCCAGTTTTGCCTTTTTCGGCTATTTTTCCCCTTCTTATGCACATGCCTGCCATTCCCGCACAGTGATTTTGATAAGGAG
Organism: Fundidesulfovibrio soli; assembly: GCF_022808695.1. Lineage (NCBI taxonomy): Bacteria > Pseudomonadati > Thermodesulfobacteriota > Desulfovibrionia > Desulfovibrionales > Desulfovibrionaceae > Fundidesulfovibrio > Fundidesulfovibrio soli. The sequence goes on from NZ_JAKZKW010000001.1 coordinate 118,265, forward strand.
CTCTTCCAATGAAAGTCTTTTATGATCAGGATGCCGATCTTTCCCTCCTCAAGGACAAGACCGTTGCCATCATCGGCTACGGCTCCCAGGGCCACGCCCACGCCCAGAACCTCCGTGACTCCGGCGTGAACGTGGTCATCGGCCAGCGTGAGGGCGGCCCCAACTGGAAGCTGGCCAAAGAGCACGGCTTCGAGCCCATGGACGCCGCTGCCGCCGCCGCCAAGGCCGACGTGATCATGATCCTGATCCAGGACCAGTACCAGGCCGATCTGTACAACAACTGCATCAAGCCCAACCTGAAGCCCGGCAAGGTGCTGGCTTTCGGCCACGGCTTCAACATCCACTTCAACCAGATCGTGCCCCCCGCCGACGTTGACGTGATCATGATCGCCCCCAAGGGCCCTGGCCACATGGTGCGCCGCGTGTACACCGAGGGCTCCGGCGTTCCCTGCATCGTCGCCGTGGAGCAGGACGCCTCCGGCAAGGCCTTCCAGATCGCGCTGGCCTACGCCAAGGGCGTCGGCGGCACCCGCTCCGGCGTGCTGCAGACCACCTTCCGCGAGGAGACCGAGACCGACCTCTTCGGCGAACAGGCCGTGCTGTGCGGCGGCGTCTCCGAGCTCATCAAGGCCGGCTTCGAGACCCTGGTCAACGCCGGGTACCAGCCCGAGATCGCCTACTTCGAGTGCCTGCACGAGCTCAAGCTCATTGTGGACCTGATCTACGAGGGCGGCCTTGCCAAGATGCGCTACTCCATCTCCGATACCGCCGAGTACGGCGACTACACCCGCGGCCCCCGCGTCATCACCGACGAGACCCGCAAGGAGATGGCCAAGATCCTCAAGGAAATCCAGATGGGCGAGTTCGCCAAGGACTTCATCCTGGAGAACCGCGCCGGCGGCAGGGCTCACTTCCTGGCCATGCGCCGTGTCAACGCCGAGCATCAGATCGAGCAGGTCGGCTCCAAGCTGCGCGGCATGATGAGCTGGCTGAAAAAATAAGCGGGCGCAGCCTGTTTTTTAGGGCCGTGGTTCTGGACGGAACCACGGCCTTTTCTTATTGATGACGAGCGGGGAGGCGCGTCTTGCGCCGCCCGCCGGTACTCCGCCCGTGGGGCGCAGCCGGATGTCTTTCGTAATGTCCTGAAGGTGCGCCCATGCCCATTCTCATTCGCCAAATGTTCCTTGTGACGGCTGCCCTTGTGGTGCTGGCCGCCCAGGCGCACGCCCAGCAGAAGCGTGACGGTCACTACTGGCGCTCCATCCCCGAAACCGAGAAGGTCGACATCATTCTCGGCTTCTACGACGGAATGGCCCTCTCCGAGGGGCTGATCCAGGTGGTCATCCGCGACAATTACACCATCTGCTCCGAGGTCATCGAGAGCATCATTGCCCAGACCGCCCGCTACATGGACAACCTGAGCACCATGGACGCCGCCACCGGGCTGGACAAATTCTACGACGACCCCGCCAACCGCAACATCCCCATCTCCTGGGGCATGTGGGTTGTGGCCCGCAAGGCCAAAGGCGACAAGAACCTCGCTCCTTTCATCAAGGAGCTCAGGAAGGCCCACAAATGATCGCAGCGATCGACATGACGGACCCGGCCCTGGTCATGGGCCACCCATCCATCGACGAACAGCACCGCGCACTGTTGGGCATGATCGAGGAGTTGGACGAACGCATGGGGCGCGGTGAATTCGGCCAGGGCGTTCTGGACGCCATCCAGGGGATGCTTGCCTACGCCGCCACCCACTTCGACGAAGAGGAAGGCCTCATGCGCGAGAGCGAGTGGCCGGATCTGTCGGTACACCGGGGCCTGCACGCTGAATTCATGCAGAAGACCGGCGGTTTCTTCGAGGACGCCGCCTCGGACAGCGAGTGGACGTCCCTGGACGTGTTGCGCTTCCTGCTGCACTGGCTGCTCAAGCACATCAAGATCGAGGACAGGCGCTTCTTCGACTGGCTGGCCGCCAGGAGCGCGTGACCGTTCAGGCTATTTCGAGCTGACCGACGGGTTGCTCCGCAGCCCTTTCCAATAATTTGAAACGCCAGGCATTCCCCCGCGGGGGAATGCCTGGCGTCCGATTTCAAGGCAGCCGCCGGGCTAACGCGTCACGGTGATCTTCGGGGGGCTCCACGTCCCCGAACCTGGCGGCAGGATCGAGGGCGGCGTCACCTTGGGCCAGTACAGGCGCATGACGAGGTAGATCGGGCCGTCGGGCGCGGGCAGCCAGTTGGCCTCCTTGGCCGCTCCGGGCGACTTGTTCTGGATGTAAATCGTCAGAGACCCATCCGGGTTCTTCTTCATCCCCGGCAGCATGGGCGAGTTGATCAGGTAGCGGTCGATGGGGTTCTTGATCAACAGCTGCGTCTTGCCGTCGTAGATCGTGACCGACCAGAAGGCGTCGACCGGCGGCAGCTGCCCGGCGGGGAAGGTGAGGGCGTAGTCGTGCTTGGATCCGTCCAGTGGGTCGCCGCCCACGAGGGCCTTTGTCATCGGGTAGACGGCCTCGGCCGCGTCGTTGCCGTAGATGCCGGCCTTGGCTGCTGCGGCGCGCATCAACCAATTGCCGTTGTAGAAGGCCCGGTCGCCGAACACCGAGGCCACGTTCCAACCGTTCACATGCTTCCCGGCGGTTTCCACCGCCTTGGCGACCTTCTCCTCGCCGTCCTTCATGCCGAGCAGCACGGCGGCCTTGTGCTCCGCGGAGAGGTTCTTGAAGTCGAAGGTCTTGCCCGGTCCGACGCCGATGCGCGCCAGCTTGGCCCGGATCGCCTGCTCCTCCGGCCCGGCCGGGGCGAACTGCAGGGCGAAGTCGAGATACTCGAAGAAGCCGGTCTTGACCTTCTCATTGTCGATGGGCGGGAAATCCGGCGCAGGGGGGGCGGGGGGAGCCGGGCGGCCGAGGAAGGCCGAGAGCGGCCGTGCCTTGTAGCCTGACTGCACCTTGACCACGCCTGGCATGTCCTTGGGGTTGAAGAGCTGGGTGCGGAAGATGGCCGAGGAGAACTCCGTGGTGGACTTGAACACCTTCTTGATCCCGGGCGGGGTTTCGCCCTTCCAGTTGGGCCCCACAACCATGTAGTCGCCCGCGTCGTTGCCTGTGGCGCGGCTGCCGATGTAGCCGTAGTTGAAGGTGTTGCCGTCGCAGAGCATCACCGAGTAGTATCGACGCTTCTCGACCTTGGGCACGCTCAGCACCATGGGCTCGGCGCGCAGGTCGAGCCAGAGCATGGAGTAGGGCGTGTCGCTGTTGGGAGTGATGACGGTCGTGTCCTTGTAGGTGAAGACGCGGGCCTCGTTGCTGATCTGGTTGAAGGGGGCCTTGAACTGGCCAGAATTGCGGTCGACGGAGAACTCGTACATCACAGCGTAGTTCATAACGATGGGCAGGCCGTAGATGAACCCTTCCTCCGCGATGGCCCTGGTCTCGGTAAAGTCCGGCCTGTTCTTCTCATCCTTTTCCGCCCGGGAGATGCTGTCCTTCTTGTTCGCGCATCCCGCCATAAATGCGATGGCCAAGGCCAGGGCCACAATGCCGACAAGCGGCGTCCGGCGACAAGTCTTTACCATGGAGAACTCACCTTTGGGTTTGATACGACGTTGAAAACGCTGCTTATGCCTGCCTTACGAGTTTCCCCAGCAGTTCCCGGCGCGAGAGAACCTTGGGCTCACCAGGGCGCGCGGCCATCATGTGCGCGTAGTAGAGGCTGGGATGCACCTCGGCCAGGAATATTACCCGCACGTCGGAAACATCCACCAGCATGGCGTGCGGGCGCTTGCGCTTGACCTGCTCCAGACGTTTGGCCGCCAGGGCGAGCATGTCCTGGCGTTCGCCGAAGTGCATGGTGTTGGTCGGGCAGGTCTTCACGCAGGCGGGGAGCATCCCGTTGGAAACCCTGTCGATGCACATGTTGCATTTGGTGAGGGCGCCGGTCTCCGGGTTGGGACGGGGAATGTCGTAGGGGCAGGCGTTGCGGATCTCCGTGGCGTCCAGCTTTTTGGTGCGCTCGGTGTAGAGCACAGCGCCGGTGGCAGGGTCCTGGATGATGGCCTCGGGGTCGTACATGTCCGCCACCATCTTGCAGGGCGGCTGGAGGCAGTGGCGGCACTGCTCCGGGAAGAAGAGCCAGCGCAGCGCGCCGTCCACCACGACCTCGCTGAAGCGGACCAGCTTGAAGGTGGAGGAGGAGAGGTCCGGCGGATTCTGGTAGCCCCCGGTCTGGACAGTCTCAACAACCTTCTGGTTCTTCCACTGTTTGCAGGCCACCTGGCAGCCCCGGCAAGCGGTGCAGCGGGTCTGGTCTATGAAGAAGGATTTGCCCGTGGTCATGGCTGCACCTCTATGCCTTGCGGACGTTGACCATGAAGGCCTTGGTTTCCGGGATGCCCGTGTTGGGGTCGCCAACGGATGGGCTGAGCAGGTTGGCCGAATCCGCACCGCCCGCATTGGGTTGCATCCAGCCGAACTGCCAGGGGATGCCCACCAGGTGCACGGTCCTGCCCATGACGGTCATGGGCTGGAGGCGCTGGGTGACGATGGCCGTCACCGTCACCGCGCCGCGCACGGATTCCAGCGTGGCCTTGTCCCCGTTCTGGATCCCGAGCTGGCGCGCCAGCTGCATGCTCAGCTCGCAAAAGCCCTGGGGCTGGCATTCGCGCAGCCATCCAGTCTGCCGGGTCATGGTGCCGGACTGCCACTGCTCGGTGACGCGGTACGTGGTGCACACGTAGGGGTATCTGGGGTCCTCGACAGCTTTGGGCTCGTGCGCGAACGCAAGGGCAGTGGGGTTGGAGCGGATCGGGGAGAAAGGCTGCACCGTGAGCGGGCTCTCCATGGGTTCGTAGTGCTCGGGGAAGGGGCCGTCCACCCGGCTCGACCCGAACAGGTGCCCACAGCCGTCCGGGAGCATGATGAAGGGGTACTTCTCCCCGGGCTTCATGCCGCCGTCGGGCACGTCGCCCACCCACTTGCCGTCCTGCCAGGCGATGACGGGTCGGGCGGGGTTTGTGGGGTTGCCGGCATTGTCCGTGGAGGCCCGGTTGTAGAGGATGCGCCTGTTGGCCGGCCAGGCGTATGCCCAGTTGGGGAAGAGGCCCAGGGCCTCCTGGATGGAATCCTGCTTGCGGTCGCGCCGGGCCATCATGTTCCCGGCATCCGTGTAGGAGCCGGAGAAGATCCAGCAGCCGCAGCAGGTGGAGCCGTCGTCGGCCAGAGCCGCGAATCCCGGCACCTGCTGTCCGGCCTTGAAGCTCTGGACGCCCACCGTGGCGTCCTTCAGGAAGGTGCCGTTGAGCCGCTTGGCTACCTTGGCCGCGTCGTAGGCGCCGCCGGTTTCATAGTCCACGTGGAGCCCGGCGATGGGTCCGGTGAACGCGCCGCCCTCCTTGGCGTAGAGCTCCCGGATGTGCTTCCACAGCCCCAGGAGGATGTCCCCGTCCGTGCGGGACTGGCCCATGGGGGCAGCGTTTCGGTGACGCCACTGGAGCCAGCGCCCCGAATTGACGACCGCGCCTTCCTTCTCCACGCTGATGCAGGCCGGGAGCAGGAAAACCTCGGTCTTGATCTTCTTGGGGTCCACGCCCGGGCCGCGCCAGAAGTTGGAGCTCTCGTTGTGGAAGAGGTTGACGTTGACCATGAAGTCCAGCGTCTCGAAGGCCTTGCGCGTCTTGCCCGCGTTGGCGCTGCCCCCGGCGGGGTTCTGGCCCCAGACGAACAGGCCCTTGAAGCCGCCCTGCGACATGCGCTCGAAGATGGAGAGCCAGGAGTAGTCCACGATCCTTACGTCGTCGACCTTGGGCAGCCATGCGTAGGCGGTCTCCAGATCAGGCTCCGGGTAGACGGACTTGAGGTAGGAGGCCATGTATTTCGGATAGTTGGACCACCAGTTCAGGCTCATGGGGTCCTTGCTGACCGGGGTGGCCCCCTTTAGGTATTCGGCCAGGGTGGTCCAGGACGCCTTGGGGACGGCCAGATAACCCGGAAGGTTGTCGCAGATCAGGGCGATGTCCGTGGTGCCCTGCACGTTGGACTCGCCGCGCAGGGCGTTCACCCCGCCCCCGGCCACGCCGATGTTGCCCAGCAGCAGCTGGATCATGCCCAGGGCCCGGATGTTCTGCACGCCCACCGTGTGCTGGCACTGGCCCATGGCGTAGAGGATGGTCCCGGCCTTGTCCGGCTTGCCCGTGGCCGCGAACGTGCTCCAGACCTGTTCGAGCTTCTCCTTGGGGATGCCCGTGACGGAGGAGACCGTGTCGATGTCGTAGCGGGCGTAGTGGCCCTTGAGCAGCTGCATCACGCAGCGCGGGTGGGCCAGGGCCGGGTCCTTCCTGGGCACGCCGTTCTCGTCGGTCTCGTAGGCCCAGCTGGACTTGTCGTAGGCGGTCTTGGCCGGGTCCCAGCCGGAGAAGAGGCCGTCCTTGAAGGAGAACCCCTCGCTCACGATGAAGGGGGCGTTGGTGTATTCAGCCACATAGGGCTGCTGGAAGAGGTTGTTTTCCAGGATGTACTTCATCATCCCGCCGAAGAAGGCGATGTCCGTGCCGGAGCGGATGAAGGAGTGGATATCGGCCTTGGCGGAGGTGCGGGTGAAGCGCGGATCCACATGGATGAGCGTGGCTCCGTTCTCCATTGCGCGGGTCACCCACTTGAAGGATATGGGGTGGTTCTCGGCGGCGTTGCTGCCCATGATCAGCAGGACGTCGGCGTTCTTGAGGTCGATCCAGTGGTTGGTCATGGCCCCGCGCCCGAAGCATTCGGCCAGGGCTCCCACGGTGGAGCTGTGGCAGATGCGGGCGTGGCTGTCGATGTAGACAAGGCCCAGGGCGCGCAGCATGGCCTGGAGCAGCCAGCCCTCCTCGTTGTCGATGGCGGCAGAACCCACTGAGGCCAGGGCTCGTGTGCGGTTCAGGGGCTGGCCCTTGGCGCTTACGGGCTCGAAGCTGGCGTCGCGGACGTCCTTGACCTTGCGGGCGATGCGGGCCAGCGCCCAGTCCCAGGGCTTCTCCTCCCACTTGTCGGAGTAGGGCGCGCGGTAGAGCACGCTGGTGACCCGGGGGCTCTGCTCGGTGGTCTCGAAAATGGAGGAGCCCTTTGGGCAGAGGGTGCCTTCGTTGATGGGGTGGTCGGGGTCGCCCTCGATGTTCACCGTCCTGCCGGTGGCCGGGTTGGTGTGCACCAGCAGGCCGCAGCCCACCGCGCAGTAGCAGCAGACGGACGTGCCCACCTTGGTGTCGGCGGTTTTCAGGGCATAGGCAAAGGCCCTGGCGGGGGTCAGGTCGAACCCGAGGCCGCCGAAGGCCGCCGCGGTCGCCGTGGCCGATGCCGCCTTGAGGAAGTCGCGTCGCTTCAAGCTCATGCAAATGCTCCTTAGCGCTCGGTGTGGCAGCCGGCGCAGTCCACCGGGCCGTGGGGCTTGTCCTGCTTCTTCGCGGCCTGGTGGCAGCCCATGCAGCTCATCCCCGGGCCGTGGAAGGGGCTGCGATAGAAGAGCGGGTCATCGCTGGAGGCGTCGACCCTGTCATGGCAGCCGGAAGCGGTGCAGCGCATGTTCCCGTCGTCGGCGTAGCCGGTGTGGTGGCAGGTCTTGCAGGCCAGCTCGCCGTGGGCCTTATGGGGGATGAGCACCCTGGCCTTGGTGGGCTTCACCGTGTCCGGCAGGCTGATGCGCGTGCCGGTTTTGGGAGGTATGGGGTGATGCACCGAGGTGGCGGGGTTCATGGGCACGACATGGCACGCGGAGCAGTGCCCGAGAGAGCCCAGGGGGGCAGAGACTCCCTGGTACTGCATGGGGGCGATGTCGTCCCTGTCGCGGCCGTAGGGGTTGTCGGAAGGATAGAGGGCGTGCGCCGGGCCGTGGCATGCCGCGCAGGCCAGCCCGCCCATGGCGTCCTTGCGCGTAGAGTAGGCCGGGTCGTCCGGTGCCGTCCACTTGCCCACAGCGGAAGATGAGGAGGCCAGCGGGCGGGACTTGAAATCGTGGCAGCCCTTGCAGTCGGGCTGCTGCACGTGGGCGGCCCGGGGGGGCACACCCTGGGCCCGGCCGGGGATGGCCGACAGCAGCCTGGCGGCGGTCTTCTTGTTCGCCTCGGCCTCGAAGGCCAGCAGCGCGGCGGCGTGGTTTTCCATAGTGCCGTGGCAGCGGGTGCAGTTTACGCCCCTGGCCTGGTGCTGGTCCCTGGCGATCCTGCTCGCGGCCCCCTGCGGGTGACAGTTGGCGCAGGCAGCCGCGCCCATGCCGGTCAGCCTGGAGGCGTGGAAACCGTGCATGGAGGCGGAGAGGGACATGGTGCCGGTCCTGAGGGCGTCGTCATGGCAGGAGGCGCAGGCCCGGGGCCTGCCCGCCTTCGCCTCCGCCAGCAGCTTGGTGCCGCTGCGCTTGTCGTGGGCGGTGAGGATGGCCGTTGCGGTCTCCGGTGAGATTCCCGGCCGGGAGGAAGCCCCGCCGTGGCAGTTGGCGCAGCCGATCTCCGTGCTGACGGGCAGCTCGGCCTTGGTGACCGCCAGGACGTCGCCGCTGGCGGCGTCCCGGGCCTCCACGCGCACCAACGGGTAGGGCATGTAGGAGCCGTCCGCCGCGTAGGGGGTCACCGGCAATTGTTCGGCCACGAACCCACCGTTCAGGGCGCGCATTTCACCGCGAACCGAATTGCCGGTCGGCCCCGTGTCGCGGGGCAGTTCTGTTCCTCTCAATGACCGGGAGAATTCGTAGTAGCGGGTCACGGTCGACGGCTCGGCCATCCCCTCGATGGAGTAGGACAGAACTACCCCGTCCGTGACCTGCTGAGGGTTCTCGCCCCGTTTGACCAGCTCCGCGCGCAGGGTGGCGAAGGGCGCAAAGAGGCTGAACAGGGCGTCGCAGTCGCTCACCTGACGCAGGGAGGATTCGCTCCAGGCGCTCAGGACATAGGGCGAACCGGCGGGATCAAAGGGGGGAATGCCGGTGGGCAGGCCCAGCCCGGGATCGGGTGGTTTCACGATGAGTGCGGGTGCGGGTTGGTTCTTCTGGGTCGACGCTGACGGTTTCGACAGCGGTTCCGGCTTGTTCTGTGCGGCTGAGGCCGGAGGAGCCAGCACGTACACGGCTACAGCGAGCGCCGCGCCGAACATGCGCAGGGGGTATCTTCGGAGCGCCATCGGCACCTCGATGCTGAGGGTTGACCGCAAGCAGCCCGCCCAGGGGACATCCCCACTGTTCTAACGGCGTAACACGTCCTGCGGGAACGTCAGGCCCGGGAAAACAGGGCCTATTTTGTTCACTTACTCCCGGCCGGGGAAAGAATGCAAGTGTGAACACGCGTCGGTACGCTTGTGTTTCATACCGGAGGAGGGAGGTTGGAAGGAACCTTGGAATCCAGAGCCAGGAGTATGTTTGTTCAATCTGGCATGGCAAATGATCGCGCCGGTAAGGGCCGCCGAAATCGGAACGTCAGGATGGCAAACGAAACCGTGTGTTTTTTTCCATGTTGTCAGCCTTTAGCGAATGCGGTTAATGAACGGTGTGTTTACGATTCAATAGGAGGGTAACTACATGAAACGTTTTCTGCTGGTTTCGAGCATTTGCCTCACACTGGCTTTCGGTTTTGCGGTCTCAGGCTTCACGGCGGACGGGCAGGAACTCTACCGCAAGTGCGCGGGCTGCCACGGCGCGGACGGCGGCAAGTTCAAGAGCAAGGCCGAGGCCGACATCCTTGCGGCCCTCAACGGCTACAGGGAGAAAACCTTCGGGGGAGACAAGAAGGCAATCATGGAGAGCATCGCCAAGAACCTGTCCCCCGAGGACATCCAGACCCTGGCCAAGTACATCTCCACCTTGTAGGACCGATGTACTCCGGCTTGACGACTCCCGGCCCAAGAGGCCTCGCCGGACGGGCGGGCCTGCCTTTCCTGGCGGCCGTGCTCCTTCTGGCGGGGCTGATGCTTTCGGCCCGGCCCAGCCCGGCCCACCAGGATGAGGCGGCGGATCACCAACACGACGGGGGGGGCGCCGCGCTCCCCTCGGCCGTTGGCGTCCAGGAGAAGCTGGGGCAGACCATCCCGGACGATATCGTCATGCGCGACGAAACCGGCCGCGAGGTGAACGTCAAGGAACTGCTGAAGACGCCCACCATCCTGGTCCCGGTCTATTATTCCTGCCCCAACGACTGCAACCTCCTGCTGGGCAGTCTGGCCCAGGTGCTTCCCCTGGTCTCGCTGGAGCCCGGCAAGGACTTTCAGGTTGTTTCGGTCAGCTTCGACGAGCACGACACGCCCCAGGTCGCGGCCAGGCGCAAGAATGATTTCATCACCGCCATGGGCGATCGCTTCCCGGCCCGGTACTGGACCTTCCTCACCGGCGACAAGGCCAACATCCGCAGGCTCACGGACGCCGTGGGCTTCGGTTTCCAGCGCGACGGCAAGGCCTTCAAGCATCCGGTGGTGCTGGTGGCGCTGTCGCCTTCGGGCAAGGTGGTGCGCTATCTCTACGGGGTGACCCCCCTGCCGTTCGACATCACCATGGCCGCCACGGAGGCCGCCCGCGAAACTGTTGGGCTTTCGGTGCGGCGGGCCATCGCCATGTGCTACACATATGACCCGCAAGGCCGCCAATACGTCTTCGACCTGATGAAGGTCTCAGGGGCGGGCATTTTGGCGGCAATGGCGCTTTTCGGGGTTTTCCTGTATTTCGGCGGCCGGAAGAAGAAGTAGCGCGAGTCTCCGCCCCCATGCGCGCGTCGTCGGGCGCGTGAGGGCGTCATTTGTTTTGGGGGGTTCATGGATCACGGCAACGTCGACGGCCTCGGCTTCCTCGCCAGCGCCCCGGGCAGAGGAGGGCTCCTCTCCTGGATAGGGAGCACGGATCACAAGCGCATCGGCCTGCTCTACATGGGCTGCATTGTGTTCATGTTCTTCTGCGGGTCAATCCTGGGCATGATCCTGCGCCTCAAGCTCATGACGCCGGGCAGCACCCTGGTGGGGCCGCAGACCTACAACGCCATGTTCACGCTCCACGGCGTGATCATGATCTTCCTGGTGGTCATCCCGAGCATCCCTGCCTCCTTGGGCAACATCCTGCTCCCTCTGCAGATCGGCGCGGAGGACGTGTCCTTTCCCAGGCTGAACCTGTTCTCCTGGTGGCTCTACGTGCTGGGCGCGGTGCTCGCGCTGGTCTCCATATTCACCGGCACGGGAGCGCCCGACACGGGCTGGACGTTCTACGTGCCTTTCAGCGAGCGGACCACCACCAACGTCTCCATGGCCGTGACCGCCGTGACCATCCTGGGCTTCTCCTCCATCCTCACGGGGCTGAACTTCGTCACGACTATTCACCGCCTGCGCGCTCCGGGCATGACCTGGACGCGCCTGCCGCTGTTCGTCTGGTCCTTGTACGCCACGGCCTGGATCCAGGTGCTGGCCACGCCGATCCTGGGCATCACCCTCGCGCTGGTGTTCGCCGAGCGAGTGCTGCACCTGGGCCTGTTCGACCCCGGGCGAGGCGGCGACCCGCTGCTCTACCAGCACCTGTTCTGGATCTATTCGCACCCGGCGGTCTACATCATGGTGCTGCCGGCCATGGGCGTGATCTCCGACATCATCCCGGTGTTCGCCCGCAAGAACATCTTCGGCTACAAGATGATCGCCTTCTCAAGCCTTGCCATCGCCTTCGCCGGTTCGCTGGTCTGGGCGCATCACATGTTCACCAGCGGCATGAGCGACACGGCGGTGCTGGTGTTCTCCTTCCTGACGTTCATCGTGGCCATCCCCTCGGCCATCAAGGTGTTCAACTGGGTCTCCACGCTCTACAAGGGCTCCATCAGCGTGGATCCCCCGCTGCTGTTCTCGCTGGGGTTCATCTTCATGTTCTCGGTGGGCGGCCTCACCGGGCTGGTTCAGGGCTCCGCGGGCACGGACATCCACGTGCATGACACCTATTTCATCGTGGGCCACTTCCATTACGTCATTTTCGGCGGGACGGGCCTGGGGCTTTTCGCGGCGCTGCACTTCTGGCTGCCCAAGATATTCGGCAGGATGTACGACAAGACGGTGGCCAAGCTCTCCTTCTGGATCATCCTGGCGGGCATGAACCTGCTGTACTTCCCCATGTTCATCCTCGGGCTGGAGGGCCTGCCCAGGCGGTATTACGACTACCTGCCCAAGTACGCCCACGGGCAGATGCTCTCGACGGTCGGCTCCTGGATACTGGCCGTGGGGCTGGTCATGATGTTCGCCAATCTGTACCGGGGCATCCGGCGCGGCCCCCTGGCCGGGGACAACCCCTGGGGCGCGGCCACGCTGGAGTGGACAACATCGTCCCCGCCGCCCGCTGACAATTTCGCTACGGAGCCCGTTGTGACGCGCGGCCCCTACGACTTCCGCGGAGTTGCGCGCCGTGACTGAGCACCGCGACTACGCCGGGGGCAAGCTCGGCATGTGGTTATTCCTGTTCACGGAGATACTGCTCTTCGGGGGGCTGTTCCTGCTCTACGCGGCCTACCTGCACCGCTATCCGGCGGACTTCAACGCCGGGGGCAAGCAGCTCGACGTGGTTCTCGGCGCGGCCAACACGGTGATACTCATCACCTCCAGCTTCACCGTCGCCGCCTCCATCACGGCCCTGCGGCTGGGGGAGACCACGCGCTGCCTGTGGCTGCTGGCCGCCACCGTGGCCCTGGCCCTGGGCTTCCTGGTGAACAAATTCTTCGAATGGAGCGCCAAGTTCGGCCACGGAATCTATCCCGGTTCAGAGCATCTGATGCGGTTGCCCCCCGGCGAGAACCTCTTCTTCGGGCTCTATTACGCCATGACCGGCCTGCACGGGCTGCACGTGCTCATCGGGGCCACGCTGCTTACCGTCACCGCGGCGCTGGTGCGCAGGGGCAGAGTGACACAGGGGAACTTCGGGCTGCTGGAAAACGCCGGGCTGTATTGGCATCTGGTGGACCTGGTCTGGATATTCCTGTTCCCCCTTTTCTACCTCATTGCCTAGGCAAAGGCGGCTCCCATGTCCGACGCACAAAACGATGCCGGGTCGCACCCGCTGAGCTACCGCTTCCTGGCGGGCATCTGGGCCGCGCTGCTGGCGCTCACGGCCCTGACCATATCCGTGGCCCGGGTCGATCTGGGCTTTTTCAATGTCGTGGTGGCGCTGGGCATCGCCAGCCTCAAATCGGCCCTGGTCATATTCTTCTTCATGCACCTCAAGTACGAGAACAGGACGATCAAAACCATGGTGCTGGTGGCGTTCGTGGTGCTGGCGATCTGCATCGGGCTCACGTTCTCCGACGTGGGCTTCAGGCGGTGAGGGGGCTATGAACCAGGCCTACGATGCGGTAGCCGGTGTGGACCGGACCTTCCTGATCATCTTCGTCACAGCGGCGGCGCTCCTGGTGATCGTCACGCTCACCATGATCTTCTTCGTGGTGCGCTACGACCGCAAGCGCAACCCCGTGCCCAGCGACATCGACGGCAACCTCTGGGCTGAAATCGCCTGGACGGTCATCCCCACGCTCATCGTGCTGGGGCTGTTCCACTACGGCTGGACCAGCTACCAGGGGCTGCGCACCGTGCCGCCGGACGCCATGGAGGTGTCCGTGACAGCCAGGATGTGGTCCTGGAACTTCGCCTACGAGGGGGGACGCCGCAGCGACGTGCTGGTTGTGCCCGTGGGCCGGGCCGTGAAGCTTAACGTAACCTCCAAGGACGTGATCCACGGCGTCTTTGTGCCCGCGTTCCGCATCAAGGTGGACGCCGTTCCCGGCATGACCACCCATGCCTGGTTCCGCGCGGACAAGCCCGGCGAGCACGACCTGTTCTGTTCGGTGTACTGCGGTCTCAAGCACGCGGATATGCACACCACGGTGCGCGCCGTTTCCGAAGAGGAATTCAAGAAGTGGCTGGAGGAGGTCCCGGCCGAGGGCGCACACCCGGGCAAGGCGCTGCTTGAGCGCTACGGCTGCCTGGGCTGTCACACCCTGGACGGAAGCGAGTCCGTAGGACCCACTCTCAAGGACATCGCCGGGAGCAAGGTGGTGCTGATCACGCCCAAGGGCGTGGAACGCACCGTCACGGTGGATGCCGCCTACCTGAAGGAGGCCATCGCCGGAAAGAAGGAGGCCACGATGAAGGGCTACGATCCGTTGATGCCCAGCTTCTCGGGCCAGATCCCGGACGCTGACATCGATCAGATGGTGGATTTCCTGCTCAAGGGCGAGAAGGCCGCGCTTCCGGACGGCAAGGCGGTCGCTGAAAGCCAGGGCTGCACGGGCTGCCACTCCACGGACGGCTCCGTCCTGGTCGGCCCGAGCTTCAAGGGGCTGATGGGCTCCGTGACCCGCGTGACCGTGGACGGTACCGAGAAGGACGAGGTCGTGAACAGGGCCTTCGTGCTGGAGGTGCTGTCCCATCCTGATAAGCACAGGGTCAAAGGCTTCGACCCGATCATGCCCGCCTACCCGCAACTGACCGAGCAGGAGAAGCAAGCGCTGCTTCTCTACCTGGAGTCGATGGGAACCGGCGGAGGGCAGGGGCATCAGGACCAGCACCCCCACGAGGGGCACAAGTGATTCGCGATCTTCCGGCCTTGGTCCGGCCGAGGCTGTGCTTCCTGGCCGTCGTGGCCGCTCTGGCGGGCTATGTCTGCTTCAAACCAGTTGCCGACTCAGGCCTGGCCTGCGCGCTTGCCGGCGCGCTGCTGCTGGCGGCGGGCAGCGGTGCGCTCAACCAACTCCAGGAGCGCGCCACGGACAGGCTCATGGCCCGCACGGCCTCCCGCCCGCTGGCCTCCGGCAGGCTCGGCGTGCCTCAAGCGCTGGTCTTCATTGTTACAAGTCTCTGCTTGTCCCTGGCCCTCCTTGCCCAAACCGATATCAGCGCCGTTGCGGTGTGGGCAGTGGTGCTGCTGGTCTACAACGGCCTGTACACGCCGCTCAAACGCCGGACACCCTTCGCCATCCTGGCCGGAGGCATCGCCGGAGCCATGCCGCCGCTGCTGGGCTGGTGCGCGGCCGGAGGCGAGCCTTCCGATTGCCGCGCGCTGGCGCTCTCAGGGATGCTTTACCTTTGGCAGGTCCCTCATTTCTGGATGCTGGTGCGGCGCCACGAGGGCGAATACAGGGCCGCCGGGCTGCCCGTCTTCGCAGGACGCCTCTGGGGCCGCTCCGGCTTCGTCGTCTCCATCTGGCTGGCGTGCTACGGGCTGAGCGTCCTGCTGCTGCCCGCTCTTGGCCTTGTCTCCACGCGCTGGCTCGGGTTCGTGCTGGTGGGGGTCGGGGCCAGCGTCATGTCTGTGGGCCTGCTCGGCGGCTTCCGTGGCCCCAGTGGATTCCAGGCCTTGAATGCCTCCCTGCTGTTTCTGCTTTGTACGCTTATCGTTGATGCAGCAAGCCGCGCCGTCTAGGCCATCCCCCGATAACAACTCCAATATTTTATTGTTGTTGCCTTTGCGCCGGGCGTAGAATAACACCTCCTGTATCGTTTGCTTAAAGTTCGACCTGTTCGACTTTTGCTTTTTGACGCATTTAAGAATTAATATGACATTATCCGAGCAGGAGGGGGGTATTGTGCGGAAAGGCTATCTCGCGTCCTTAGTGGTTCTGCTGGCTCTTCTTGTTCCCGGCTTGGTGTTCGCCGCAAACGGCTCCATCACGGGTCGGGTCGTCGACCCAGGGGACAACGGGATAACGGGCATGTCCGTGTGGGCGTTCCAGACCTCGGGCGGCGTTTGCAGCTCTTCGCCCATTCAAACCACGAATCCCGGCTCCGACGGTTCCTTCACTTTCAACAACATTCCCGAAGGCTCGAACATTTACGTCCAGGTTGGCAACCCTTCAGCTTCCAGCAACTACACCCCCTCCTGGTATAAGGCGAACCACAGCACGGCCTATGACGCCTACGACTGCCTGAATGCGACACCGATCACGGTTACGGCAGGGCAAACCACGAACATCGGCAACATCATCCTCCAGCCGGGCGGAACGGTAACCGGCAGCGTCATGGACGGCAGCACGCCGGTGGGTGGAAACTCCATTTTCGTCGGAAACATGTTCATGCCTTCCGGCACGGCCTGCAGCAGCCGTCAGGTCTATTCCAGCCAGGTCAAGTCAGACGGCACTTTCGCCATCCACGGGGTGCCTCTTGGCGCCAACTATTTCCGTTTTTCCAGTTATGATCCTTCCAAGCCGTACCCGACCTCCTATTGGGACGGTTCCAATGGATCTACTGCCTGCGCCAACGGCATCACCGTCAACGTCACCGCTGGCGACACCAACCAGTTGTTGAACTTCCACGTTGCCAGGGGCGTCACCATCTCAGGCAAGGTCACCAACTCAGGCGCCAACGTCCCGGGTATGTCGGTGTCCGCCTACTCCGGCACACCCTGCGGCAATTGGGTGTGGGTAGCCAGCGGATCGACAGACTCCAACGGCAACTACTCCATAGTCGCGCCCGCGGGCGGCACCTTCTTTATCCGCGCGGACAGCACCTACAACAAGCTGAACTACGTTCCCCTGTGGTGGGACGGCGCTTCCGGCTCCGCCAACTGCCAGAACGCCCAATCCATCGCCAACACCCAGCCCGGAGCGACCAACGCAAATGTCAACTTCGCCGTCTCGCCCGGAGCCATCATCAACGGCAAGCTCACCGACGGCAACTCCCAGGCCATCACTTCGGGCTACGTGAACGTCTACACCGGGAGCGCCTGCTCGGGGTACAGCTACCTGACCGCCACCAGTTCGCTTGATTCGCAGGGCAACTTCTCCCTGTACGGCGTGGCCCCCGGCAATGTGCTGTTGCGCTCAGGCGCTAACGGCAAGGTGTCCATGTGGTGGGACGGGACTCAGGGCAGCCCCATGTGCTCAAGCGCCCAACAGGTGGCCTTGAGCGGCGGGCAGACCTACAACGGGTTCAACTTCGTCATGCCCGCGGGAGGAAGCATCTCCGGCGTGGTGCGCGACACCAGCAACGCACCTGTTTCAGGGGTATGGGTGGTCGCCAGCTATGGCGTGAGCAACGGCAGCCTCGGAGCGGTCCAGACGAACGGCAGCGGGCAGTACACCATAAACAACCTCCCCGCCGGGAGCATCAATGTCACCGCCCAGGGGGCATCGTCGGGCCTGAACTTCGACACCCGCTGGTGGGAGGGCGCTGGCAGCGACGGCACCCTGTACTGGTTCCAGGCCAAGCCTGTGCCGGTGGTCATGTCCGGAAACACGGGCTCCATCGACTTCAAGCTCCATGCGACCGGCACCGTGAGCGGCACGGTCACGGACCACACGGGCGCCCCCCTGGCGAACGTGAACGTCTTCGCGCTCCTGGACCCGAACGGCAACTCCGTCGCCGCGTCCTCCACGGCCGCCAATGGCACATACACCCTCCGGGGCGTGCCGAACGGCTCCTACATCCACGCCAAGCCCGCAAGCTCAGGGTACAACAACGTCAACTCCTGGTGGACCGGCTCGGCCCTGACCAGCGATCCGGCCAAGGCCAGGCCCATCGCACTGGACGCCAACGCCAGCCAGACCATCAACTTCCAGTCGCCGCAGGGCGCGATCGTCACGGGCACGATCACCGACGCCTCCAATGCCCAGCCCGCCGCCGGAGTGCCCGTGCGCGTGGACGTCAAAGGCTCCAACGGCTTCTACACGGGATCAAGCACGACCACCGGCAGCGACGGAACCTTCACCATCAAGGGAATCCCGGCCACAACCAGCGGCCGCCTTGGCACTTCGACCTCGGGTCCCGGGTACTGCTTCTCCTGGTGGGACGGCGTGGGGGCGAACACCAACCCCAAAGCCTACAAGGCGCTCAGTCTTACCGCGGGAACCACCACTTCGGGCTTCAACCTGAGCCTGACCAAGGGCGCATCCATCAGCGGTACTGTCACGGACGGCACCGTCCCCTTGCAGAATGTGCAAATCATGGCTTTGGTCAATGGCCCGTGCGCCTACCCCGACCAGTACGTGAACGCGCGAACCGACTATTACGGCAAATACACCATCACCGGCATCCCGCCCAACACACCGGTGACGGTGCGTACTGACTCCTACCCCAGGCTGCAGTCCTTCGCGCCCAAGTGGCGCACCTCCAGTGGTGACACCACCGTGTGCTCCCAGGCCGCCAGTTTCTCGCTCGCCTCGGGAGCGCAGACGACCGGGGTCGACTTCACGCTCGCACCGGGCGGTTCGATCAGCGGCAAGATCACCAGCGCCGGATCGGCCGTGCCCGGCATGATCGTGTCCGCCTCCTCCGACGCTGCCTGCTCTGGCTCCTTCCTGCAGAACGGGATGACCGATTGGGATGGCAACTACACCATCTACGGCCTGCCGCTCTCGTCCAACATCTATGTGGGCAGCAGGGCCAAGGGCATGCAATACGGCGACAAGTACTGGGACGGCGCCGCCGGCGGCAGCTGCGCCAGCGCGCAGCCCGTGGTCATCAACCCGGGCCAGCCCGCCGTCACCGGAATCAATCTGGTTCTGCTCAAGATCAGCACCCTGATGGGCGCGCTCATGCAGCTCTTGACCAACTGATCCCGCGCCTCGGCTAACCGACGGGAGAACCAGCCCCCCGGACGTAGTCCGGGGGGCTTTTTGTTGTAACTCACCCTGGGAAGGCTGAGCTGTGGTACGCGTGCCCACTCCTGTTGACTCGCAACTCACAGTTGTTCTAGCATATGTCAAATCTGACATAAGGAGTTGCCCATGCGCTGTTTCCTCGCATTGCTCGCGATCTTCGTATCAGCCCCCGTTTTGACCTACGCCCAGGAGTCTCCCAAAGTCACAGAGACGTACGGTTCCGGCCCCAAGGTGTTCAGCCTGGCCACTGGCAGCCCCGGTGAACTGGGCCTGTTGAAGCAGTTGGGGGAGGCTTTCGCCCGAAAAGCGGGGGCGAGCATGGAGTGGTACAAGGCCGGGACGGGCCAATCCCTGGATATGCTCAAGGCCAGAAAGGTGGACATGGTCATGGTGCACGCCCCGGCCAAGGTGGATCAGGCCGTGAAGGAAGGGTGGGGCGTCAAGAAGACCCTCATCGGCTCCAACGAGTTTTTCATTGTCGGTCCGGCATCAGACCCCTCGGGCATCGCCATGGCCAAGACCGGGGTTCAGGCCTATCAGGACGCTGCCAAGGGCAAGGCCCCGTTCTTCTCGCGCGGGGACAACTCCGGCACCCACCAGAAGGAGATGGCGATCTGGAAGGCGGCCGGAATCGAACCATCCGGCCCCTGGTACATCGTGACCAAGGATTTCATGACCGCCACGCTCAAGCGCGCCGAGAATGAGCAGGGCTATTTCATGACCGATTCCAGCACCTGGGTGGCGGAGAAAACGAACACGCCAAAGCTCAAGGTGCTTTTCTCGGGCGACAAAATGCTGGTGAACACCTACCACGCCCTGGGCCAGCCCAAGGGCGCCACCCCCGGAGCCGAAACCGCCGCGGCCTTCATCGACTTCGTGGCCTCGGATGAGGGGCAGAACATCATCCGCGCTTACGGCAAGGACAAGTACGGAGAATCACTCTACAACGACGCGGCCTACGCCAAGAAATACGACGACTGACGCCTTGACCGCCGCCGATCAATTCCCGGGCGGGCCGTTGCAAGTTGGCGCAGCGGTCCGCCCGGCCGTATTTGAGACCATCAGCGCGCATGCACGCTCCAGAATACTCCCAAGCTGGCCTGATTGCTGAGGGTGGGCGCCCCACTGCTTGACAATGAGGCTGGAACGGCACACGCAGGCCCATCAAAGCAACCAGAAGCGGATTGTGGAGCAGCACTGTGAACGGAACGGAACGCAAGAACATCTTCCCAGGGTGCCGGGTGCTGATCATCCTCAAACAGGACCAGCGCACCGGCAAAACCACGGAGGGGGTCGTGAAGGATCTACTGACCAAGGCTCCCCACCATTCCCGGGGCATCAAGGTCCGGCTGACCAGCGGCGCGGTCGGAAGGGTGGCCAAGGTGCTTGGCGGACCGGCATAGAAACCGAAGGATTACCCGATGCACATCTACGTCGACGCCGACGCACTGCCCAATCCGATCAAGGAGATACTGTTCCGCGCGGCCATCCGCCTGCGGACGGGCCTGACCCTGGTGGCCAACAAGACGCTCCAGGTGCCGGCCTCGGAGCACATCGCCGCCATCCGCGTGGGTCAGGGCTTCGACGTGGTGGACGCGGCCATCGTGGAACGCGTCCAGCCCGGCGACCTGGTGATCACGGCGGACATCCCGCTGGCCGCGCTGGTTATCGAGCGGGACGCCCACGCCCTGAGCCCCCGAGGGGAATTGTTCTCCAAGGAGAACATCCAGGGACGCCTGGCCATGCGCAACCTGCTCTGCGAATTGCGCGACGGCGGAGTGATGACTGGCGGGCCTCCGCCCCTCAGCAACCGCGACCGTGAAGCCTTCGCCAACGCCCTGGACATCTTCATGACGAGGCAGTCTGCGGCCAAGCGGGGGTAGGCCGGCACGGCAGCCCCTTTCCAGCTCCAGGAAAATAGCCGCCAGCGGCTCCAGCAGGCCTAAAAAGCAGCGGACCGGCAGATTCCCGCCGGTCCGATCGGAACCGAGGTGCGTCGTGAACCGGTCAGCCCGCGCTGACCATCCCGATCCACTTCCAGTAGGTCAGCACCATGACGCTCATGAATACAACCGCCAGCAGGCTGATCACGACGCCGGTCTTCTGAAGCTCCCCGGCGGTGATATGCCCGGTGCCCATGGCCACGGCGTTGGGCATGTTGCTCACCGGCAGGATGTACTGGTGGGGCATGTTCAGGCCCAGGATCAGGGCGAACGTCATGGGGTCCGCCCCGATGGCGGTGGCGTGGGCGATGATGATGGGGGTCAGCGCCGTTGTCTTGGGTCCGCCCCCGGTGAAGAAAAGCTGCAGGCCGGTGATGATCCAGAGCAGGATGATCAACTGCGTGGCCTGCGGCATTTGAGCGATGGGAGAGAGCATCACCCCGGCCAGCCACTTGGCCGCCCCGGAGCTGACGAGCGCCGCGCCAAGCGAGAGGCCCGCCCCGTACACGATGAACACGTTCCAGGGCACCCGCCTCTGGGCCTCGCTCCATGTCATGACGCCGAACCTGGGCCACAACACCAGGATGACGGCCACCATGCCCACGACCACCACGTTGATCTTATGGATCGAATCGGTGGCCCACAGCAACAGGATGAAGCAGAACACCACCAGCGTGTAGATTTCCTTGCCCTTGATCCTGCCCAGGGCCTCGAGCTCGCGGCGGATGTAGCTGTGGCCCTCGCCCAGGCTCTTCACTTCAGGCTTCCACATGGCGGCGATCACGACGACCGAGAGAACGGCCAGGCTGAAGGCCGGCGGCGCGGCGGCCCTGAACCAGTCCGACCAGGAGATGGCCTTCTTGGTGGCCGATTCAATGAGCCCCACCGTCACGGGGTTGCCCACGTGGGCGGTGAGCACGCCGATGCTCATGATGGTGCCGCTCATGGCCACGATGAAGATCAACGCCTTGACGATGTTGCTCTGGCCCTCCTTCGCGTTGAAGGCCATGCCGATGCCCATGACGATGGGCAGCATGAGCAGCGTCCGGGCCGTGATGGAGGGCACCAGGAAGGTGAGCACCAGCATGACCGAGGCCACGGCCCAGTATATCCTGATGGGCGAGCCGCCGGCCAGATTCACGAGGAACAGTGCGATCCGCTTGGAGAGCCCCGATTTCTCCATCCCGGCGGCCATGACGAAGCCGATGACTATCAGCCAGAGGGCGGTGTTGGAGTAACCGGCGAAAGCGTTGGCCACGGTGGTCGCGTTCAGCGCGGCCAGCAGGAAGACGATCAGGAAGCCGCTGGTGGCGTCGTCGACTGCCTGGGTCATCCAGACCACGATGGCGAACACGGCCACCGCCAGGGAGGCCTTGCCCGCTGGCGTGAGCCCGTCGATGGGGGGAACGAACCAGATGATTCCCACCAGGGAGGCGAAGGCGATGGCGAGGCCAGTCCATTTCTTTGCGGTCACGGCGGGTTCCTTTCATAGGGGGTTCAAGCCGAAACCCGTCTCCGCGACAGTTCGTGATGCTGCCAACCGAGCCCGAGCGGAAGAGGGCGGACCATCCCGAGGGCAGGGTGGGCGCTGACAAGGCCAACCATTCGAACCAGCTCGGAAGTCGGAGAAACAACGAAATCGTCAAAACATGGAAGCATACCTATCTGTTTTCAATGCAAAAAGGAATAGGGGTAACGTTGCCAGTGCCATGCCGTGTGGATTTGAAGTCCTGGGCTGAAGACTGGGCTTGAGCCGCTTTTCGGATGACAAGGCCACAGTTGAAGGCAGGCTTATCTTTCGGGAGCGGCATCCGGACTGACCGCAAAGAAAGAGGGGTTTTGGGCCGTTACCCGAAGTTCTGGTTTCATGGCACGCCCGGCAGGGGTCAAACCCGTTGCGTACGGATTCAAAACTTGGTCCTCTAACGGGACAACATCATCAAGTGATTCGGATAACAGTTGCTGGCAAAAGTGGCGGGGCATGCTCCACAAGAGTTCCGGGTATGCTGGTTATGCAGGTGCGCCACCCCGAGGATGGCTCCCTCTTGGGGAAACGTCATTGCCGGGAGAGACTACGGCCCGCGTATTTGCCCAGAATGCTGTCCAATTCATCGACGTCGATTGGTTTGGCGATATAGTCGTCCATCCCGGCGGCCAGGAACCTTTCCCTGTCCCCCTTCAGGGCGTAGGCCGTCAGGGCGATGATCGGAATTCGAGGATTGAGGCCCGGAATTTCCCCTGCCCGGATCCTCCTTGTTGCGTCTTCACCATCCATTTCAGGCATCCTGATATCCATGAGGATCAGGTCGAAGGGCTCCTTCGAGAGCGCCTCCAAGGCTTCCACGCCATTCTCCACAGCCACGACCGAATGCTCGCCTTGTCTCAGAAGAGTTTCCGCCAGAATCCGATTTATGGCGTTATCCTCGGCCAGGAGAATCCTGAGCCTTCGCCCTCCCTGGTGCGCGCGAGGCTCGGCGGGCTCGCTGGGCGGGGCCGTCTGCTCTTGGAGAAGCCCCAGCGTGATGGTGAAGCAGAAGCTGCTTCCTCTGCCCAGTTCGCTCTCGACCCAGATCCTGCCGCCCATCATCTCGACGAGGCTTTTTGAAATGGACAGGCCTAGCCCCGTGCCGCCGTATTTGAAATGGCTGGAAAGGCCGCTCTGGTTGAAAGCCTCGAATATCTTTTCCAGCCGGTCCTTCGGGATGCCAATGCCGTCGTCTTGGACTTTGAAGCGCAGGCGGGTTGATCCGGGAGGAGACGAGAGGCTGTCCATCTCGACGGACACCCGTACCGACCCCATTTCAGTGAACTTGACGGCGTTGCCGATCAGGTTGGTCAACACCTGTCTCAGCCGTCCGAGGTCTCCCATCAGATGGTTGGGAACCTCGGGGGAGATGGCGTGGTAGAAGCCCAGCCCTTTCTCCCGGGCGCTGGCCTGGAACGCATTGAACATTGATTCCAATCCCTCGCGAAGAAGAAACGGATGGGGAACCAACTCGGCTTTTCCGGCTTCGATTTTGGACAGGTCCAGGATGTCGTTGATGATGTCCAAGAGGGCCTTTCCCGACTGCATGACGAATTGGAGATACTCGCGGACGCGCGGAGGGATTTCGGCCATGAGTGCCAGTTCGGTCATGCCCAAGATCCCGTTCATGGGGGTTCTGATCTCGTGGCTCATGTTGGCCAGGAACTCGCTCTTGGCTCTGTTGGCGCTCTCCGAGTTAATCTTTGCTTCGAGAAGGTCATCCTCGAAGTGTTTGCGCTCGGTGATGTCGATTATGGTCATTCGGTGGGAGAGGGCTCCTCCCTCGTCAACTGAAGGGGCCGCGTCCATGCGCACCCAGATTGGAGCCGCGTCTTTTTTCGCCATCCGCAGTTCGCACGCCCTCGGAATTCCGGCCGCCAAAAGCTGTTGAAAAAACAGATAGAAGACATCCTGGTCTTCTTTGAGAATGAACCGGTTGAGCGGCTTATTGATGAGCTCCCCCCGGGGCAGACCCAGGAGTGCCGTGAAGGTGAGGTTGGCTTCGAGGATGAGCCTCTCCGCACTGAGGGTGATGTAGCCTACGGGAGCCAGGTCGTAGAGGTCGAAATACCGGGCGCGCAGGGCGTCCAACTCCAGTTGGGCCCGGCGCAGCTCTTCGTTCTGCATCTGGAGTTCGATCTGGTGGACCTGCAACTCATGAAGCGCCCGTCGCATCCCTTCGGGTGAAGGATCGTTCCCGAGCTCAGTCTTGCTCGCCATGGCTTGAGCCTCAGCCCTGGTACGCAAGTCGTTCATCATGAATCACTCCTTCGTACTAGACACCCGCTCCGTGACGGCTATGGCATAGGCTTGACCGGCTTCGTTGACCAGGGCGGATGCAGTAACCCATGTCTCCACGAGGTTTCCGCCCTTGGCGATGCGCCTGGTGCGATAGGGTTCTTGACCTTCGCCCTTTGCCAGACGCTTAATTCTGTCCAGCTCTTCTCCACGCAGATCCTCGGGAACCCGGTCGCGGATGTTCATGGCCAGGGCCTCGGCTTCGCTGAAGCCGAACAACTTCTGCGCCGACGGGTTCCAAGCCAGGATGCGCCCGTCCAGACCCAGCATCGAGACAGCATCGCTTGAATCACGTACTATCACGGCCAATCCGAGCTGGTCACTCGTTTTCTTCAATAGGTCGCGTGTTTCCTTTATCTCGGTGATGTCTGTATAGGTGATCACCACGCCCTCGATCACGTTTTCCAACGTGCGGTAAGGCCGAACGCGCATGGTGTACCATTTGCCATCTTTGGTTTGAACCTCCGCTTCTTTGGGGGTCAGGGTGTCCAATACGGTCTGCACATCCTCCACAAGGTTGTCGTAGCCCGAAAGATTGGAGACGATATGGCTCACAAGACGCCCAACGTCGGCCTGGATCAGGTTGATGATCTTGGTCGCGGCCGGGGTGAAGCGCATGATGCGCATTTGATGGTCCACGAACACGGTGGCGATGCCCGTGCCTGCCAACAGATTGTTCATGTCGTTGTTGGCCTGCGAGAGGTCAGCCACCTTGGTTTGCAATTCCGAGTTGACAGTGGCCAGCTCCTCGTTGACGGATTGAAGCTCTTCTTTTGAGGTCTCCAGCTCCTCATTGGTGGATTGCAACTCTTCGTTGACGGACTGCATCTCCTCATTCGAGGATTTGAGTTCTTCATTGGTGGTCTCCAACTCCTCGTTGGAGGCATGAAGGTACTCCTCTTTGGCCTGAAGCTCCTGCCTGAGCGCAGTGATGCGCTCGTCAACATCCGGATCGTCGCAGCCCATGCCGCTTAAGGCGGCCGTCTCAGTCTGAACAGAGGACGGCGCCGGCTCAAGGATGACCAGGAACAGGGGCGTCTCGTGCCCGGTAGCCGGGTCTATCTCCACGGGGTGCACGGACAGGTTGACCGTTGTGAAGTCGCCGTTGGTCTTGACCTGCAGACCCGGGTGGCGCACGGCTTCATTGCTTGTCTTGGCTTTGTGCAAGGCCGTGGACAGGTCTTGCCGCAGGCCTTCCCGGGCCATCTTCAGGATGTTGTGGACGCCGACCTCGCCCGGAGTCGGCTCCAGGTAGAGGCCGGTCCGGCCGTGCAGGTAGAGGATGACCCCCTGGCCGGTGACCAGGGCGCCGACCTGGGCGATCCGTTGCAGGAGCGCCTGCTCGGTCAGTTCGCGCAGCGGCAGTTTCCCCAAGCCCGCTATCCGTCCGGCAGCCTTGGGCTGCACCGCCCCCGTTGTCGCGACGGCCGACAGGATCGAACCCAGGGCCTTGCGCTGTGAGCCGAGCAAATCTTCTTTGCGCTGGTACAGCTTCGCCTTGCGATCCAGGGTCGAAAAAAGGTCGCCGAATTCGCCCACGGTTTCCGAGGTGCCCAGGAAGAGGAAGCCCCCAGGATTCAGAGCGTAGTGGAAGAGGGGAATGACCTTCTTCTGTAATTCCCCACCCCAATAGATCATGAGGTTGCGGCAACTGATGAGGTCGAGTTTGGAAAAAGGCGGATCTTTGATGACGTTCTGCTCGGAGAAGATCAGCATGTCGCGGATGACTTTGTTGACGCGGTATGCGCCGCCGCCCGGCTCGAGCGAAAAAAAACGCGACAGGCGCTCGGGCGAGACGTCAGCGGTGATGCTGGCGGGGTAGATCCCGGACCGGGCGGTGGCTATCGCGTGGCTGTCGATGTCAGTGGCGAAGATCTGCACCTGGAAGTTCTGCTTCAGCGCCTCCATGTGCTCCTGAATGGCGATGGCGATGGAATACGCTTCCTCTCCGGTGGAGCATCCCGGCGACCAGACGCGCAGAATGAAGCCGGGCTGTTTGCCTGCGAAAAGCCTGGGGATGACCTGTTCCTCGAGAGCCTTGAACGCTTCGGGATCGCGGAAGAAATTGGTCACTCCTATCAGGAGTTCGCGAAAGAGGATGTCCGCCTCGGCGGAGTCGTGCTGCAGATACTTGGCGTATTCTTCCAGTGTTCCGGTCTGGTGGACGGCCATGCGCCGTTCGATGCGGCGAATGATGCTGCTCGGCTTGTATTGGGAAAAATCGTTGCCGGTCTGGGCGCGAAGGAGGATGAGGATCTTTTTCAGTGCGTTCTCTGCCTTGGGCGACCTGACAGCCGGTGATTGGGAGGCATTGACGATCGCATGGGCCGCATAGGCGATGATCTGGGCGACCATCTCGGCAGGCGGCAGCTCGTAATCCACCAGGCCGGTGGCTATGGCGCTGCGCGGCATGCCGTCATACTCGGTGGACGAGGGGGTCTGGGCCATGACCATGCCGCCTTCGCCCTTGATGGCCCGGATGCCCACTGTGCCGTCGCTGCCCGTGCCCGAGAGGATGACGCCTATAGCCTGATCGCCACGATCCTGGGCCAGGGAGCGGAAGAAAAAGTCGATGGGCAGTCGCTGGCCCCGGGGGGCGGTGGGCTCCATCAAGTGGAGCACGCCGTTCAGCAGGGCCATGTCGCGGTTGGGCGGTATGATGTAGGCGCAGTCCGGTTTGACCGCCATGCCGTCCTCGACTTCGTAGACCTGCATACGGGTATAGCGCTGAATGAGGTCCGTGAGGATACTCTTATGGTCCGGAGCCAGATGCTGCACCAATATGAAGGCCATGCCGGTGTCGGCATCGGGCATGCCGGAGAAGAAGGCTTCGAAGGCCGCCAATCCTCCCGCCGATGCGCCGACACCCACGACGGGGAAAGTAGGCTTGCCAGCATGCTCGGTGCTGGCCGCGGGGTTTTTCGCAGATGCGGGGGCTTTCTTTGGGGAACCAGATGCTGTCGCGGCCTTTTTCTTGACCATCGTGCCTATCTCCATTCGAGGCCTGGGCGTTGGGCAAACACTGCGTGCGTACCAGCTGTTCTTAGGATTATTTTCGGTAGGTGTCAGCCGGCTTCTCGGCATCCAACGGGTACGCGGCCTTACCCGCATGGCATGTTGCAGATAGGTTATGGCCTGCCCATTTCGTGGTGTCCGCATCCGACGCTCTTATGTATTCATCCTGAGCCATTCCGCAAAGCGAGTCGGGAGGGCGCAAAAGGCATGGTCCTGGCGCCATTCCTTGCGGGCAATCCAATTCCCTGCAAGCTCATTGGGGTATTGTCCCGACGCTTTGCAACGCGGAATGCCGCCAACCCCCGGGTGTTTGGCACATCTACATCAGCAATAAGGAAGACAAGGTCGACGTGGGCCTTTTCAGGTTCGGAAGAATCCCGAAAGAATACTGTGCGGGCAGGCAGGTGTCCGTTACTTCCGGCGCCCCTTCATGCGCTGCCGGGCAAATGGAGGGTGATGCTGGTTTCGCCAGTCTCATCCAAGGTCCGCATCTCAATGCTGCCGCCCTGCGCCTCGATCATCTTCTTCGCCGAGTAGGCCCCAAGGCCTGTGCCGGACCTTTTGCCGGATGTGGCGTACTTCTCGAAAAACCTGTCCCGGATGTCCGGCGGTATCAGGCCTTTGTTGCGTATCTCGATCCGGCAGTCGGAACCGGACGTCAGGTTGACGGACACGGCGGCATCCGGGGGCGAGGCTTCCAGGGCGTTCTGGATCAGGTTGTGCAATGCCGCCCGCAGCAGATCCGTCTGCCCGCGGCAAGGGTGGCTTGATTCCGGGCCTGGGGGCAAGCCGTTCGATCTGATCTCCAGGCGCAAGAACTGGTGTTTGGGGAAGCGGAGCAGGGCATCCGCCACCGAAACGACAAGCGGCAGGCAGTCGATGTTCTGGGCCTCGCCGTGGTATTGCCCCACTTCGATCTTGTACAAGTCGAGGGAGCGGTTCAAGGTGTCCAGCATCTGCCTCCCCGCCGCCATCATCAGATCCAAGAGATGATGCTCCTCTTCGGACAGGTTCGCGGACAATTGAAGCAGCTGGGCCAGATTCATGGCGTTGCTGGCCGGGGAGCGCAGGTCGTGCCGGATGATGCCCTCGATCTGTTCACGCAGTTCGTCGTGGAGTTTGCGTTCGGTGATATCGTTGATCATGACGCGCTGCACGACGGCGCCATCGGCATCCTGGACCACGGTGGCTTCGATGCGCACCCATATGGGGGTGGAATCGCTTTTCACCATCCGCAGTTCGCATGCCTGGGGCTCGCCTGTCGCGACCAAGCGCCTGCGGTGGCGGTAGTAGATGTCCTGGTCATCCTTGAGGATGAACCGGCTGATGGGCTGCCTGGCGAGGGCGCCCCGGGGCAGGCCGAGCAACGCGGCCAGGGTGAAGTTGGCCTCAAGAACCATGCCTTGTTCGCTGAGGGTCATATAGCCCACAGGGGCCATGTCGTAGAGGTCGAAATACCGCTCCCGCGCGAGTTCCAGTTCCGCAAGCGCCCGCCGCAGCTCCTCGTTCTGCATCTCCAGTTCGATCTGGTGGACCCGCAGCTCGTGGAGCGTCCGGCTCGTCTCCTCAGGGGTCAGGACGCGTCCGGCGGTGGCCTCGTCCGTTGCAGCCAGCTTCTCCGCCCGGCGGCGCAAGGTGTCCTTCATGGTGCTCACTGGTTCCTGCTGCTGCATGTTCCAAACTTCCGCAGCACACTCCGGTGCCGCTCTCAGCTCTTCATCCGTGAAACCTCGCATGGGTGCCTTGGGGAATCCGATACGCGCCTCCTTCGGACTCCCACGTGAAGAAGCGCGCCAGGCGTTCAGGGAAATCGTCCGCCGCGATGCTGGCCGGATACAGGCCCGCCCGCACGGTGGAGATGGCCTGCATGCGGGTGTAGCGGCGGATGAGCTCGGCGAGGATGCTCTTGTGATTGGGGGCCAGGTGCTGGACCAGAACAAAGGCCATGCCCGGACACTTGTCCGCCGGCATGCCGGAGAAGAAGGCCTCGAAAGCCGCGAGGCCGCCTGCGGAGGCGCCGATGCCGACAGCGGGGACGGACGGCGATGCGGCCTGCCTTGTGACGGATCCGGAATTTTTCACCAAGCCGATAGGTTTATTCGGGGTTTCGTGTTTTGCCGGGTTTGTTTGGTGGGCCATGACTGCTGCTCCATCATATTGCGAACAAATACCAGCTCGGCAGCGCAATCTGAAAGATGTCTCAATGTCTGGTTGAGGGCGTTGGAAGGCTATCATCAGCCTGATAAACAAGCCAGCGTTCAGTTCCCCGGTTGTGTCGGGTCGCGATCCTGGCTGGGCCGGCTTGCGTCGCCCCTCGATCAACCCGCAGCGGGCCGCTGTGGAGTGGTGGGGGGATGTTTCAGCCGTCGACCGGGCACGATCGACGGGGGCATCCCCTGGGCAATGAAGGACCCAGGCGGTGCCGACGAGGGCACCGCCTGGGTATTTCGGCGTTGGAACTAGGGGGCTTACTGCATGGGCTTGAACTTGATCTCAACGCGCCGGTTCAATTTGCGGCCATCCGCCGTGGCATTGTCCGCACGCGGCTGAGACTCGCCGTAGCCAACAGTAGTGACGCGGTTGGCATCAATGCCCTTCTTCACAAAGTATGACTTAACAGAGTTGGCGCGGCGCATGGACAGGGCCTGGTTGTACTGTTCGGTTCCGACGGAGTCCGTATGCCCTTCGAGGACCACGCCCGTGTTCGGCTTGGATTTGGTCATGGCGACGCCTTCGTCGAGCACTGGGTAGAATTCCGGCTTGATGTTGGACTTGTCGAAGTCGAAGTAGATGGACCTGAATACGACTGTTTCACCTGCCATGTCCTTCATCTCTTCATACAGCCCGCATCTCAAGAAGGCGTAACGCGCGGCCTGGTCGCGCAGGAAGTCTTCGCCCCGCACGAAGCAGGAGCAGCGCGACAGGGCGGCTATCTGCTTCAGGACAGACTCGCCGTGGGCGTTGTCGGCAAAGCTGACCACCATGAAGCAGAGCTTGTCGCCGTACTTGGCCTGGAGCGCTTTGGCTTCTTCGACAGCGTCAACGCCCAGGTTGGAATCGCCGTCGGAGAAGATGACCACGGCGGTCCGGCCGGACTGCCTGGAGAGGATCATATCCAGGCTATCCAGCCCAGGCCCCATGGGGGTGACGCGGCCGTAGGTCTCGTAGGTAATGCTGATCGGTTCGATGGCTTTTTCGACAGCGTCTCTGTTGTATGGGGCCATGGGGCCATACGGTTTGAACGGTGCGAAGGTGTAGACGCCGCTCTTGTAGCCCAGGTCGGGGACGAGCTTGTTGAATTCCACTGCGGCGGATTTTGCCAACACGATCTTGGACTGCCCGCCAAGATCAACGATCCTCTCTCCCTTGTAGAAAAACTTCATTGAGCTGGAATGGTCCAGGAACAGGATGAAGTTGTCCACGGTGGGAATGAGTTTTGCGGCGTCCGCCGGCAATGCTGTGGCCAGCAGGGTCATCGCCAGCAAAGCAAGGATCAGACGCGAATTTCTGATGTTGATACTACGCATAAACTCTCCTCTTTTGAGGTCTAAAACAACATGTTGTGCCCTGTACGATTTCAATCAAGCATCTGGCAGGTGTTAAAATACGTTGTCGTTGCACACCCAGCCCTTTTCACCGGTCCCGACGACCTCGACGTAAGACCAGCCCCCGCCTGTGTCGTTGAACAGCACCCGGAGCTGCTGGCCCATGGGGAGCCTCTTGACCACACCGCAATAGGTGCCCTGGCACTTGCGCAGGGGGAGGTCAGTGAAGCCAGCCGTGACGGTGCTGCTGGAAGACGCCGCGATTGCCGGGACAATGAAAATGGCAAGCGAAGCGGCAACGGCCAACGCGCGTGTGATTTCTCTAAGGACCCTCATGATGTGCTCCTTCAGTCTGTTGGAGTGATGTTTAAAGTTTCAATTTGCACTCTATTTGGCCGTTTACACGCAGCATGTTGAGAGAACTCCACGGCGATACGCTGTTATGCGTCGCTGTTCATTTCCTGGGGGAGGCTATGGCAATCAACATGCGCGAATATGAATCGTTGCATAAACAGCGCGCTGCCGCGTCTGTACTTGATGTGAATCAGTAAGGCTTGAGGCACTGTTCCCTCTGATAGTCACAATTATCGAAGCAGTTGCGCTTATTGTTCAGGCCCGGGGAGTTGTCGCACTCAGACGTGCACCTTCTCCAGGCGTCGTTGCAATAATCAAGGCTCCGCACATGCTCGATCCGGGGGTATGACCCGCCGCGCAGTATGGGCAACGGGTCGATTACCTTGCCGGCGCCGCTGTCTTCCACGTAGATGGCGCGTCCTGATGACGTGTCACGATAGTACAATCTGCCGCTTTCGTCGGTTTTGTAGGTCACGTTGTCGTCGTCGATGATGTAGTATAATCCGGCAGTCCCGCGCTCGACACGCGCACTCCGTTCGACTTCATGGATAGCTCCTCCCTGGTCAACATAGTAGAGCTTTCCATTTTCGTCGCGGTAGTAGCGTTGGGAACCCTGGTTGCTGTTGCGCACGATCACGGCTCGTTCATGGGTGTGCGTAGTTACCGCCGCAGTCGGTTCCGGCGGAGTCCGATCCCTTCTTGTGCAGCCAGATGCGGCAATAAAGGCCATGAGTATGAGGGCGCAGAGGATGGGTGTTGGTGGTGGGGTGATATGTCTCATGTCGCCTCCATGCATTTATGGTTACTTATTGTGCGCACTGCTGAAAAATCCCGAAGTTCAAGGCAACCATGCAGCGCGCATGGCCTTCATCTCGGTTTGTTGTCCCTGTACATGCTCCATGGTTCCCGGAAGGCCGCCTGCGTTTGTGCCTGGAGCACCATGGTCATGCGGGAAATCAATAGCTTCTGTAGCGTTGTTGTTCTTGCTGGTTGCCATAGAGGCCACCAGCAACACCACCAAGAGCCCCACCGACCAGGGCCCCTGTGCCGAGCGAGCCGCCTGTAATGGCGCTTATGCCGAGGCCCGCGCCAGCGCCTATGGCCGCGCCGGACATGGCGCCCTGTTCCGTGCGGGACATGTTGGTGCAGGCCGCGAAGCACAAGCTTGTGGCGATGAGTACGAAAAGTGATATTCTACGCATGGCTGGGTCCTTATTGTTTCTGGTTGGGCAGGATGATTTCATGCCAGACCACTTCAAAGACATGCCTGTTCATCTTGTCGGGGTTGCTTTTATAATAGCGGGTTAGCTTGTTGGACAACTCGCTCCAACTCATGTCCTTGAGTCCGTCGACCCAGCCTTTGACAAACCGCGAGGGTTCTTCGGAGTGCTTGTCCCTGAGGTGGTATTCGAGAACCAGGGCGCTCCCTGCGCCGAGCAGAAAAGCCTTCTTTTCCGGCTCTGTTGAGGACATCCATGTCTGCCCATCAACATCCGGAGCAGGGTGGCTCGTTTTTTCCTGCGCAAAACAGGGGCTATGGTATGTTGTGATCGCAATTGCGAGCATAACGGCCAGGGCGGATATATTCTTTTTCATATGTGCCTCCGTGCCAGATGGCTTGCAAACGAATGCGTTCTCGTTTTCAGCATGTTCAACAGTTGAGGTTGGTTGCGGCGGCCGATTCTTCTGACATCTTTATTGTTGCATGATGACAGGTTCTCCGCCTGCTTGATTGCCCTTCGTTAAAGTGCGAGCGGTTGGATTTCCGCAACAACGGCAAGAGACAATCCACCGGCCGCTGCATTGGGCCTGTCTACTCGTCCAGTACTTTTTTGGCGTGGCCGATCTTCTTCTGGATGTTCCCGCTGATCTTCTCTGTGACGCCTTCCGCCTGCATGCGATCATCTCCGGTTAGAACACCTGCCGCTTCCTTGATCCGGCCTTTAACCTGGTGCAGCGTGCCTTCCACAATGTCCTTTGTCCCGGATTTCATGATGTAACCTCTTTGGTTTTTGTTCTGCTTCGGAAACTGCCAAGCACTCATGAAGTGCATGGTTGGGGGTCAGTGTCCCGCGGGTCTCTTGGGCACTTTACGGGCTATATCTTGCCAAGCAGAAGCAAGATCAGGATGATGATGACAATAAGGCTCAGCCCGCCGCTTGGACCGTATCCCCAGGATCTGCTATGGGGCCAGATTGGAATAATTCCCAAGAGAGCAAGAACAAGGATGATGATCAGGATTGTTCCGATTGACATTCGATTCTCTCCGTACTGCCTCATAATGTATGAGGTGATGAGGTAAAACAGTTCGCTTGCCGTACATCTGTGGCTCGTATCAGTTATGGCGGACCGAAATTGGCGTCGATGCGTTGGGTATCCACATTCATACTTCCGGTTCACAAAGTCCCTAATCAACAAGCGTGCCAGCTGACCGTTATTTGTAACACGCCGGAATCATGTGCATTGCGGACGGGGGAGGGGCGAGATTCATCCGTGATTCTCACGGAATGAGAATCGTGGAGGGAGAATTCTTATGAAATGAGAAACGCTAGATTGCCAGGGGGCGGTGGTCTTGACTGGCGGCGGAGCGGGGTCTCAGGCTCAATCCATGCTTCTTGATCAGCCGGTACAGTTGGGCCTGGCTCAATCCGGAAACGGCCAGGATCGAGGCGATGTCGCCCTCATGGGACTGAACCAGCGAACGAAAATAGGACTTCTCAATCGTCTCGAGCGATTCCTTGCGGTAGTGCTTCCACTCCCTCCCGTCGAAAGCCTGGGCAGGAGGGTGGGACGCACCTGTTCCCTCGCGCGTTCCCTTCAGGGAGTTCCGTATGAGCACGGCACGTAATTCCACGGGCAGATGCCAGGGCATGATAACTTCTTCGGTGGAGGATGCCGAAACCAACGCCCTGACCACGTGGGAAAGTTCGCGTACGTTGCCTGGCCAGGCATACGAGCAGAACATGCGCATCAGATCCGGGGACAGCAGTTTGAGAGGGAGATCATTCTCCTGGCAGGCCGCAGCGAGAAAATGGTCGATGAGCTGGGAAAGGTCGGTTTTGCGCTCCCTGAGGGGAGGGATGCGGATCGTCACCTCGCGTATCCGGAAAAACAGGTCCTGCCGGAATGTTCCCTGCGCGACCATTGCCTCCAGGTCCCGATTGCTTGCGCATATGAAACGGAAATCGCAGAAGACCTCATTGTATTCGCCAAGGGGCCTGAATCGATGGCTTTCAAGCACACGGAGGAATATTTTCTGGGTTTCCAGGTCCAGCTCGCTGATTTCGTCCAGGAACAGGGTGCCCCCATGGGCCTGCTGTATGAGCCCCTGGTTCGTGGTGATCGCGCTGGTGAATGATCCTTTTTTGTGTCCAAAAAGTTCCCTGCTCGCGATTGATGGATGAAGAGAGGCGCAGTCGACTATGATGAACGGACCTTTAGACACGGCACTGTTCTCGTGCAGGGCGTGGGCGAAGAGATCCTTGCCGACGCCCGTCTCGCCGTAAACAAGGACGCTCACGTTGCTGCGGGCGGCCTGGGACATCTCCTGGATGCACTTCTCAAGCTGCGGGCTCGATCCGATGATCCGGCCCCGCTTGACAGGCAACGCGTCCAGCTTTTTCGCGCGATACGCCAGCGCCTGCCGAATGGAGAGCAGGATGTCCTGCCGCGTGTAGGATTTCTCGATGTAGTCCCAGGCGCCGTTCCTGATGGCCTTCTCCGCGCCGTTGGGGTCCCCTGAGCTCGTGATGATGATGACTTCAGGATTGGAGGGCATGTCTAGGAAGGTCGGGACGGCCTCCAGGCCGTTCCCGTCGGGGAGGGCCACATCCAGGTACAGGACGTCGCAGGGGGTGGACCGCGCGCGCTTGAGACCAGCCGTCAAGGTCGGCTCGGTCAAGGCCGTGTGCCCTTCCCCGTTCAATATTGTCGATAGCATCGCGCGGGTGATTTCGTCATCGTCAACAATGAGAATCCTGGCCATGGAACTTCCTTACTTCACCCGAGAGGCCCCCGGACGCTCACCAGGTTTCAGATCGGTACTGGGTAGGCCGCATAAATTGCGGGTCCGTCCTGTTCTCGGCCTTACATCTTCAGAAGCAGGCCGCTTGCTGGTCCTGAGGTGCGCCTGCCTCCCAATCTCCTCCAACTGAGGTGCGGAACGAGCGGGCCTATGAGCAGGCTTGCCGGGGGCAGTTCAAGGGGGCACTTGGATGGAGATCAGTGAATAACTATCACATTAAATAGAAAGGTCCAGCCTTAAGGGGATGGTTACAGGGAGACCTCGACTAGAGAGAGGAACGCTTTTGGGTAGGGCAATCACTAATGAGTGGGGAGAGCGTGTGAAGAAGGGCAAGGCTAAATGAAAAAGGGGCTTAGGACCGTTGTCCTAAACCCCTGTTTTCTTGGTGCGCCCGACAGGATTTGAACCTGTGGCCTACGGATTCGTAGTCCGACAACATGTATTTCCCAGCTGTTCCTGCATGTGCCTTAACGTTGTCATTCAAGCAACTTAGCAACCAGCCTCGCTCCCGTCAAATCCCTTGTTTTCCCGAAAAAGGTTGGATAAGGGATGGACAGAAGGTCGGCGGACCTGCGGCCAGATTCCGGGTCAAGCCCGTGCAGCTATCCAACCCTATCCAACCCCGAGGGCGTCATGACGATCCAGCGGACCAAGAGCAGCCACCCTGGCGTGCGCTACCGTGAGCACAAGACCCGACTCCACAACGGCAAGCCCGATCGGTACTTCACCATATACTACAAGCTCAAGGGCAAGTTCTATGAAGAGGCGCTTGGGTGGGCATCCCAAGGCTGGACAGAAGCCAAGGCCGCCATTGAGCGAAACAAGCTGAAGCAGGCTCACGCGACTGGCGAAGGCCCACAGACTTTGAACGAGAAGCGTGACCTGGCAGCTGAACGAAAAGCTGAAAAAGAAGCCCAAAAAGTGCGTGAAGCCAAAGAAGCGCTCACTTTCACCAAGTTCTTCACGGAGACTTATGCGCCTCATTCGCTCACGTCGAAATCAAAAAAATCTACCGACAGGGAAGATCAACTATTCAGACTTTGGATATCACCAGTTATCGGCGATTTACCTTTCAAGAAAATTTCAGCGCTTCAATTGAACCAAATTCGATCAAACATGCTCGAAAAAGGAATTGCCCCTAGGTCCGTAACGTATGCTTTCGCTGTGATTCGACAAGTATTCAACTACGCCAAGTTTTGCCACATGTCGGAATTAGATTCGCCGACTCAAAGAATTCAAATGCCAAAATTTGACAATCAAAGGAAACGGTTCTTGTCTCCAGATGAGGCGGCCATCCTGCTAAAAGCATTAAAAGAAAAAAGTGAACAAGTCTACGAAATATCTATTATGAGTTTTGAATGCGGGCTTCGAGCCAATGAAATATTCTCTCTCAAATGGAAAGATATTGATCTTGAAAATGAAATAATTACCATATTTGATTCAAAAAATTCAAAGTCTCGACCAGCATTCATGACGGAAAATGTCAAAAATATGCTGCTGTCGAAAAAACAAGGTGACAAGAACGACTTGATTTTTGTGGGCAGAGAAGGTGTAAAAATCAGTCAAATTTCGAGAACCTTCCGAATTGTAGTCGATGAGCTTGGATTAAACAATGGAGTTTCAGATCCTCGGCAGAAACTCGTATTTCACACACTTAGGCATACATACGCCTCTTGGCTTGCTATGGATGGAACTGATATTTATATGGTCAAAGAACTCATGGGCCATTCTAGTCTAGCAATGACTCAAAGGTATGCCCACCTTGGCAATGGAGCATTGAGAAAAGCAGCAAAAAAGCTTGACGGAAAAATTGACTTGGATATGATTAATTAAAGTTCAGATCAAATTAAGGAGATCATTCATGCCAGCCAAAAAAGGTGAACGCGTTGAGTCCAAATACGACGGTGAAAAATTATACGCACTGATCAAAGAAGGCAAGACTATGCCTGAGATCATGGCTACGCTGGGTGTCAAGTCCAAGTCCACGCTTATGAACCACCTCATGAAACTCATGATAGAGAAAAAGGAGTTTCTGGAAATCGAGGGTTCCTCGACCAGGACCAGGTCGACATCCCCTGTCTACCGTGGTGGCAAGATCGTCCTTGGCGCCAACATGCTCAAGGGATTTGAGATTGAGGAAGGGCAGAAGTTCGTGCTGAAGAAGACCGAGGACGGATTGAAACTGAAGATGGTTTAAGGTTCTTCGGGACTGTTGTGAGCAGAGAAAAGCGAGGGTTGTCAGGCTCTCGCTTTTTAGTTCGTTTTCTTGAGTTTTCCCACCAGATGGTTGTTTCTAGGAAGTGAGTGCGGAAAATTCTAGGGTTTGACTTTTGGGATTCCCACTCAACTGCGCAGAGCTGATGAGATTCACAGGCTTGTTACCACACATAGCAATTGATTGAGCTCTCGCAATCCTAGCTCCTACTCATTGGTTCAGACCATGCGCGACTTCTCGCGAACCTGGTCGAAATACCAAGCTCATGCAGTCGATCCGTTCATTCTCCCAGGATATAATCCAGACGAGCGAATGCCAAGCCAACTATTTGTTACACTGAATATCAGTCAACGTGATCTATGCGTAGAATTGGCGAATCGAATGCAGTACACTCGCTAGCTATAGCGAGGATTGGAAATAAGGAAGTGGACAGATTCTCGCCGTTGAGAAATTTTTTCCGAAGAGTTCCTGCCCCCTAGACAGATTTGTTCCTTCGGGATAAATATTTCGGAAGAAACTGGAGTGGCCCTAGTCATGCGTGGCGTTTCGCTGCGGTAGAACATGCTCCCTCCATTACAGCTCAATATGAGCAGCCGTATAATGTGACTACGTCACATCACACGGATGCTCACATGAGATGCAGCTAGAAAGTTCGGTAGGGCCACTCCTTTTTTTTGGGGGTTAAATGAGCGATCTTGAACAGTTGCTAGTTGGGCTTGATGCTGAGTCTGCTAGTGGCAGGATGCACGCCATTCAACGCTCTACTGCTTACGACAAACCCACGCGATCGGCATTCCTACTTAAAGCATTAGAGCATTGGGACCGTAAGGTTAGAGAAAAGTCAGCAAAAATCCTTCTCAAAATAGGTGGCGATCTCGAGTTGGCAGCTGTATGCAGCGCAGTTGACTCCAGGAAAGTCCCTCTTTTGAGACTGATTCCTTGGCTAGCTAGACGCAATCATGCTTTGACAACAAGGACCATCTATAATCTTACTCAACACTCACACAAGGTTATTTCTGAAGCTGCATCGAAGTATCTGATCAAAATGGATACGACAGAGGCGCTATTTTATAGATGGTCTAAACAGTCTAGAATTCCAAAAAAGTTGGCAGCGCAAATTGAGGCGTGCGCCTGCGAGAGAGTAGCTTCAGTACTCAGCGACATACCTGTTTCAGTTATTCATACGTTAAGGGGTAAGTTTCTTCGCTACCCTCTGCTTAAGAAATATTACCATGATAAATACAGCGACAGCCGTCCTCAAAGCTCCAAAGAAACAGTATCTCCAAAGGCACCAAAAGTTCAGAGCGAGTACGTACAGTCCTGGAATAAGCTAGGGATTGATTGGCGAATTGCAGGCTGGATTGTCAGAAACTGGTCTGATTTGGATGATGTTGGTTATTTTGAGTTTAAAATCCCCAAGAAGAACGGCACTGAACGCATCATTTCAGCGCCTGTTACGCCTTTAAAAATTGCTCAAAGGGTTGTTTTGGACAAAATACTGTCAACGGTCCCACAGCACGACGCCTGCCATGGGTTTCGGAAAAATTTTTCAATCATAACCAATGCCACTAAACACACGGGGAAAGACGTTGTTATACGAATAGACCTTAAAGATTTTTTTCCTTCGATCAAACCTGCTAGAATAGCTGGAATTTTCCGTTCACTCGGGTTCAGTGACTTTGAAATCCGTTTTCTAACCCGTGTTACCACCAGAGGTGGAGGCCTGCCGCAAGGCGCACCAAGTAGTCCGTGCTTGGCAAACATTGTAGCCCGGAGGCTTGATAGTAGGCTTAACGGTTTGGCTGCTTCAGTTGGTGGCACATATACTCGCTATGCAGACGATCTAATTATTAGCGGGCACAAGAATGTTGTTAGTATTTTGCCTGCTGTAAAAAGTATTATTCAAGAAGAAGATTTCGGCATTGCCAGCGAAAAGCTTCGTATAGCGCGAAAGGGTGCGCAGCAGAAGGTTACTGGCCTTATTGTTAATCAATGCGTTAACGCACCAAGAGAATTGAGGCGAAAGTTGCGAGCAGTTTTTCATAAACAATCCAAAGGAGAAGTTCCTTACTGGGGTAATAAGCCAATGTCTGAGTCTCAAATGCGCGGGTATCAGGCTTTTTTGTCGAGCATTGAAAAATCAAAAACAGACCAGCATGAAAAACTTTAGCTGCTTGTGAAAAAGCAAATCCCGTTCAAAAAAAACGTCATCCATGGCCACAGCTGCGAAAGCATGGCCGAATTGCCTGACGGAGCTATAGACTTAATATTTGCAGGGCCTCCCTACGGGTCTTTAATCAACTATTCAAGCTATGCAGCTGGTGAGCAGCACTACAAAGCTCACTCAACAGATCTTCCTCAATATATTACTTCATTTCAGACATGGTTTTCTGAATGTTTTCGTGTATTAAGAGCTGGTCGCTATTGCATCGTCAATCTGGGTACGATCAGAGAGAATCACAAAACCATTGCTTTGCCATTTTATGCTGTGTCTTGGTTAGAAGAACTGGGATTTTCGTTTCAATTTGAGATTGTATGGGACAAAATCGTAGGTGGTAGGCATGAAGCTCGAAACTTTCTTGCCCATCCTTTTCCTGGAAGGTTCACTCCGAACAATCGGGTTGAATATCTCTTGTTTTTCAAAAAAAATCCAAGGAAGGCATTTGCCCCCAGAAGTAAGTTTTATGATGCAAACATAATCCCTTTGACTGATTTATTTAAGCGCGAAATTGCAAACAATGTTTGGCATGTACATCCTGCAACAAAAAGATCTTCGCCAGACGTTTCGCACCCATGCCCATTTCCACCGGAAATTCCAGAGCGCATTATTACATACTTTTCATTTCCACAAGAGACAGTTCTAGATCCATTTATGGGGTCAGGGTCGACTGCTATTGCAGCCAAAAAGCTTGGGAGGTATTACGTTGGATATGAGACAGAGGATAGATTCAGGATTGACGCAGAGAGATTGATCGCGAAATACAAACGTAAATATATGGCGATTTGATGGTCAAAGTTTTAATCAACATATTTGCAGGTCTTCCGTTGCATATGAAATATGACCTGTTCTGGAAATGGTATTCGTAACAGGGACGAAATACAGTGAAACTGCCATTGAGTCACAGTAGAATTGTAAGTGCTTTCGCGCATGAGTTAGCATCTAGAATTTCGCAGGGAGTTATAAGACATTTGTGCCGCCTTGATCACGCGCTATATGCCGAAGACAGCCCGCTTAAGTCTATATGGGATGAGATTTGTTTTCAGGAGCAGAGTGAAAGATCCATAGACTGGGAAGTACTTGATGACATTGTCTGCGGGATTCTGGCGGGTTATGTTGATGAATTATCAAGGCATGAACGAGAAGCGCTTTGGGTGCAAACAGATGCAAGTGATGACTGGGATGAAGACCAATTTGACGCGGACAGTTATGATTTGGTTTCGGACGATGATATTATCAACTACATAGCCAGAGAGTATGTTTACGCTAAGGCCAGCAATTGGACAAACAGTCGCATTCGGGAATTCATCGATAGGTACCATTCCATAGATTGGGAATGAATGGGGGGCAGTCCTCCCATCGTGTATTCTAGCCACGTTATCGTTGGTTGCGCAGTTCACGCAAATAAGCTTCGACGCTACCGTCCTTAAGTTCTACTCGGTGGATGCCCGCACTCTCATATATGCCAAGAGCGATGGACTCCAGATCGTCAGCATTTTCAAAGCCGTCGATCGGATCACCCCAATTTACGGACTCGAGAAATTCCTCGGGCGTCATTTCTTTCCAAGTTTCTTCCACAGCGTTACTCCTGGATACATTCTGATTAGTTGTAAAAGAGTCATTGTCAAGCAAAGACAGCACTAAAGACCATCCAGGTCAAGATTTGACATCAACGGAAAAAGCAAGCACCAGTTCCTTAGTGCAATCAAATTGCGTTTAGTCTTTTTAACGAGGAAAGGTCGTTGTTCTGCCATACGCTAACACTCCCGATTGTTTTTCGTTCATCTAGCATTGCTGGAATATTTTGCAGGTATTCCGGCAAGAAAACGAGTGGGAATATTGAAAGTGACTTATCCCCATGCTCAGAAGAGACGTAAACTACAAATATACCTTCAGATTCAAAAATATCAATATCTTCAGTGACATTGTCTTTGTAGTATGTTGTTGACACTTTGCATATTGTTTCCTTTCTTGTGAGAGATCTGTAGATGGATTCTGCTACGACTGGTGAGTTGATAAGCTTGGCAGATGGGGATTCTAAAAAAGCATTGTAGTCAAAGAACGAAAGAATGTCAGATGGCAGAGGGGTCCCTTTAAGCGACTTTGACAGGACGGTGAGAACAAGTCTTTCCTTGTTTTTGAACCCGTCAACGAAGTTTAATAGAAAGGACTTGGCGAGCGACAGCTTTAGCCCACTTGCAATTGCGAACTTAGAAAAATCGATCAATGATTTTGGCGTTTGAAACCTGTCGACAGATATAAAGAACCCATCTTCAGACAGAAGTTTTGAAATTCCATCGAAATAGTCACTAGTGGGTGCCACAGATTCACATGGATTGGGCTGGATTACCTCGTGATAGACCAGGGACGCAAATATCATGTCATACGATCCAGGCTTATTGTTTTTTGAAAAGCTATCAAAAGTATCGTTTAGAAATGCAATGTTTGTCACTTTCAAGTCTGAAGCTCGCCTGCGAGCTAGATCAATGCCCTCTTTACATCTGTCAATCCCGATTCCACTTGATCCCTTAAGTTCACGGGCTAAAAAACATGAAATTAATCCGTTGTCGCAGCCAATCTCAAGGAATTTGCGGCAGTTGGTAAAGTTTTCATTTATGATCCACTGGAAAAAAGGCTCTAGGCGTGGACAGTCAAATGCAGCAGCAATGTCGTTGGCAAATTCAAGTGTAGTATTTTTTATTGGATATGGATCGCAACAAGTGTTGTTGTCGACACGTGCATCTACGCACTTTAAAAAATCAACAGCCAAAGCTCCATGCTTTTTGATCAATAACTTTTCAAATTTATTCTTGTTTTTGTGTATATCAATCTTGCAATCCGAAAAGAAACTTTTGATTTTTACCGAAGTAGTTTTATGCATATTCTTTGTCCGTATGGAGTGTGCTGAGGTTTTTACATCATAAATGTAATCTAGATGTGGAGGGGCAAACTACTAAATTAGAGCTTCTCATGGACATTTCCTTGAGTTTAGTAGAACGCTACCATCCCGTGGACAGCAACTCCCTCATGCTAACGGCATTGAGAACCGAGGCGCAGGTTTCCCAGTCCGCATCCTCCACCTTGCTATACTTCACGTCAAAGGGATTGCGAGTGGCCGTTGTTCGATCAATTAGCTGACGGGCGGATTGCTCATTGTGTAGAGCCACTTCAACCCACACATCTTCAAGGGTGTCTGGTATTTGGCCAAAGAGGTCGTGAATGGCCTCTAGGCGTTCAGCCAATACCCGGTGGACCCGGTCTTCTACGGATTCCCTGTAGCGAAGATTAGCAATCCAGACTTCATCCCGAGCTTGCCCAATGCGCTGAATACGGCCCTTGCGTTGCTCCAGGCGTGTCGGATTCCAGGGCAAGTCGATGTTGATAAGCGTACCAAGGCGTTGCAGGTTGAGACCTTCTGACGCTGCATCCGTACCAAGTAGCAATTTGATGTCGGCGGTCCGGACGCGCTCCTTGAGAAGGTTTCGGTCGCAACGCTCAAAGCGCCCGCCCCTCCAGAACCCTGAACGATTGCTTCCAGCATAGAGGCCAATATCCATACCCTGAAAGGCCTCCATCCTGGCCAGTTCGCTGCCTATCCACCATACCGTGTCATAATACTGGGAAAACAGGATGCACCCCAGGTCAATCCAGGGCCTGTTCAAACCGTGTCTCCGACCCAGCAAATAGTCAGTTACGGCTTCGAGCTTGGGGTCGGCAGTACCACCCTGACGCAAGAGGTCCAAGCAGCGTTGCAAAGATGCACGTTCGGCATCAGTGAACTGCTTGAACTCGCTGACCGTGTCTTGAGAGGCTGTCAATCCCGATTCTTCTTCTACCTCATCGTCATCTTCATCCAAAACTAAATCAGGGTCTTGACCGAGAAGCTTCATGACCGTCCGCCGACCTGCCTCCATCGAACTCCCAAGGCGGCGCAGAAGCAACGTCTTGAAGAAACCAGCCCCTCGTACGCGTTGTTGGAGCAAAGAACAAAACGCCTCGGCCTCTTGATAAGCTTCAAGTAAATATCCCCCCAGGAGTAGCCCGCCATCGTCTTCCTCGCCAAAAAGGCGCACGCTGACTTTGGGGAGGTAATAACTTCCTGTGGCTGGATTGATGGTAGATTCCAGATAGGCCCGAGTACGGCGTACAATGCAGCGTAGTAACGGATTGAAGCGCTGGCCGTAATCAGGCAGCAGTTCATTGCCAAGCTGAACATTACGCAAGGCCGGAGGAAGCTGGTCAAATGTTTCGGGCGGGAATTGCCAACGAGCGTCGTCTGCCTCGATATAGTTTCGGATGCGTCTGAAGGCTGAATCTTCCTCTTTCGCTGGCATGGGATCGCGCACAAATTCCCATCCTTGACGCAAGTCTTCCGTGGGCACGGCGATTTGGCCGGTGGCGACATCAAGGCATAGGCTAGGCCTAAACCAGGGGCTACTCTGGGTTCGCCCCCCCAGTACACCGTCGTTGCCTTGAGCCAGAATGTGCAGCAAATCCCAGGCTTCAACAGGGTGCAACTGCACTGGTGTGGCTGTAGCCAGAAGCATGCTCTTGGTCTTGAGCCCTACCTGGCGCAAGAAATCCATCAGCTTGTTGGGTTCGGCTCGCTCGTTCACATCTTCAGGACCGGCGTCCACCTTGGGAACCTTCCGCCTTCTGGCACGATGAGCCTCGTCCACGATTACGCAGGTATACTTCCGGCTCAAGAGTTGATTGACGGCCTCGGCCATGCCGCGCACAACGAGACCCTGTGAGACCAAGCCAATACGGCGCGGGCATTTGCCCAGGCTCTTGGTGCCTTCGGATGGATACTCCAATTCGTTTTCATCCACCCAAGCCCGGCCGTTCCAACGCGCAGAGGGGAGCTG
The DNA here is from genome assembly GCF_022808695.1 of Fundidesulfovibrio soli. NCBI lineage: Bacteria > Pseudomonadati > Thermodesulfobacteriota > Desulfovibrionia > Desulfovibrionales > Desulfovibrionaceae > Fundidesulfovibrio > Fundidesulfovibrio soli. The sequence continues at coordinate 162,822 of NZ_JAKZKW010000001.1, forward strand.
CAAGAAATCCATCAATTCGCCCTGCCATTGCTGAAGAAGTGGCTTGGGTGCGAGTATCAGGATTGGCCCTCCGCCTGGATCGTCCACAGCCATGAGCAGGGCAGCCATGGCCAGTTGGATCGTCTTGCCCAAGCCGACCTGATCCGCCAGAACCAAGCGTGCTCCGCCTAGACGATGTCGTTCAAGAGCAAGGCGTGCAAAATACTTCTGATGCGGCCACAATCCTTGCTCCTGTCGGTAAATCGGCGTTTCCACAGCCACCGCAGCCGCCGCTTCGGTGGCGTCCACGGCCTGTAATTCCTGTGGTTCAACGACTGTGCGAGATACGATGCGTTTAACGTCCTGGGCAATGAAGGGGCAGCAGGCCAAATCAACTGCACGGGGATCATTCCATAGCGCCAGAAACTCTTCCTGAACCCAGGCCATCGTTTCCGGGGTGTCGTCCTCCCAGAGAAGCTCGTAATTAAGTTTCCAGGCGGAGAGGCTTTCATTGACGCTGCCCAAAAAAGCCGTGCCCGAACCATCCGCATAGCGGATCAACCCTGCCTTGCCGTGAATCAAGCCAAAGGCTGAATCAGGCAAAACGCGAATTTCGATTTTCTGATTGGTCAGAGCGGCATAAAGTTCACGATACCGTGGCAGAGCCAAGGGTGGCGCATCTTCAGGACGTCCCGAGCACCAACTACGGCGCAAAGCTGCCTGAGCCGCTGAGGCCGTGATCATGTCATGGGGATCAAGGTCGGAATTGCAGACTATACGGACTTTGCCGCTCACGTTGGCCAAGGCTTCCCCGGCCACCTCAAAGAGGCTTGAGCGGAAATACCCAGCTATGCGGTCGTAAGACACCGCTCCGGTGAGGCGTTGAGCCAGGACCGTCTGATGTAGACGACCACGGCGGCTGGAATGATGGCGCAGCATCAGGCTTCGTCGTTGCGCAGACGCCCAGCTAGGATGCGGGCAGACTCTGAGTCGGGCGTCCATTCATCCATTCCTTGGGAATTTGCCAGTGTCGACAACCATTCCAAAAGTCCCAGGAACAGCTCTCGCTTGCTCCAGTAGCTCTGGCCATACGTGTCTCGTAGGTATTGCCTGCCTGATTCGGGGTTAAGGTCTGCCCGAGTGGTTTCGCGCATGGCAAAAAGCAGGTGACGCAAGGGTGAAAAGGCGAATGGGTGGGGCGCGCCAGTCGCTGCTCGGCCACGCCGAGAGGGAAGTGTTTGGGCATTGCCTTCGTTGGCCACGGCCAATAGAGACGCCCCCAGGCCGCTTGCCGTATGCATGCGTGTGCCGTTGGCTTTGTCCGTCTTGAGCAGAGGGCGAATGTCAGCCACACCAAAGCCTCGAGCCAATTCTTCGTACATACCTTTGCGACGTTCTCCCCGACTTTCGATGTCCAAAGCGCGCATATAGTAGCGTTCGACCAAGGAGAGGTCTCGCCATACTCCGTGTAGGCCGCGTGGCACCAGGATTGAACAGGCGATTTCCAAGGCACGTTCGATGACCTTCTGAAAATCGCTCTTTTCGTTCCGGTCACGCTGCGCAAAGACTTCGTGTTCCACGTCCCGACCGTCCAACGTCGAGTAACGTGTTAGTACCTTGAGGGCGGCGGCATAGGCGGCCAACTGATAGTCAGCGTCGTTAAAATTGGGCTCCCCGGCCTCATCCAAGGACTGCATGAAGGCAATCTGATTTTGAACCTCGTCTTCCACCAGGGGGGAAACCTCGTCCATGAAACCGGGTTCTGATTCCAAGCGTTTGCGCAGAACCAAGCAAACAGTCCCTTGTACGTAATCGCCTTTTTTTAAGCCCACAGCGTCCGTCTCGGTGCTAATGGTCCATGCGGCTGTGGCCGTAAGCCCGGCTGCCCAAAGAATCATGCCCAGATTAGCCCAGACTCCGGGGTTTTTGTGAGTGAACATGACCAACTGCAGGCCATTATCCGGCATACACCGGGCCAAGTTGCGATAGATATCGACCATTGACCGCCGAAAATCTTCTCCGTCCCCGCGCACGGCCAGTTCAGCTCGGGCATCAGGTACCCAATTCGGAAACACTCGGGCCATCTGTGTGTCATACCAAGCTAAGAAGAAGTCGCCCAACTCGTGATAGTTTATCGCGTCGGCGTAGGGGGGGTCCGTTACCCAAAGTTCGCATGGACTATTTATGTCGCGAGCATCTGTCACTGATACCTTGCCCACATTTCCAAAAGAAATTGGATGGGCACCGTCAAGAAGCTGAAACGTCGGCGCTAACTTCGAGAGGGCCCGCCCTGCGTAACTCACTAATGTATTCAATGCTTGATTAGTAAAAGTTTGATTGCCTTTTTCGTTACTTCCATGCCACATCCAGGCGCAGCTACGAGAATCCCAGTCGGCAATCCTGCCCAAGCCCAACAAGCAAGCAACATGCATTTCCTGCGAAGATGCAATGCGACTTGAAATCTCTGCGACTAGACCATGCGTCAGCAACTGTCTTGGTGTATAAAAGTGGTGCCAATAACTCCACCCGCGCTCCCGAATAGGCTGCTCAGTGTTGTAGCCACTCGAAATAGCCTTAGAGGGGATGAAGCCTTTTCTTTGCCACTGTGCAAAACGTTCCCTCAGAAGGATCAGCACCTTAGCTTCACGCTCCAGATCTGTGTGGTCAGGAGCAGCATAACGGCGGACCTCCTTGGTCCTTCCGGTGATTTCATCCTCTGTCTCTTGAACCCAGCGGATGCAGTATAACCGCTCTTGAAAAACGTCGTCTGGACGTGGCGCAAGATCTTCATTCGTCCAGCGGCGCAGACCCTCTGGGCCGCGCAGAGCTTCTAGGGACCAGGAACGATTAGAGTCAAAGGGGTCCACCACCCGGCTACTGACTATGGTTGCTCCTTTCCCGTCCTTGTACGCCTTCAATTCAGCACTGGATACGTATTGAATCTCAGGCTGGAGCCTGTCCGAACCGGGAACGCGCCGCCATGTGACCACTACCTTGGACTTTTCGCCAATCAGCCAACTAGGAGCGAGAGGTATGTAATAGTCACAACCTTCTGGTTTAACCTCCACGCAATAAAGATAGGCGTCTGCCCGTTCGCCCTGGTCGTTGTGCTCGATACCCCAGTCGGTGATCTGTTTATCTGCTTCGCGTAGAACCTTGGCCTGTACGCGCATTACCTTTTCTTGCATTTCGCGGCCACCGCCCAGCAGATTCAGGTCGGCCCAAGTCAAGAGGGCGGCCACCGGGTTCAGGTCGTACCCAAAAGCTTCACATCCGATACGCGCTGCCTCAAAGGGGATAGACCCGCCTCCGCAAAAACAATCCCCTACCCGTGGGGGGTGTCCGAATTGCCGCACTCCCAGTTCCCGCACTAGGCCAGGAAGGCTCGAGGCCGTAGTGCCAAGATGTGCGTTGATTTCGGACCAGGTCTCTACCTTGGGGCCGACGATATTTTCTGGACGCTCACAATGCCTAATCCGTTCTGCATAAGGGAGGGCGTCAAATTCTTCCCGGCTAGGGATTGGACGCCGCCTTTGGTTGTCCAGCTCATTTCTATCCACATCACCAAGGGAGTCCCAAATCAGTGCGCAAATCTCTTCTTTTTCTTCGTCGCTCAGGCCCCGTTTAAAACCTCGCGCGCCAAAATACTCTTCCTGAACGTCGGAGTTCGCCGCTTCCCGCCAGGCAACGGCAGGAATCTCACCTTTGCAACGCAGCCAGACCCCATCGTCGTCCATGGTCAATATCTTCAGGAAAATTTCGCGGTCTTTCTTGGGGTTGTCCGAGGCGGGCATGAGCATCCCCAGGATGGCCGCACGAACCAGGATCAACGGCTTGCGTCCCCACCATTTGCCTAGACGAGTAAGGGTCTGGCCATTGTTAGCTTTGCGTTCCTTGTAGGCTTCGGCGGATAGGCGAGCAATCGGGAACTGGTTCTCAATGAATACGGACATGATGCATCCTTACAGAGGCAACAAAAGTTGAGATTGAGGATGGGCCAGAAGTTCGCGCCGGGCCTTTGGGGACATACCCTCGCCCTTGACGAAGGGATTGTCGGCCAGAGCCGCACGCAGGGCTTTGCGCCAGCCAATTCCTTTTTGCAACGCCTGCCCAGTGGTGGACACTGTCATGGTATACAACCACCAACGTTCCTCTGGTGCCAGGGCCTCCCAGTTACGCAGAGCGTTGGGGATGTCATCGGGTGAAGCCTCTTCAACGGCCCAGCACAGGATACATAGCTCTTTGCCAAGTGAAGCATGAACCGGGGTGGGTTTGCCTGGATTTTTAACAAATCTAACCGTGGGCATACCATTGGCTCGCAATCGCCGATTGGCTTCTTCCCAAAAGGCTGGGGCAAGGGCAAGCCAGCGGGTACGGTCGATGACAACTCGCATGCTTGGCGCATTAGGGGCCAAGCTTTCCAAAGGGCGCAAACCAAGATCAACCAAGTCCTGACCACGATGCTCGGTGATAAAAATGAGGTCATCACCGGATGTACCTTTGGGTACATCAATCAGAAATCCGTGTCGCGCTTCTTCAGGCAAGAAGCCCAGTCCTAGGATTTTTCGGCTCGCTGAGCGAGAACCTGCCATGGCTATTGTCGTACCTTGCTCAAATCAAAAGATTGTTTAGACACCTGGAGCCAGTCAAGCAGACCTTGGCCCGTTGCAAAGCGCATCCCCCCTACAGTCATCCGTAGGGAACCACCTTGGACGATGTCCGCCAGTTTCTCGGTGACAGCACGCAGAGTGGGGCCGTCGTAACCGCTGTCCAAGGCCCCAGAATAATCAATGCTCTGTAGTCCGTCACTACTTTCAGCAGTCAAGCCGATGTCATGGGCTGTCACTGCGGATGTGCTCTCTAGTCGCGTAATGAAATCCCAGACTTGGCCTGGGTCGTCCAGTTTGGTTTTGAGAAGCCACTGGGCAGGTTTGGCCAGGTCAAGAGTGCGCTCTTCCTGCCCTTGTTGAGGGATGGTGATTCGGACGACTTCAGATTGAAGTTGGTAGGCTGAAGCTACGGCCATGGCGCAAACCACTCTGCAACCGCCAGGCACCCGAACCGGACCGGAATAGGTTGCGGAGAGCATGGGTGTGGGGGAGGACCCGTCCGTGGTGTAGCGGATGGTTACTCCCCCCGCCTTGGGTAGAGCGGAAAGTTCTACCTCGTAGTGGTCACCCCGGTTGTGGAGTTGGTACTTGAGCCGCAATTTGGCAGTCCATTCCTTGACCGCGCTGACCCGTTCTGGTTGAGCGGGATCATGAGCCAAGAAACGATACCGCAAGGCAGTGGCTTCGAATCGAGCAGGGGTAGGCACTGGGGTAGATGCGGGTGTGGGGTCGGCGTCCCCGGTTTCGTAAACCACAGCTTCAGCGTGCAGGGGCTCAATTTTCAAATACGTGCGACCATCCCCGTCTTCATCAGTTGACAGCTCTCGGATTGCTACTTCTGGGCTGGGCGGTGGGAACGGTCCACGCCGGACATGGTTGCCTTCCTCTCTCCAAAGGGCCCGGCGTAAGCAATCGGCCTTGAGGTCGTCCAGGGCTGATACCTTGTGCAAAGGCCAGGACGTATTCACGGCTGCATTGCGTTTGAAATCACTCCAGAGAACGACTTTGGTCTCCGCACTGCCGAAAAGACGAGCTTCGGCCCGAGCCCGGAAGCTATCATCATCGATCTTCGTGGTAAATTTCTGGGCGTTTTCAAGGGTCTTACGAATGGTAGCCTCGCCGCTTTGATTGCCTGCAAAGGCCAGCTCGATGCCAGACGTTCTCAAGGCATTATTGATAGACGGGTAAACGAGTTGATCAAAGGCTTCTTTCAGAGCGGCACTGAATTGTAAATTGACCCGATCTTCTAGGGAATCAAGGGCGCGCCATTGAGGGTCGTCGGACGGCGTGTTTTCCGCACGCAACTCGTCTCCAATGCTTTGCAATGCCCTGGCCTGACGAGCGCAGTCCAGCACTTTCTGGAAGGTATCACGCGATCCTGATAGAAATAATACTCGATTTTTATACTGCTGCTGGCCCCACCAGTCCTGCCAATCTGAAGAAATGGGCAGTCGGTTGGCCTGGCCTCCAGGGCGAACAATTACCAGGGTGGTTTTGTCCTGTTCAATTTGAACTTCGTCCAGGGGAGGCAGGATTCGCGCCACTTGGTAGCAATCCCGCAGGCTGGGGGAGAAATCTTTCTCTAAATGCTCTTTGAGCATGCGGTCTACCACTTCTGAATGCAGAGACTGAGCAGTGGAACGCAATTTTGCGGCCAAGTTTTGTTGGTTCTTAAAATAATAACGCCCGTCAGGGGAGTTGTGCAGATACCAAGCCCTGGTTGCGAGTTTATCCAGAACGTTGGCCTTGAAAGTAGACAGGTCGCGGCCAGGACGCTGTAAACCGTCGACTAACTGAAATTCACGCAGCCCATGAATGGCCCCAGGTGTAGTGGAGAGAGAGGCCACGAGCATGAGCCGGGCGGCGTCCGAGGCGTCAGTTGTGTCATTAGCGAGGTCGATCTGTTCCACTTCGGCATCGCCGCCGTGGGCAATGTCGTGGGCAATAGCTTCGCTCAATGAAGGATTGATGGTTCTGATTTCCGACGCCAGTTCGTCGTCATTCAAGTCAATATCGTAGGGGTGGATTAAGTCCAGCTCTGTGGCCTTCTGCCCTTTCCACAGATTGGTAATGATCATCTGCATTAGGCGGATTACTCCGCGTGTTTGCTGAAATCCTTCATTCTCTTTGAACTTACCCACGAGTTCGCGCAAGTCTGGATGGAAGGGATAGGAATCCAAAATCCGAGTGTACAAGCTTTCCGGCGCGGTGGTGGTCAGATTCATGCGAGTTGCTTCTCGCAGGGCATCCCGGTAGCGGCTCGCCACGTTCTGGATATCCGCCTCAGGAGCAATCCGTTCAAAAAGTCGTTTACGCAAAATGTGGTATAGTTCGTCTCCGTTGGGATTGACCGGAGTGATAGGTACTGCGATGCGTTTTGCTTCAGAGGTTATGCCCTGTACGGCCCTCGTAAAGGCGGCTTCCAGGCTTGATTGCCCGACGCGATAATTGGTTCCGGCCAAGTCTGACAACACTAGGCAGGCGCTATCCATTTCAGCCACAGCAACGAATAAATTGGCCAAGGCCGTGGTGGTCACCAAGGCCAGGTCGCCATGCCCCACAGGGACTGCTGCCGCATATTCCAGATATGGCGGCAATTCATCTAGGAAAATGACCAGGGGATCGCCGCCAAGCAATTGCTTCCAGGCCTCGGGGCCAGGTGCGCTTAAAAGTGGAGCTACGTACCGGGCGAATTGCTCCGCCTTGCCTAGCTGCTCGGCGATAGAACCCCAGATGCCGCCCGGAGCGTCTGTATTTCGACCATTAAAGCCTACAACACGACATCGGGTCAGGCGAGGGGCCGGATTCTTCTCTGCCAAAACTCGACTGCGCAGGTCAGGGTCTCGAGCCAGGAGGCCAAGAGCTATCATACTATGCGTTTTACCGCCGCCCATGGCTTGGGAAAGCTGGAACACAGACGATCCAGCCCCCCCGCCGCCCAAATGGCGGAAGACTCGGTCGACCAGGGTCAGCATTCCGGTGGTGAAATAGTTCTCTTCGAAAAACTCAGGACCATTAACCTGCCCCTTGAGGAAGGTTTCCAGGCTGAGCATTGTTGCTCGACGGTCTACCGCGAAAACAGACGGGCGTGGGGCACACAGGGCGTGAATACTCATTTGTCAATCCCTTTTCAGTGATTGTGTGAAGAAGGCTGCCATGGGAACCATGGCTGAACCCGTAAGTCCGCAAGTAGGTCCTTGCCGATGCATTCCATTTGCGAATATGCTAACATATTTATACACACAGAATTGCCTCTTCAGGTGACTAACACTCCTTAATGATCCGCCCGCCAATGCACTTCTGCTCGACGATCTGGGGTGTAGGAGTGATGGCGTATTTCGCACAATGCTTGGAGATCGCAAGGACTGTCGCCCTTGTAATCAAGGCCTGAAACTGCTCGAAAGCCTACTTCGTAAGTTTTTGTTTTGTTTCTTGTGCTCGTAATCATGCTCTTATTCGATAGTTTCGTCCGCGCTCTTAGGGCCTGCTGCGACTTCAAGATTCCAGTGCGACTTCAGGATGCCAAGGAGACGTTCTTGGCGCTTAGACAAAACATCAGGCGTCCAAGCAATCTCTGACCTGACTTCCTGCGTCAGGATAAAGGGAGACGCGGTGCCCTTGCCATTGAAGTAAACGTTCTTTTTGGTAGCGAAATCATAGTTGCTGGCTGCCGGGTTTTTTCGGAAGTGCAACGGAACCAGGTTTGCCAATCGGTGCGTCCACGAAGCGCGCTCGTCATCATTTGGGAACCACTTGATCCATTCAGAGTCTGCTGGTGGGGTCTGCGGTAGAACGTGCTCAAGCGAGAGATGATTGAACACCTGCTTCTTGCTACCGTCGCTAACCAGCGCTTCAAGGCGCAGTACCAGGGCCATTCGGGCCTTGGGCAGCTTGCTGTATATCTCCCCGTCAAGAGCTGCGAGGAATTCATGCTTTTGCTTGTCGGTGAGATCAAGTGTTTTCAGCGCCGCCAGGTCGCCATCGAAGGCATCCGGCTCGATCTCTTTGGTGAGATCGGCATAGGTCTCGATGCGAACGTTGATGCCCGCCTTGGTGATGAGCAAGAAGTAAGTCAGGCGTTCAAGTGCTTTGAAGAAGTTAACGAGTAGATTAGGCTGCTGGCGGAAGCGTTTAAAATAGACCAACGCCGGAGGCACCCAATCCTTGAAATCGACACGGTTCAGCCACGACAGGTAGTCATTGATCGCCTCGGCCTGCTCGGTCGCCTCGAAGTCGGCATCCCGAACGAAGTTCCATACTTCAGAATAGGGCTTGATTACGTCGTCGATTAGCTCGACTGGCTTTTTGTACTCAGTGACGTGCTCCCGGAACTCCTTGACCAACGTTGCCCGCTGTTTTTGTTTTGCGTAGATAGTTCTGATATGCCCGAACAGATCTCCGAAAGCGTCGCGACCGAGTGTGCTTTCGATGCGACTCCACTCCTTGGCATAGGAACGGCTTTTCTCTTCGCCCGCAAGGTTGCGAATCGAACCTAGCACTGCCGCTTTGAGAATATCGATGGGTGCGAGGTCGAGTCCCCGGTTATTCAGCACCGAAAAGATGCGATATGCGGCCTCAAGATCTGGCGTTGAAATGATAACCAATGAGCAATTGTTGGCTAAAAACTTCCAGAACGCGTTGCGCTCATCAGGTGTCAGAGCGGTGGTCTTTGCCAACAGTAAGGTGGCGTTTTCGCGGTAACGCAACTGGCTGTCTTCGAGCTTTTCTGTGCTGGTGACGAGACTGTCGATCCCACCTGGTTCTTGTATATATTTCCGAAAAAAAGCAGCGTCCTCCTCGCGGGCGGTAAACCGATAGCCTGTCGCCTTACCCAGCATTTCATCTCCTTCCTCGTATAGGAAGGGAGTCACGCTTTTGACGCCCTGAGGATGGCTAGCTGCCTCCCAAGCAGCGCGCAGGGCTGCAAATAGCATTGTGAGTGTAGTGAGCCGCTGTTGCCCATCCACGACCATCGCTTTCGCGTCGCGGTCATTCTTGATTAGGACGATGCTGCCCATAAAGTACTGGCTTGTGGCTCCATTGCTACGGGCGTCCTGCATTGCCGAGACCAGATCGTTAAACAACTCTTCGGCTTGTTCAGTCGTCCATGCGTACGGGCGCTGGTAGTCCGGGATTTCGAACTGGTAGCTGCCTTCGAAGATCTCTCGGATCAGCCGGTCGTGTGCTTCAAGTGTCTTTGCCATTGTGCTTGCTATTCCCTGTCATCGCTTGTCTGAACTATTTGGGGGCGTTAGCCAGAATTTTAAGCCCAAAAACTTCGGCTGGGTCTATTTCGTGAGGTTTGTTTGTGGTTGTGCCTGCTGTGCATCTAGATTTATTAACTATTTTCAGCCCATCAGAGTCGAACAGTCGCATCTGCTTGTCGGTGATAGATTGGACACAGGTCCAGTGATCGTAGGTCTTTCCTAACCCAATAATAGCAGCCTTCTTAGGCACGTTGGATCGAAAGTGATTGACCAAATCCAACCACACTCCTGTGATACTCCCCCGCTGGACTGCAATCATTTCATAGTCCAAGCTCCACTGCTTATTAAACTCATTGGAAATATAATTTTTGGCAACCTCAAGCATGCCTCTAATGTGTCGTTTGTAAACTCCAGTGCGTAAGGCTTTATTTAAATATTTTTTCTCGTGAAGGTAGTCGATCAGTAAGCCGAATAGGGCTTCATCCCGTTCGTTGCCCAGTTTTTTCATGACATTCACGGCGTTAATAATTGAATAGACTCCGCACAGTCCGTCATGCTTCCCTTGGATAGCTGGTGCCAAATTAGTAGCCTCCGTGAATATATTCAGTGTACGGTCTGCGCCAAGAAAATGGGCCGATTGCTCGACCCGGTAAGGTGTAATGATTAAGCCGCTAGCTTCCTCTGCCGCAGGATGTCCACAAACTGTCCGAGCTTCTCGTCACGCACCAAACACTGCTTGAGCATAGTGATCTGCTCACTGGTTTGGCTGTTGTTCATCTCGTCCATCCCTGAAATCTCGTACCGCTCACAAACGTAGGTGGTGTATTCGCCACGGAGATCGTCGATGCCGAGTTGGCCGAAGGTCTCTATCAAGGTTTGCAATCCAGGATTTTCGCCCTTGTCGGTCGGAATCGCTGAAGATTCCAACCACCCAAGAAGCCTTCTGCCCGTATGAGAATCGGGCGTCAATCGCAAACCGTCAAGCAGGCCTGTCCGGTCCTTCGATGCTGTCGCCACATGGCCTTCAATCGAGAGGTCCATGACCACGGTGAATTCATAGTCCAGTCCCTCACGCTGGATGCTTTGTAATCCGACTTTTGAGACTTTGGTCTTCCCGTTCTCGGTAATGACCTCATATCCGGTCTTGGTTCTGAGTGTCACGATGACATGGCAGGTGCTGGCTAGGATCGCGTCCACAAGTTGATTGTGGAGAGGCGTTACCTCACGCCATGCATCGAATGAGTTTCGCGTAGCTTTTGCGACACGATCATGGATCGTGAGGATGGCTCCTTCGCCTGCCCAGGCGTGGCTTAATGAATCGATGATGAGTACGTCGTACCCTGCCTCCTCAGCTGCCTTGATGCCATCCAGGAACTTCTTGGGCTCAAAGGGCGGATCAATGCGGAGCACGTCATAGTCGCAGATGTTTGCGTAGAGTGCTCCAGAGCCTCGTTCGGTGTCGATCATTGCGATCTTGCCGCCGAGGCCTTTTGCGATCTGGAGCGACGAGTAGGTCTTGCCGCTTCCGGCAGGGCCGGTCAAGGCCAAACGGAGCTTCGCTGATTCACGAACTGCCTTCTTGAACATGGCTATTCCTTCTATGCCGCCTGATCTTGCGGGTTCATGGAATTGTGAAGGTGTTGGTAGGCCATCACGTCTTTGGTGGCCTGGTAGAACTCGATGACATGGTGGCCGAAGGTCTGAATGGCGAGCAAGTTGTTGCCGTGGCACAGGCCTCGAAAGGAACACCAGCCACAGTGCATGCCTGGATTCTTCCAGAAATGCCCAAGGCGAATAGCCTCCGCGACCTGACGACATGTCGTGACAAGAGCTTCAAAAGCTTCGATGTCCACGACTGCCTTATCCCAGGTGATCTTGGGTTCCTTGGTCCTGATGAGATTCAGGAACGCGACCTCGATGGGTTTGGCGTCCCAGTAGTCGGGATATGTCAGCAGGTAGCCATACAACGCCAGTTCCAGCGAGATATGCGCTATAGGCATGGATGGGGTGCGCCCCACGGTCTTGATGTCGATAACGGCGGGGCCTGATTCCCCTTGGAAAAGGACGTCAAGAAAACCCCGTATAGTAATGTCGTCGAAGACCTCCCCGGTAAACGGATCGGTCAGGATTGCCAGATACTCTTTCTCAACTGCCATGACTTGCATGGGGCCGATGAGTTCCAGGAATTTCTGTGATTGCGCTAGGCACAAGGCCTGCGCATGCTTATACTCCTTGATGCTGTCATAGCCGCAAGATTCGAAAGGCGTGGATTCCCAGAATCGCATGGAAGCGACGGGAAGAACGTCTTCGATGGCGTAGGCGTACATGAGGCCAGACTCAACCAGGTGGTGGATGGCCCGACCTTCAAGTAGCGCCGGATCGTCTTTGAGCGGTTTCAGCCGCAGGCCGTATCGAAGCCTGAATTTTTCAGGGCATGAGATGTACGCCATGAGCTTCGTCTTCGAGAGAGTGATAGGCATGGGTCCTCCTGTGTCTTTCTTTCGTTCCAGAAATAGGAAAGGGGAGGCAGCCGTTGTGGCCACCTCCCCATGTGATTGATTGTTTCTGATCTTCTGACGCAATCGCTAGTTGCTAGGCTGCGTCTGGGAGAAGTAACCCCCTTTCGCCATCATCCAGATGGATGCGGCGTCTGGGCATCTCTTCGATGGCAGCGTCGATGGATGCTTTGAGCGTGTTGAAGTCCTTTGTGAATTTCTGCCGAAGCACATCGTTGTACTGCACACCGTAGGAATTGCCGTTGATGGTCTTTACGAGACCTCGGGCCTCTTCGACCAACGCTGACAACTTGTCGTCCTGGAACAGATTCCTGTCAGAGAACCCGTCCAAGAACTCATTTATCCTGTTGGTCATATTGGAGCGGATAACCTTGGGCTTGTCGCCGCCGGTAATCTTGTCGGAGAGATGGTTGATGATCTCGCCGAATTCTTCACGGAGCGCGGCCATGGCCAATTCGCGTGTTTCAGCCATCAACTCCAGGAACTTGGTCTTCTCCTTCTGATAGATGTCAGGGGAGAGGAACGAAGCCTTTGACGGAACATCCAGGACCACGAAACTCCATGTGAAGCGGAACTTCTGCTTGATGTCCTGGGGATAGTCGGTCTCGGAGAACAGGTCGCCGAGAGCGGCCTTGGCTTCTTCGCGTGCGTCCTCGTAGAACGCTGCAAAGGTCTCAACTTTGGACAGGAACTCGGATTTGAGCATTTCCAGCCTGTTGTCGATGTCGTCGATGATGTCCTTGGGGACGAGGTGAAGTCCTGCCATGGGAAACGGCAGGGCGTATCGGGCCAGGAGCTTCCGAGCTTGCTGAATTGAGGTCTTGATGGGACCGAGCAGTTCGGGATTGACCAGGAGCTTCTTGCCTTTCAACCAGTCCGGGCTGCTGCCAAGGTTGCCCATGAGGCTCTGGTTGATGTTCTTGGTGCCGATCCAACACGACGTAGCGAGTTGGACCAAACATGCCTTCTTAAACATGTCGTTGCTCATGATGCTTTTCTCCTTTGGCGTCTATTCAGCCACACAGGTTGATGTGCTTGCGGATTTCGACCTTGTCTTTCTGGTAGAACATCGGCGTGAGATACTGCGAGAGTTCCTTGCCGAGTAAACTCTTAAGGAACGCAGACTCCTCTAGGCACACAGCGCCTTTGAAGCCTTTGGTCTCGATCCGGGTTTCCCCGGAATCGTCGATGTCCACGACAATTTGTTTCTGCATAGGCAAAACACCTTCTTTTCCACACGTGCAAACACTGGTGGACGGGTAAAAGGGCATGGGGCCGAGATTTGGATGAAAACTTGGGACGGATTAGGACGAGAGGATCAAGCGGATTCCAGTGGCTGTCTTCTGTTCGACTACGCGGTAATTGCGTCTTCGAGCCTCCTGGATGGTGCGTTCAGCACCGTATGCTTGCTTGAGTTTCCCGCCACCGTCTCCGATGGCGTTCTTGAGACGCGTATCCCAGAAGTCTGCGAGGAGCAGGAACTTGTGTCCTTGCTGAACAATGCCGATCTCATAGGATGCGTTGGGGATGTGTATGGCATGATGACATTTACCAAGATCTTTCTCGGTGATGCCGTCTGGCAGCGGATACCGGTCGGGTTGGACCAGGCGTCCGTACCAAACGTATGAGCGCTGATTCTCACGGAATTCAAGACCGAGGCGCAGGCATGCCTGTTTGAGGCAGTGCAAGTCTGTGATCTCAATCTCAATGGTTGAGACGTGTGACACATCAGACCTCCTTGTTATTGGACGGTTGGTGTTGATGAGCCTGGAGCGCTTGTGCGAATTTTCCGGGTCTCGGGTTCGTCGTCAGGCGTGTTTGCCGCTCTGGCGCGGGTACGAGCCCAGTTGCGCAAGGCGTCGATCTCTTCGCGCATAGTGCGTGAGAGGGGTATCACTGCATTAAGCGCAGTGCCGAAATCGGTGAAAAGGCTTTCGCGGAAAACCTGTTCAATCTCTGCCCCGCTGAATCCATTGAGTTGGTCAGCGAATTCCAACGAGATGTTGGTGCCGTATCTGGCGTTCATGATCTTCATGATCTCTCTACGTTCACGATTGGAAGGCAGATCGACCATGAAGATGGCGTCGAATCTTCCCGCCCGAAGTATTTCAGGTGGAAGCTTGGTGATGTCGTTGGCCGTGGCCATGACGAACACGGGTGAAGTGTTCTCTTGAAGCCACGTGAGCAGATGGGAGAACATGCCGGAAGTTGTTCCAGCGTCTGTTTCTCCAGAGCTTTTGACTCCAGACAGCGCCTTTTCGATTTCATCAAGCCACACGACGCATTCGCCAAATGACGAGATGATCTGTGTGGCCTGACGAATTTTCTTTTCGCTTTCTCCGACGAGGGAGCCTTTGAGTGCTCCGATGTCGAGACGGATCAGCGGCCACCCCAAGATGGAGGCGGCAGCTTTGCAGGAAAGACTCTTGCCCGTGCCTGGAATTCCACAGAGCAACAGACCTTTCGGTCTTGGGAGATGTTCGTTTTCAGGCGTAAACGCCTTTGCACGGGATTTGATGTACTGTTTCAGGGCTGACAGCCCTCCAATGTTGGAAAAATGTTCTGGGCTCCAGACTTCAAGGAGTCCTGTCGCGCGTAATGTTTTAGATTTTAAATCTGAAACAATGCGGGATGAGAAGTAGCGGCGTTTAACGAGTGAAAGTGCATACGCGCATTCGGCTTCTTGCTCTGACAAACCACGGGCCAGTCTGGCGGCTTTGCGATTTGGTTTAATCGACAACGGGCCGCCAAGCTCTTGTTGGATTTGATAGAGGTCGTCGGTGTCGGGGAGCGGGAGGTCTACGACGGTGAACACGGTTTTGAGTTCGGGCCGCATCTGGATGATCGGTGAGACCATGACCAGGCAGTTGCCCTTGCTCTTCCAAAGTTCCGCGCCGTTCTGAATTCCCTGGATGATCTCCGGGGAGTCCAGAAACAGGTGTAGGTTGTGCATCAGCAGGACTGTGTCCATGCTCGCGTTGAGCCAGTTGATGGCGTCTACGGGATCACGAATCTCTTCGAGAATCTTGGCGCTTCCAGCCTGACGAATTCCTCTCATGCAGTCCCATGCAAAGAACCTCCAATGTCCTTCGAATGGAATGACTTTTTCAGCTCTTGCGGGTTCATGCGTGAGGATCGAGATGGCTGGAAAACCTGCCTTGAGATAGTCAATGAGCATGGGAAACCTCCTGATGATGTTTCCCTTAATATTTCTCTATGAACGCCGTGATTATTCAAACCCCTCCTGTTGTTCTTGATGGCAACAAGAATCGTATACAATAAATGACGATGACATATTTATTCCATTCGAAAAGCAAAAGAGCAAATTAGCCGATGTCGTCAAATTCAAATCTCAAAGGAGATTATCTTATGAACACGCCAAATGGATTGAAGATCACGAACCAGTGTGATGGCTGTGAGGTCTACCCATGTCCGAGCAAGGACAGACAACAGGGATGTCCCGCCATCGAGATCGTGAATGGCAAAATCGTGTTCCTGGAGAAGATGACGACCAGACAACGATGATAATCGAGGATCGGCAAAGGCTCCGGGGACGAATCGAACTAAGGCCGGAAAGGGGCAGTCTCGTGATCAGCCAAATGGGCAGGATGCCGAATGGGTAGACTGATTGGGTGGTAGGGTTACGAGAAATTTCTGGCTTTGAGATAGGAACCCCGCTTGTCGCGGGGTTCTTTTTAGCTTAATAAAGACAAAATGTAGGTAAATTAATTGAATTTGGTGAAGTGTTTGCTTGACGTTGGCCGAAGACTTCCGGCAAGCTCCTACTTATTATTCTTGCAAATTTCTTTTGATATTACAAGGATCAAGAATAATCAGACCACGCTTGGTCGTTTTGCACAAATACAGGTTAATGCCAGACTTGGCCTCGGCCTGTTTAAATACAATATTCTTTCGGCTATAACAAAGCACACAGCATAGGAATGGCAGGCAACATGAGCATTTATTCTGACGAACTTGACGACAAAGACAGTGAATATTGGGAAGACTATCTCGGAGGACCAGACAGAGACAATGAGGATGAATTTTGCACAGACAGTTTTGAGCACGAAGACTGGCCCGTTGCTAACATTAATACGTGGATTCTTGATGCCGAAGGCTACTACACGTATGTTTTGATAAATTGCAAAGACCTTGATCTTAAAAAATATATTTTAGAAATTAAGAAAACTGGCATAACTGTTCTGCATAGCGGTGAAAGCGCAAGGCCTGGGCACGACGGAAACAAATATAAATTTTTTATAAGAATTGATTCAAGCAGAAGCAGCAAGGCTCTCCATGGCATCAGAGAGAAGCTTAAAAGCGTACTTCCCGTGATCGACCTCCCGTCGCATTCACGACTGCCACAGGCAAATGTTTCACTTCATACCGGGAATCAAAGCTCTGCAGCGAATAGCATTTTCAACGAGTTTGAAGCGGATCACGATGATGCTTCAAAAGTCCGCATACTTCGAAAAGAAGTTCAAAGACTGCTAAACATAATACATAGTCACGATGAAATTAACAAGCGGAATGAGACAGAAAAAGAAAAGCTTGTTGAGTCGCTCGATAAGAACAACATTACGATTCAAATAATTCAGGAAGAATTAGCCAAGTCAAGAGAAAAGGTACTTGATCTATACGCAAGACTCAGAGAGTATTCACGGAGTTTCATCGCCTTAAAAGAAGCCGTAGCTGACTTCGGGCGCAGTGGGAATGAAAACATAAATGAATATGAAAAATTACTTGATGAGGCCGGAGAAAATATAAACAGACATCTGTGTACTGTTGCAAAAATTGGAGAAGAAAAAGACGAACTTCAGTTCCTTTTAGACCAAAAAGACAATGAAATATTAGCCCTTCGCAATCAATTACTCCACCTTGATGCTCAATTAATGCGGACATGCGGCCTTGAGAACAGTTCTGACGTCAAGTTGTCGCAAGGCTGCAATCCAATCAAAAAAAATAGCTACGAGAATATTTTCAGCGAAGTAATAACTTCCGCCTTTCCAAGCATACGTCTTACGCGAGGTTCTGTCTCATATATTGCCAATGAAGTCTTGGACAAGAAAAGAGTTGTAGAACTTTTGTCGCAACTAAACAACTCGCCTGAAATTACCAAAAGCAAACGAATGGAAGGCGTCGAAGGCTGGCTCAGGCTAAAATTCCAGACGGGTGACAGTCGTGGTGGTCGGCTATACTATCGCAAGTCGCAAGATGGATCAATTGAGGTGATGGTTTCTCATAAAAAGTACCAGCACTTGGATGTAAGGCGCATGCAAAAACATATGTAATTCATTAAATGTTGTTGTTTTTGCTAAAAATAAACGCAACTAGTGTTCTGCAAGGATTTGCCATTGCGTAGTTTTCAATAATTGAAGACTGGTAAGGCACTATGACGAAACTCTCTGCCAAATCTCCAGACAAGCTAACATTTACTTTTGCTGACGCAGTGTCGCCGCATTCCACAATGATTTTGTTTACTGGACAAAAAATATCAGCACGACCATAGCTTCGCATGGTGTACTCAAATATTGGCGTCTCTCCGTATTCTGCCAATAACCACCCGTATGACCACCACTTGAGCCAAGAATGAAGATTTCCGCCACCAAGGCATGCTTGTTTGAAAACTATTTGCTCTTCGGTCATCGACTTGCCTTTGTGGGGTTTAGCAGGCCTAGGGCAACAAGCGATCACTAATTTTTCAACTTGGAGTATGTTGTCGCTTAAGCACTCCCACAAATACTCCAAGTCAGAAATTTTCCCACGAATATTCACGCTATTGGAAGAGTTAAAAAGATAGTAAAGCTTTCTGAAAGACCATGGCGCATTGAAGGAGCATTTGTAGTCAAACACTTTTGCCTCACCCAGGACATGGAGTTAACATGGAATTGCCAACAGATATAAAAGTGGAAAAGCAAAAAATTACACATCCGGACTGGCTTATTCCAAATCTTGGAAATATATTTCACATAAGAATCAATGGCGTCTACGAAGACAAAGAATACTTTTGTGCAAGCGCAGTTATAACATATGATTCAGGGCCAGTAAGTATGCCATTCTACTCGCGGGAACTGTTAAGAACACTTCGAAATGCCGATGTGGTGCGAATGGATCATGAGTATTTTGAAGCTGCACCCGTTTATTACATGCAGAACATCGACCTGCCATCATCTCTTGCCTTGAATCTTATTTTAGATCCATCACTCAGGCCAATACTTGAACTAAAAATCAATGGCACGCCGTTTAACGGCGTCGCTTACTTGGACAAGGATCACTATATATATTTTGAAAACTTGCACAAACTAAATGCATCAAGCTAACTTGTCACGAATGCTTTTTCTGCATTTCTCGACGCTAGCGCGCACTTACTTTCATAGTCCCATGGGTATGACCCTCGCAGGCGCGGCAGAGCAGGTCTAACTGGGATGATTCGATTTCAAGATACTCACCGTGGAGTGATCTGGCCAACTCGGCACCACGCGGGCCGTGATCAGGGTCGCGCCAATCATTGTAGCGTTGGGAGTCATGAAAGACTGCGAAAAGCTCGACGACGACAGGATCAGCACCTGTCTTCTGTGATAGTGCCAAGCCAAACTCTCGGACTCGAGCCCAATGTCTTAGACCGTGAACACCTTTCAGATTCAGACGATGTTTTGAACATATCTTTGAAAGCAATCTATCTGATATCATGCTCGCAGAGTTCATATGATTTATTTCAAATGAATTAGCTAACAAGCTTCACTTGAATGGTTCCAATATTTGATTGGTCAAATAGTCAACAGAAGCATGCAGTTACATGTCTTGGACAATGTTGTGGGGCAAGAGTGTTGAATGCTTTCAAACGTTCCTCTCGACAAGTTTGATTTCTTCCAAGGCTTCGCAGATTCATATTGCTTACGACTGATACCAAGGATGGCCCAAGGTTTGTCTGCTTTCAGTCGTTCAGATATCTTGCGCATGATTTTTCACGTTTGCAAAGTGTCACAGTTGTCACTGATCTTTTCTATCGTAAGGTAAACACGAAAGTCTAGATCTGACCTGATGACAGTGACGGTTGGCAAAACGAGTGATGGAATGGGAAACCCATCTGTCACCCGTAAACAATTGCTATTGTTAGAGAATACAAAAAGTGACGGATTGACAGAAGAATTCCTGTTTCATGACTACTTTCTATTGTTATACTACCTATAGTACTCTATTATACTTATTAAAGCAGTAATAGTACAAAGTAAAATGAATTTCCTTGTTTCAACTGTCAAACCGTCACTTTTTGAAATTGCTCAACCATTACAACGTGTTATCGGCGACAGATTGACAGGATAAAAGTGACGGGGTGACCCCAAGTGTCACCCCGCCGTATTAGACTCGAACCTATCTTCATCTTTCGTATTCACTCAACACTTTTGTAATCATACAAACAAGTTTTCTTTAGACAGCTCACAGTCTCTGTGAGTAGTCAAACTATCTTGAGACAGTGACGCATAATGTTTGTCAGATTCTGTGATAACAACGGAACTCTGAGCACATTTTGTTATTCTACAACGAGAACCTTCGTTTGAACGTTTCAGCTTTTCAATTGTTATTCCAGCGACAGACATGTGACTGGCAATACGTTTAAGATTCTTTCCTAGTGTGACAGCTGATATCTTCTGACTCGGATTGACAATGTATCTGTTCAAAGCATTTGCCAGTGAATCTGTCGTTCCTTCAAAGTCTCCGTTCTCGTCTACCATCGATACGATAGCCATTGAGATCGGATCGTTAATGATCAGTTCACGCTGTTTTTCATCCTCTACGTTTCTGAGCAATTCACGGACAAAGTCGTTTTCTGAATAACCAAGAACGCTGGCTACGCAAGCTCCAAACCTTGCGAAATCAGCGAGTCGTGGCTTCATGTACATGTTCAAGTAAGGTTCCCACAGTTTTGCCCTTGCGATTGTGTTCAGCATACCGGCGAAGATGTTCGGCTTGTCTTCCTCGAACTCCTCCCACATGTCCTGATCCGAGCGTCTGTCAGTTTGCGGTATCTTATCAAGTTCGATGTGGACGCAGCGATCGAGGAAGTCCGGCATGAGGCTTGGGAGTTCAAGCGCTGTCATGAGGACACCTCGTCTGTAGGAGAGGTGATGGAGGTCGCCATTCGTATACAGGCTTCTGTTCTCGAATCCCGCGCCAGTTACGGCAGTGCAGAGCATGTCGGACATCTCGCGACTGATCTTCGGTTGGTTGTCGAAGAACGGGATGGCGTTCTGGCTGAAGACCAGGGCTAGGTCCTTGGCATTTTTCATAGTGCTGTTCATCGATGGTTCACGTGGGTCCAGCAACGAACGTATTATCTTGGCGTTAGTCGTTTTTGCGCTGCCTGGAGGACCAACGAAACAAAGGATGGGGCGGATGATGTCTGTCCTGACGAGCGAACAGATTGTTGCCAGTGTCAGCATCTCTTGAGTCTTGTTCTTGAAGCGTAAGTACTTGAGAATCAGTTTGAAATCGCCATCGTCACTGTCAGCAGGACGACAAAGCTCTTTCTGTTGACCGGTGCGCTTAAACTTTACGCCTGGATTCGTTGTGATTGCCCAGCCATTGTTCCATATAAAGACTGATTCGTTTCTGCTATTGTTCAAGTCAATGTAGTTTTCGGTGTTCTTTTCGCCGAATCTAAGACAAAGTGTTTCGGTGCTTTCAGATGTTTTTACGCTATAGTGGAATAAGTCCGCTACGTTTTTGATCTCAGTTATTTGCGGAAATTTGCCGTGTTTCAGGACAAAGTCGTTCTTTAGGTTGTTAAGGAAGTCTTCACTTTGAACCTCAATTATCGTCGACTTGCCGTGTGGATCAATTACCTCAGCATATGGTTTTCCGTTTTCGTCTTTAATATATTTGTATGCGGCGCATATTCTGTTTAGTAGCTCGTGATTTCCTTTTTGTGTCTTATCTTTTGTTGTTTTTGCTGTTGTGCTTTGAGTTTTTTCTTTGCCATCACATTTATCTTCGGGAGCATTCTTTAATAGCTCATCAAGATTTAGCATTACTTTCTTTCTCTTCTTTTTTGTGTTTTGCAAAACAATGTTTGTGCATAGTCACCCAATGAATCTTTGTATTTGGGTCTTCCATGTCAAGCGGCTCTCCACATCTTTCGCAAAGTGGTTCGCCGAGATCATTTCTTGGTCTTTTGTCCACGATTGGTCTTTGTTCGCGTTTCGGAAGCTCCTGTTTTATCCAACATGCTTGGTGCATTGTTTTCCAAGACTCTTCTTCTGACAGTTCTAGTGGGAGTCCACAGACGACACAAATCTTTACAATCTGTTTATTGTTGTCAATTTTGTTTACGTAATTGTCGCCCATGTTTACGAACAAATCCAGTGCGCAGGTTGCATTGTTGTCTTTTCCCATCTTAAATCCTTGCTTGTTATAATGTTTGAATTGTTATGCCTTGACCGTTTTACAGGGGCCTCCTTTTTTCATTTTCAATAGGACTATTTTTTTATGAAAATGGAAACACAATTTTGGGGAGATTGAAATCACTGCCTGATGCGAGAGAGTGTTGGATAACGTGGAGATAATCGCAGGGGCGACTAGGTGATCGCCCCTGCGAGCTAAGCTACTCCAGGTTGAACGGGAACCTGAGGTTTAGAATCGACCTTCTGACCAGTTGGTCCAACTTTGCAGGGCAAACACCGTTTTGCTTCCAAAGGTGCATCTCGAAGGTCATATCCAGATTTTTACTCAAAGCCTCGACCATGCTGTCCTTGAAGACTTCGGGGTGAGCCCCCTTCCAGGTTTTGAGCAACTGCGACGTCCACATGGTGAAACTGACGCGACTGTCTTCGTTGATGAGCATGTCGACCAGTCCAGCGTTGTCGATCACCTCCTCGAAAAAGGCGTCGAGGCATTTGTGGCTGAAGATGCTCAATGGGGTGAAGATGTTCGTATTCTGGACCGGCTCTCCTTTGGCCCTGTCCCGCAGGGCCTCATCGAGCGCCTCCTGAAGTTCCTGGGTATGGTAGATGGCCTCCAGAGTCGCCCTGGGGACATCGGCGGCCTTGGAGTAGACCTGAAGGCCTCCAGGCTCCTTGGAGAAGAATTGAAGGTCTTTCTTGACGCGTGCGGCCTGTACAGGGTGGACTGAGTCGTAGCTCATGGCCACGGATTCGCCTTCGACCAGGTAGCGTCTAAACAGCTTTTCCAGCAGCGCGATTTGGAATCTGTCGCACGGGGAGTGGATGCCCAGGAAATGGAGGCGGAACTCTCCACCCAGACCTCCGGCCTTCCACTCGTGCAAGCACTTGAAGGCCATCTGGATGAAAGGGCTGTACGTGATCCCCGTCGCCCCGCGAAGCCCGACCATGCCGCCAAGTGCGTGGTTTCGGGTCATCTGCCCCAATCCCAATTCCGTGAACAAGCGGCACCAGATTTCATACTGAGCCAGGATTTTGAACTGCCAAACGAAATAGTACTTTTCCCGGATAGCTGGGTAAGCCTCCATGCTCACTTTCGCATCCATCAGGCTTTGCCGGTTCAACTCATAGATGAGAGCCTTGTTGTTCAACTCATCGTGTTTCAGGCTCAAGGGGATATCCAGCGAGAAGATGTACTCGTAGACGTCACGTTCGTCAGCCAGGTACTCGCCATAGCACTCGATGAACCTGGGGATGTCGGTCGGATGCACGTCGCCCTTGATGATCGAGTAGCCACCTGAATCGGTAAATAGGCTTCCTCTAACGGGGAGCACGCACTTGGTCTTGTAGTCCCGGATGTTTTCCAGGACCCTGTCAAGCGTATGGAGCCCGAAATATTCCTGCCGGAGACCCTCGATGAGGGAATACAGGCAGCTTCCCGTTTGCCGCATGATGGCTTGGTCGTAAGCTAGACTTGTTTTGTAGCTCTTGGTGGCTACGTGGAGATATTTCACGGAGAACTCCTATAATCGAAAGGGCGGGCCTCTTGGACCCGCCCCTGTGAGCGTTAAAGGACGACGGCCTTCTCCCGAACGAGCAGGTGCATTTTGTGGCCGAGCCTACCCTTGAGTTCCACGAACCACTCCTCGCCGAGCTTGCCCGCGTGCAACGTGAAGGAGGTTGGGTTGCTCTTGAGCGCCACGAGGCACTGCCTGACCATGAGAAGGAGGTCAGCATTGCCTTGCCTGGCCACTCCTCCCACCGCTGGCCTCAGGCGCAGGGGAGTTCCCACTCCGGAGCAGATGTGGTCGATTTGCCCTTCACAGAGCCCAAGGACGATGTCCGAGGCGTTTCCGATGTGCTTGGTGATCAAGGAGGGTTTAAGGCCCGTGATGGGCTCGCCTTTGACATCCAGATACTGGGTGTGGGGATGGCTTATGACCGCATGACACTTCTGGCCAACCGGGAGTTCCAGGTGGCCGTTGTCAGCATAATATGATTCGTCGCTTTCTCTATAATGGATGCGGACCTTCGTGCCTCCGACGAGGCGGTCCAGTTCTTTGAATGCCTTCTCATTTCGATATATGGTCATCGGGACCGTGCTAAAATTGAGCCCGGTCATATCGGCTATGGCTATGCCGCCTCTAAACGAGGTCGATACTATTTTATCCTCGATCTTGATCACGGGGCCGGAAATGGCGGCCATGCATTTGAGCGTCCGAACCAGGCCCTGGAAAACATGGGCAGGCACGGTCGTCTCGTTGATGGGGGGCACGCTCTCGGTGCGTGCTTGCAGGTCCTCGGACATCCTGTTCTCCTATTGGTCCGGCCAGATGCCGGTGTGATGGGTTGTCACTATTGCACCGGGCCTGTTGACGGATCCTGTTGCGACGAAGTCGACGGAGAAACGGACGTTGGCTGGGAGGTTAGTTCAAGGCATGTTATTCCTTGCCAGAAACGGATGCCGTCTGATTTTTGCTCCTTGAAGCCCTGCTGGCGGATCAGGATACCGAACTTTTTCATCGAGACAGGTTCGATGCAGGCCCTGCTGGCCCACTTCTGGTATTCGGAGAAGAGCAGGCCTTTGGGGACGCGTTTGGACTTGTCCCGCTCGCATTCGTCCTCGATAAAGCTGCCTATGGTGTCCATGACGGAACGGAAGTCGCGGGAAGCGTCACGGACGCATGCAGGTTCAGTAAGCTTCCCATTGGCGTGCCAGTGTTTGAAACCTCGGACAGCCCAGGCGAGAATTCCGGCTTTCTCCTGTTTCAACTCTTCGGCCAAGCCTTTGTTGACCTCGTCCTCGCTCACGGAAAGGTCGAAGGGAATGATCCTGATGCGCCGGTAGATGCCGTCGTCCGCACCACTGACCTCCGGGAGGGTATTGACCGCCAGGAAGAACTTCGCCTGGGGGACGAACTCGAAGTATTCACGACCAATAAAGCGGGCAGTCATTTTGTCGCCGCCGGTCAAGCGTTTTACCAGGGCCTCATCCAGGTGCTTCCCGGTATTGATCTCCACCGCCGAAACGAACCTAGCTCCACGCAAACGTGCAATGTCGTTGCGGATGGCCCTTGATTCGGATTTCATAAGGGTATGAGCCGGAGTGGTCTTGCCGTAGTCGCCCATGACCTCCAGGATGACGTCCACGAGCGTGGACTTGCCGTTCTTCCCCTTGCCGGTGAACACGATCATCTGCTGTTCTTGGACGGAGCCGGATAGGGCGTAGCCAAGATTTTCCTGGATGTAGTTGGCGAGGTCTTTCTGGCCGCACGTCACTTGGTCGATGAACTTTTCCCAGCCCGGACACGTGGCCTCGGGATCATACTTCACGCGGACATACTGGGTGATCAGGTCTTCAGGGGTGCTTGGACGGCGGATGCCGGTCACCAAGTCGAGGGTGCCGTTTTGTACGCCCAGCAGGTACGGATTGTTGTCGAGCTCATCTTGGGAGACACTGATCTTCGGGTCCACCTTGGCCAATTCCAGCATGGCGTCGATGCGGGACTTGCTCTGGGACTTCGCAAGCCACTTCTTGGCGTCCTTCTTGCCGACGTCCTCTCCGTAAATGGTAACGAGGTTGCCGGGGTAGTTCGACTCCGCGCGTCTCTCCTCCAGCAGTCGGCGTACTCGGCCCATCAGCTCGCCTTTTGATGCGCTCCACTTGCCTTTGGTCCAGACAATCCATCGGTCGAGTTCCGGGACGTAGTGGACCTCGTCCTTGAACATCTCGGCGAAAAGGTCTGCGTTGCCCAGGTCGGTGAGCGGATGGGTCACCTTGTCAGGAACGCAAGCCTTCTGAATAACTTCAGATGCTGCGGGCGAGCTTGCAGCGATGTCATTCGTTTCTTTGCTCATGGCTTCCTCCGTTGAGCAGGGTTGTGAGGGCGGCCACGCCGACCGCCCTCGGTTGATGACCGTTTAGCCGGGGAACTGGTGCCAGACGTCACCGTCAAACATGTTGCTGTGGAACGGGGTGTTCTTGGAGCCCCACTGTTTGAAGAAGAAAGGGATACCCGAGACCCTGGCTGCCTCTTTGATGGGCATGACCCACTCGGCAAGCATGGGGCGAGCGCCTACGGCCTTCTCTCCACCAACGATGACCCAATCCAGACCACGGACGTCCAAGGACGGTACCGGGGCGATGAGCGGCTCCACGGACACGAATTTCACCTGAGCGCCGGTCTGCTTGAGCAACTCAACGCGATCTGCGTAGGCGTCTTCTTCGACCGTGACGCCCATCCAGATGTTCGGGTGCCAAGTGAGCTTGTTGTTGATACTTATGAGCCTTTGCGCTCGCTTCGTGAGCACCTGGAAAGTAAGGTGCGGATAGCGGCCAATTGCCGCGAAAACGTCCAGAATATACTGATCCGGCACCTGGGCATGGAACAGGTCGCTCATGGAGTTGACGAAAACGCGTTTTGGCACCTTCCACTTGCTGGGCATGTTGAGCAGGCCGGGATGGCAGGTCACGTTGAAACCGTTGGCGTATTTCGAGATGCCAGCCCCGTGGAGGCGTGCGGCGTAGCCCTTGGCGTAGCAGCGAGCACAACCGGTGCTGATCGGGGTGCATCCGGTGACAGGGTTCCAGACCTCGTCGGTCCAGTCGATTTTCGAAGCCATATTGTACCTCGGCAGTTGTTGGTTCGTTGGTGCTCCCCCCAGCCAAGCCTTCGGCGTAGAGAGGAGCGACGTTGGAAAGAGCGGACATGAAATTTCCTGGAAGACTCGCAAAACGTGTCCCGTGCGTCCCGTTCTGGGCATAACGCACTGAAAACGCTCGACAACACCTTGGAGGCATCCGACCATGTCCATCCCTCTGGAGTAGGGGGCGGCCTATTGGCCTGCCCCCCATGTTACAGTCCTCGGCTAGGCAGTCGCGTAGTGAGCGCGCCTAACCTGTGTGACCTTGCCGTTAGCGATGAGACGTTTGACGATAGCGTTTGCCGCCGGGTTGGAGATGCTGAAACGCTCGCAGATCGCGGACATCTTCACCTCGGCTCCGCCTTCGGCTTTGAGGTACTCCAGTACCTTGAGGTCAGTGACCACCTCCGGAGTAGCGCGAAGCCTGGCACCGCCTTCCAATTGGAGGTAAACTTCCAGGTTGTGGCGACCCTCTTGTTCGATGGTGACGGTATGGACGTTGCGATCCGGCATCTGTGCAATCGTAATGAGACCGCCACCTGCGGGGCGCGGTGCAAGCGAGTTCACGAGGAAGACGGTGACGTCGTGTTCCACGGCAGCTTCGTTCAGCTTGTCCATCAACACGGCGTTTTTCTCGGCTGCCAGTTCACCGTTGGCGTCGTCTTCGAGGACCAGCACGTAAAGGTCCGGTTCGGCCAGCATGTCCTTGGTGATATCGGACAGGACCGTCTCGTCGAAGGTGGGCCAGTCATGAACGTGGAAGTTACCGCCCTTGATCTTTTTGTCCTGGCGGCGGATTGCGGCCTCGACGTGAGGCCTTACCGGGGTTTTGGCGATGTAGCGGGCCGTCTTGTTCAACGTGCCGTGCTTACGCGCGACGATGGCTTCCAAACCGCTTACGGCTTTACAGGCCTGGATGACGACCTGGCGGCATGCGACCAAGTCGCCTTCCATCTTGATGAGACCGGCCTTGAAGAACTCGCGGTACTTCTGTTCCGAGGTAAGCGGAACGTCCTTGGCGATGTCGGCAGCGTTCCTGCCGGTGTTGAGGATTGCCTCCATCAGAGAGGGGGCAGCTTTAATTTGCTCCGTGGTGGAGGGAGTGGGAGGCGTGGCCGCAACACTGCTGTAAAGCTTATCTTGACCGTTCATTTGAAACTCTCCTGTTCTTGAAGCCCGGCTTAAGGACTTGGGTCAGGGTCACCGGGATCAGTTTCGACCCGATGACCATTACAGTTCCCAGGAGGGCTGAGCGGCGATCGTGGTAGAGCGCGCCTCAAGCCACTCAAGGAGAACCGGAGTTGGGTAGGCCACGCGACGACCCAGCTTGATCCGAGTTCTCGGACCAAGGCCAAGGGAGTCGAGGTTGGCCAGCGTCTTGGGAGAGAGCGCACCGCCGGTCAGCTTGCCGACCTGGTTGCGGGCGATGACGAGGGGAAGCCCCCCGTTGCCGAGTTCGAAAAGGGCCATGATGCCCTCCATGCAGCTGGAGCTAGCTGCGGTTCGAAATCGGACGCATGTGCGGCCGCTGGGAAATGATGTCGCTAGGGGAGATCAAGAAGGGATTGCGGTACCCGTTGCCGGGCCGACTCTCTGCGCGGGCATGTGCCGTGCGCCTATGGGGATGTCTTCAGGGGAATTGCGGCCTTGTTTGAGACCGACTCTTTGCGCGGGCATGTGCCGTGCGCTTATGGGAGGGATTCATTGACGCGACTGAGATGCCTCATCGCGAAAAAATCATTTAGGCGCGTTCTCGCCTCCTGGCAAGATTTTTTTTCAGATCCTCACATTTTTTCAAAGGCCACTGGGTGGGCACCACGCCATGCTCTTAAGGAGTAGGGCGTTGTGGTCCGAACCACCAGGAGGCTGAACACCGCACATGCAAGACGGCGACTTTTCCTGCTTTGGCCCTCAAGCACACGGCTAAGGTTGGATAACGGTTGGACAACTTGAGGGTTGAACAAGAAAAAGGGACCTAGGCTGTTACCTAAGTCCCTGATTTCTTGGTGCGCCCGGCAGGATTTGAACCTGCGGCCTACGGATTCGTAGTCCGGCGCTCTATCCGCTGAGCTACGGGCGCGTCGTCGAGAAAGGCGTTCTAAAGAAACACCCTCCTCCCGTCAAGTACAAATCCGAATTTTTTAAAAGTTCATGAAAACCGAATGCTCCGGATCCTGGAGAAACACGCACCAGCGAGGCTTGAGCCTGATTATCCGTATGTCTTCCAGGGAGAGCAGGCCCTCCAGATGCGGGTGCCGGGCGAGCAGGGCGCCCACGATTTCATCCTGCTCGGCCTGTCCGGCCACGTTCACCTGGTCGCCGCCGATCGTCAGCGCCTTGGTGGGGCCTCCGGCGCTTTCGCCCCGGTCATCGAGGAGCAGGGCCATTCTGGGGTTGGCCAGCAGATTGGCCCATTTCCTTGTTCTGGCGGAAGTGGCCATATGAATGTATTCCAGATTCGCCTGCACCGTGTAGGCCATCAGCGAGGCGTGCGGGACGTCCTGAAAGCTGGTGGCCAGCACTCCGTGGCTGTTTTCCAGGATCATGGCGTATATCTCGTCGGGTATCGGGGGCATGTGCTTCTCCTAGGGCGGCGGGCCATAAACACAGTACCAGTCCCATGAAAAGCCTACAAGAAAAGCTTGAACACACCTTGGATCTGCTGCGCTCCATCCGGGACGCCCATCTCCCCGGCGAGACCGCCCTGGCCTGGACCGGCGGCAAGGACTCCACGGCCCTGCTGGCCCTCTGGAGGGAGGCCGCGCCGGAGCACAACCTTGCCATCAACATCGACACGGGCTGCAAGTTCCCAGAGGTGTTGGCCTTCCGCGATCGCATGGCCCGCGAGTGGGACGTGCGGCTGCACATTGCCAAACCCCTGCCCGAGGATTGCCCGGCCCAGATCGCGGCGGACAAGATCGCCTGCTGCCGCGCCATGAAGGTCGCCCCGCTGCGCCGCGCCCTGAGCGAGTTGGGCGTGCGGGCGCTGCTCACCGGGGTGCGCGCCGACGAGAACCCTGAGCGAGCCCACATGCGGGAACGGGAGGAGCGCGAGGGCTACGTGCAGTTCAATCCTCTGCTGGACTGGACCGAGATGGATGTCTGGGCCTTCACCGTGGCGCGCGGACTGCCTTATTGCGAGCTGTACGACCGGGGCTACCGCTCGCTCGGCTGCGTGCCCTGCACCCTGCCATCCGGGGCCGGGCAGGGGGAGCGGGGCGGACGCGACAGCGAGAAGGAGGCCCGCATGGCCGAGCTGCACGCCCTGGGATATTTCTGATTCCCCAGGAATATTTCCGCCTGTCGCGGCGATTGGCTTTGCCTGCGAAATCGGCTACGCTTCCCGCCTCCATGAACGCAGAGACACCATCCCCCATTGTGCGCCGCAAGACGCGCGCCATCCGCCTGGGCGACATGCTCATCGGCGGGGGCAACCCCATCCGCGTCCAGTCCATGACCAACACGGACACCCGCGACGTCCAGGCCAGCATCGCCCAGGTTTTGGCCCTGGCCGAGGCCGGGTGCGAGATCGTACGCCTGGCCGTGTTGGACGAGGACGCCGCCCGCGCGCTCAAAGAGATCAAGGCCGCCTCGCCCGTGCCGCTCATCGCCGACATCCACTTTGACCACCGCCTGGCCCTGGCATCGCTGGAGGCGGGCGTGGACGGCCTGCGCATCAACCCCGGCAACATCGGCGGGCAGGACAAGGTGGCCGCCGTGGTGCACGCCGCCAAGGCTGTGGGAGCGCCCATCCGCATCGGCGTCAATTCCGGCTCCGTGGAGCGCCACCTGCTGGAGAAGTTCGGCGGCCCCACGCCCGAGGCCATGGTGGAGAGCGCCCTGGGCCACGTGCGCATGCTGGAGGACGAGAACTTCGACCAGATCAAGATTTCGCTGAAATCCTCATCCGTGCCCGCCACCATCGCGGCCTATACGCGGCTGGCGGACGTGGTGGACTACCCCCTGCACATCGGCATCACCGAGGCCGGAACCCCCCTGCGCGGGGCCACCAAGTCCGGTGTGGGCCTGGGCATCCTGCTCTGGATGGGCATCGGGGACACGCTGCGCGTCTCGCTCACGGGCGACCCCTTGCCGGAGATGGACGTGGCCTGGGAGCTGCTGCGCTGCCTGGGTATCCGCAGGCGCGGCGCGGAGATGGTCTCCTGCCCGACCTGCGGGCGCACCGAGATCGACCTGGCCGGGCTGGCCCAGGCCGTGGAGCAGAAGCTGCGCGGCGTGCAGGTGCCCGTGAAGGTCGCAGTGATGGGCTGCGTGGTCAACGGCCCCGGAGA
This sequence comes from Fundidesulfovibrio soli, assembly GCF_022808695.1. Lineage (NCBI taxonomy): Bacteria > Pseudomonadati > Thermodesulfobacteriota > Desulfovibrionia > Desulfovibrionales > Desulfovibrionaceae > Fundidesulfovibrio > Fundidesulfovibrio soli. The sequence goes on from NZ_JAKZKW010000001.1 coordinate 193,468, forward strand.
GGCCCGCGAGGCCGACATCGGGCTGGCTGGCGGCCGCGACTGCGCCGTGATCTTCCGCAAGGGCGAGGTGGTGCGCAAGGTGCGCGGGGAGGCCAACGTGCTGACCGAATTCATGAATGAACTTGACCAGATAATCCAGGAGTTTGAAAACAGATGCGCCTGAGCCGCTACTACGCCCCCACCCTGAAGGAAGACCCCGCCGACGCCGAAGTCGTCAGCCACAAACTGATGCTGCGCGCCGGCATGATCCGCAAGCTGACCTCGGGCATCTACACGTTCCTGCCCCTGGGGCTGCGCTCCCTGAACAAGGCCGCGCGCATCGTTCGAGAGGAGATGGACCGCGCCGGGGCCCTGGAGATCCTCATGCCCGGCGTCCAGCCCGCCGACCTCTGGCAGGAGACGGGCCGCTGGGAGGTCTACGGCAAGGAGCTGCTGCGCTTCAAGGACCGCCACGACCGCGACTACTGCCTCGGACCCACGCACGAGGAAGTGGTCACGGACTTGATCCGCCACGAGGTGCGCTCCTACCGCCAACTGCCCCTGAACCTCTACCAGGTGCAGTTCAAGTTCCGCGACGAGATCAGGCCCCGCTTCGGGCTCATGCGCGGCCGCGAGTTCCTGATGAAGGACGCATACTCCTTCGACCGCGACGAGGAGGGCGCCAACGCCAGCTACAAGGCCATGTACGAGGCCTATTGCCGCATCTTCACCCGCCTGGGCCTCCAGTTCCGCGCCGTCGAGGCGGACACCGGCTCCATCGGCGGCAACTACTCCCATGAGTTCATGGTCCTGGCCGACACCGGCGAGGACACAATCGCCGCCTGCATGGCCTGCGAGTACGGCGCCAACCTGGAGAAGGCCGAGGCCGTCTCCCCCGAGTGCGCCAAGCCCGCCGTGTGCGCCGCATACGAGCAGGTGCCCACCCCGGGCGCTCATACCGTGGAGGAGGTCGCCAAGTTCCTTGGCGTGGAGCCCGCCCAGGTGGTCAAGACCCTGCTCTTCGACGTGGACGGACAGCCCGTGGCGGCCCTGGTGCGCGGGGACCGCGAACTCAACGACGTGAAGCTCAAGAACGCCCTGAACGCCACCAACGTGGCTCTGGCCACGCCGGAGCAGGTCCAGGCCTGGACCAAGACCCCCGTGGGCTTCGCCGGGCCGGTGGGCCTTGGCGTGAAGACCGTGCTGGCCGACCGCGAGCTGGCCTGGGGCACCGACTGGGTGGTGGGCGCCAACGCCGCCGACGCGCACCTCAAGCACGTTGACCTGGACCGCGACGCCACCCTGACCCGCTACGCGGACCTGCGCTCCGTCACCGAGGGGGATCCCTGCCCCAAGTGCGGCAAGCCCCTCTCCCTGACCAAGGGCATCGAGGTGGGCCACGTCTTCAAGCTGGGCTACAAGTATTCCGAGGCCATGAAGGCCACCTTCCTGGACGAGCAGGGCAAGGACCGCATCATCTTCATGGGCTGCTACGGCATCGGCGTCTCCCGCGTGGTGGCCGCCTGCATCGAGCAGAATCATGACGGCGGCGGCATCGCCTTCCCGCCCGCCCTGGCCCCCTTCGAGGTGGCGGTGCTCTGCCTGGACACCAAGGGCGACCCCCTGGCCAAGGCCGAGGAGCTGTACGCCTGGCTGAACGCCCAGGGCATCGAGGCCGTGCTGGACGACCGCGACGAGCGCCCTGGCGTCAAGTTCAAGGACGCGGACCTCATCGGCTACCCCATGCAAATCGTCATCGGCGGCAAGGGCCTTGGCCGTGGCGTGGTCGAAGTCAAGGACCGGCGCACCGGCGAGAAGTCCGAGCTGCCCGTGGAGGGCTTCCAGGAGGCCTTCGCGGCCTGGCGCGCCAAAGTCGCCGAGGGCTGGGCCGGGCGCTAACGTCCCAATTTTGAAAAACAAGTACTTGTTTTTCAAAATTTAATTCTATGGTTTTCCCGTGCAGTGCGCTGGAACCATGCGGACGAATATCGCGGACGCTACACTAGAGGAAGTACCGGCAGCCTGATGCAGCACATCTTCCGCGTCGCAGAGATCACCCGCGCCCTCAAGGACGTGGTTGAAGGGCAGTTCCCCTTCGTGTGGGTCAAGGGCCAGGTGTCCAACCTGGCCCGGCCCGCCTCGGGGCACGTCTACTTCTCGCTCAAGGACGAGGAAGCCCTGCTGAACGTTGTCTGGTTCAAGGGCAGCCAGCGCGGCGTGGCCCTGGGCGAGGCGGAACGCTACGACCCGCTGACCGGCGAGGTTATCGAAGGCGACGGAGGGTCGGGCTGGCTGGCCGACGGCATGGAGGTGCTCTGCGCCGGGCGGCTCACCGTGTACGCCCCGCGCGGGGCCTACCAGTTGGTGGCCGAATACGTGCAGGACATGGGCCTGGGCAAGCTGGCCCTGGAGTTCGAGGCCCTCAAGCGCAAGCTGCATGAGGCCGGGTATTTCGCGCAGGAGCGCAAGCGCCCCCTGCCGCCGAATCCCGTGCGTGTGGCCGTGGTCACCGCGGCTACTGGCGCGGCCATACAGGACTTTCTGCGCGTGGGCGCTGCCCGGGGCACCGGATGCGAGATCCGCATCCACCCCGTGCTGGTGCAGGGCGAGGCCGCGCCGGGCCAGATCGCGACCGCGCTGGACGCCGCCTGGGCCGACGGCTGGGCCCAGGTGACGGTGCTCATCCGGGGCGGCGGCTCCCTGGAGGACCTCTGGGCCTTCAACACCGAGCCCGTGGCCCATGCGGTGTTCCGAAGCCAAATTCCCGTGCTCTGCGGGGTGGGGCACGAGGTGGACGTGACCATCGCGGACCTGGTGGCCGATGTGCGCGCCGCCACCCCCAGCCACGCGGCCCAGCTGCTCTGGCCGGAGCGGGCCGTGCTGGCCCAGCGCGCCGACGAGCTTGAGACCGCGCTCACCCGTGCCTTTGGCCGACGCCTGCAGGCGGCGGGGGACAGGCTGCTCACGCTGGAGAAGGCCCTGGCCTGGCTCTCGCCGCGCGGCCGGGTGGAGCGCATGGGCGAGAAGCTGGACGATCTTTCCATGCGCCTGCTGCGTGCGGGCGCTGGCCTGCCCCTGCGCAGGGCCGAAGCCCTGGACGGGCTTGAACGCAGGCTTTGGGCCTTCGGCGCACCCAGGCTCTCGGGTCTGGAGGACAGGCTGCAGGCCCTGCGCCAGCGGCTGGCCTCGGTGGGACAGAGAAGTCTTGAACGTGCGGACTCGCGCCTTTCCCTGCTTGAGGCCCGGCTGCGCGGTCTGGACCCCGCGCTGCCATTGGAGCGGGGATATTCCCTGGTTCGCATGGCGGACGGCAGCTTCCTGCGCAGCACGGCGGATGCGCGCCCCGGCGACGCCCTGGACATCCAGGTGCGCGACGGCAGCGTGGCCGCGCAGGTCACCGGCGTGAACAGGCGGGAGCCATGACCCGGTCGGCTCGGCTGTTCCTGTCCCTGGCCCCGGCGCTGCTCCTGCTGTTGCTCCTGGCCTCCGCACCTTACGCTGGCGCGGTTCTGGCGGCTACGCACACCAAAGGTGGCTTGAGCGTCACGGCCCCGGACGATATGGCCGAAGGCCAGCCCTTCCTGGTGGATATCCGCGCGGATGGTGCGGCCAAAACCGCCGCCGTGGAGTGGTTGGGCAAAAGGGCTGAGATTTCGCTTGTGCGCGAGGGCGGGGCGTCCCGGGCGCAGGTCCTGCTGGGGGCCGGGCTCGGTCAGGTCCCGGGGGAGCACATGCTGGCGGTCTCGTCCGATGGGGGCCGCGACCAGGTTACGTGCACTGTGCGCGTCACGCCGGGAGTGTTTCCCGAGCAGCGCCTGAACCTTCCTCCGAAGATGGTCACGCCCTCCAAGGAGGACCAGGCCCGCATCAAGCGCGAGCAGGAGCTGGTGGCCCAGGCCGTGGCCGTGGCCTCGCCGCTGCGCCTCTGGAACCTGCCCCTGTTGCGGCCCGTGCCCGGGGAGGTGACCAGCGCCTTCGGCCTGCGCCGCATCCTCAACGGGCAGCCCCGCAGTTCCCACTCCGGGCTGGACCTGGACGGATTCAAGGGCGAGCCCGTGCTGGCTGCCGGGCAGGGCAGGGTGGCCCTCGTGGGCGACTTCTACTACAACGGGAAGTCCGCCTTTCTGGATCACGGCAACGGGGTGTTCTCCATGTACTTCCACTTGAGCGCCATCGGCGTGACCGAAGGGCAGCGTGTGGAGCGCGGGCAGGAGATCGGCCGGGTGGGCTCCACCGGGCGCTCCACGGGGCCGCATCTGCATTTCGGCTTGAAGATTCTGGGCCAGAACGTTGACCCCACCTCACTTTTCGAGGCTGGCGTCCCGTTGGCCGGCGGCTCCAAGGGGGGCTCATGAGCGTCGACAAAAACAGTTTCGAGAATAATATCGAGCGGCTGCAACGGATCGTGGAACAGCTCGAATCCGGCGAGCCCGCCCTGGAAAAGGGCGTGGACCTCTACAAGGAAGGCATGGCCCTGGCGGCCGCCTGCCGCAAACAGCTGGACAAGGCCCGGCTGACGGTCAACAAGGTGACCCCCGAGGGCATTGTGCCGTTCACGCCCGCGGACGGCGAGGAGAACTGATGTGAATACGGTCAAGGACAGGCTCAAGGACTACGCTCGCGAGGTGGAGGGCTACCTGCGCTCCTCGCTCAAGGGAAAGGGCATACCCGCCGGATTGCTGGAGGCCATGGAGTACAGCCTGCTCGCGGGCGGCAAGCGCCTGCGCCCGGTGCTGTGCCTGTGCTTCGCGCGCATGATGGGCGCCCCCGCCCATGCGGCGTTGCCCTTCGCGGCCTCCTTCGAGTTCATCCACACCTATTCGCTCATCCACGACGACCTCCCGGCCATGGACGACGACGACCTGCGCCGGGGCCGCCCCTCCAACCACAAGGTGTTCGGGGAGGCCATGGCCATCCTGGCGGGCGACGCCCTGCTCACCGAGGCCTTCACCCTCATGACCGCCAGCTGCGGCGACATCCCGGCCGACCGGGTCATGCAGGCCACAGCCACCCTGGCCCGCGCCGCGGGCGCTGCGGGGATGGTCGGCGGCCAGGCCCTGGACATGGCCTACACCGCCAAGGCCGGGGTCAGCCTTGAGGAGCTGCGCGAGATGCAGGCCCTGAAGACCGGCGCGCTCATCACCGCCGCCTGCGTCTGCGGAGCGCAACTGGCCGGAGCCGATTCGCACGGCGTGGAGCGGGCCCGGGCCTACGGGCAGTCCGTTGGGGCGGCCTTCCAGATCGTGGACGACGTGCTCGACGTGGTCGGCGACGAGAGCACCCTGGGCAAGCCCATTGGCTCGGACGAACAGCAGGGCAAGACCACCTATCCCGCGTTGATCGGCGTGGAGCGCAGCATGGATCTGGCCCGCAGGCACTCGGCGCACGCCGTGGAGAGCCTGGCCATGTTCAGCGGCGGTGAGGCCGATTTCCTGAAGGATCTGGCGCGCTATATAGTGGACCGGGTCTCCTGAGCGGGAGCCGGGCCGGATGGCCGAGTCAGGCGGCAGGCATCGATGCCGCCGCATGTAGGGAGAAGAGAGGTATAATGTCGCAGTTCTTAGAGCGCCCGCTGGAAGTGTTGCCGCGCATCAACGCCCCGTCCGACGTGGCGGCCCTCACACAGGAGGAGCTCACCCTGCTCGCGGAGGACCTGCGCGAGGTCATCATCTCCACCGTGTCGCACAACGGCGGCCACCTGGCCCCGTCGCTTGGCGTGGTGGAGTTGACCCTGGCCATGCTCAGCGTCTTCGACCCCGCCAGCGACAAGTTCGTCTGGGACGTGGGCCACCAGGCCTACGCCTACAAGCTGCTTACCGGCCGCAAGGACGCCTTCCACACCCTGCGCACCCTGGGCGGGGTCAGCGGCTTCCCGCGCATGGCCGAGAGCCCCTTCGACCACTTCGGCACCGGCCACTCCAGCACCTCCATCTCCGCCGCTTCGGGCCTGGCCATGGCTCGCGACCTGCTGGGCCAGAAGCACAAGGTGCTGGCCGTGATCGGCGACGGCTCCATGACCGCCGGGCTGGCCTACGAGGGCCTGAACCAGGCGGGCGGAGACGACCGCGACCTGGTGGTGGTGCTCAACGACAACAAGATGTCCATCTCCAAGAACGTGGGCGCGCTCTCGCTGTTCCTGTCGCGCAAGCTCTCCAACCGTTGGATCGTGCGCGCCAAGAGGGAGTTCGAGTCCGTGGCCAGGCACCTGCCGTACGGCCAGGAGATGGTGGAGATCGTCAAGCGCGGCGAGGAGTCCTTCAAGGGGTTCTTCACCCCGGGCATGCTCTTCGAGGCCTTCCATTTCAACTACCTCGGCCCCATCGACGGGCACGACCTGCCCAAGCTCACCGCCATCTTCAAGGAGGTGCGCGAGATGAGCGGCCCGGTGCTGGTGCACGTGCTCACCCAGAAGGGGCGCGGCTACAGCCCCGCCGAGCGCAACCCCACCTATTACCACGGCGTGGGCTCCTTCGAGCCGGAGACGGGCGAGATCATCAAGCTCAGCGCCTCCAAGCTGCCGAGCTACACCGACGTTTTCGGCCACACCCTGTGCAGCCTTGCGGAGAAGGACCAGCGCATCGTGGCCATCACCGCCGCCATGCCCGAGGGCACGGGCCTTTCCCGCTTCGCCCAGCTCTATCCCGAGCGCTTCGTGGACGTGGGCATCTGCGAGCAGCACGCCGTGACCTTCGCGGCGGGGCTGGCCACCCAGGGGCTCAAGCCCGTGGTGGCCATCTACTCCACGTTCCTGCAACGCTCCTACGACCAGATCGTGCACGACGTCTGCCTGCAGAACCTCCCCGTGACCCTCTGCCTGGACCGCGGCGGGCTCGTGGGCGAGGACGGTGCCACCCACCACGGCGTGTTCGACCTCTCCTACCTGCGCCACATCCCCAACCTGGTGCTCATGGCCCCCAAGGACGAAGCCGAGCTGCAGCGCATGTTGGCCACCGCCATGAAGCACGAGGGGCCCGTGGCCATCCGCTACCTGCGCGGCGTCGGCGTGGGCAGCGCCCGCGAAGGCGAACCCGCCGTGCTGCCCATTGGCGAGGGAGAGCTGCTCCGCGACGGCAAGGACGCCGTGATCGTGGCCATCGGCAGCCGGGTGCTCCCCGCCCTGCAGGCCGCCATCGAGCTGGAGGCCGAGGAGGGCCTGAGCGTGGCCGTGTACAACGCGCGCTTCGTCAAGCCGCTGCCCGCGGACGACCTCATCGCCCTGGCCGGACGTTTCAAGACCATGCTCACAGTCGAGGAGAGCGCCCTCCAGGGCGGATTCGGCTCCTCCGTGCTGGAGTGCCTGGCCGACGCCGGGTCTCTTTCCGGGCTGAAGGTGAAACGCCTGGGCATCCCGGACCATTTCGTGGAGCACGGCCCCCAGAAGATTCTGCGCGAGATGCTGGGCATCGCCAAGGGCGGCATCAAGGCCGCCACGCTGGAGCTTGCCCGGAGCTGAGCATCCCTATGCGCGCGACAAGCGATAGGGCCGTTTCCGCGACTGCGGAAACGGCCCTTGTTCATTGGCGCGACCCTGGGTTGGAAGGCCGCGCCGCCGGAGGAGTTCCAGGATATCCAGACTCGACGGATGCGGCGCTATTCGGCGGCGGGAACGGCGACCCTGCGGGCGTAGCGATCCGCCAGAATGGAGCAGGCGAAGAGCTGGAGCTGGTGGTAGAACATGATGGGCAGCACGATCAGGCCCAGTGCGGGGTGCGCGCCGAAGAGCATCTTGGCCATGGGCACGCCCGAGGCCAGGGTCTTCTTGGAGCCGCACATCACGGCGGTGATGCGGTCCTCGGTGCAGAAGCCCAGGCGCGAGGCGATGAAGGTGGTGCAGGTCAGCACGACGGCCAGGATCAGAGCCGCTCCGGCGAAGGCGAAGCCCAGGGTGCCCACGCCGTAGTCGGTCCACAGCCCGGAGACCACCGAGTCGCAGAAGGAGCTGAACACCAGGAGCAGGATCACGCATTTGTCGAAGGGGTTGATGGTCTTCTTGTGCTTGTCGAACCAGGTGCCCAGGAAGGGGCGCAGGCCCTGCCCGACCATGAAGGGCAGCAGGAGCAGGGTGGCGATCTTCACAATGGCCTGCCCCAGGGGGATGCCCTCGCCGCTGGCGCCGGTGACGAAGCTGATGAGCAGCGGGGTCAGGAACACGCCGAGCAGGCTCGAAAGCGTGGCGTTGAAGATGGCCCCGGGCACGTTGCCCTTGGCGATGCCGGTCATGGCCACCGAGGACGAAATAGTGGAGGGCAGGGCGCAGAGGTAGAAGAAGCCCAGCAGCAGCGCCGGAGGCAGCAGCGTGCCGAACGCGGCGTCCAGCGCCAGCCAGAGCAGCGGGAACATGGCGAAGGTCATGAGCTGCACGGTGAGGTGCAGCTTCCAGCGGGACATGCCCGCCCACATCTTCTCGGTGGAAAGCCCCAGGCCGTGCAGCAGGAACACGGAGCAAATGCCCCAGTCCGCCAGCTTGTCGGCGTGGATCGCGCCGCCCGTCTTACCTATCCAGGGGAACAAGGTGGCCAGCACCACGGCGCTGATCATCCCCACCAGAAACCAGTCCTTCGCCATCTTGCGCAAAGCCTTGCCGATCATGACGCACTCTCCTTCGCGGGCAGACGCCGCAAGGGATGCCTACGCTTTGACAGGTCTGGGCGATATCGATAGAAATCCAACTTATGTCGTTAAAAGGACAACATTTCACCGAGCGCGAGCTTCCCGCCCTGGTCAGCCTGCCCAGGCCGGTGTTCGTGCGCCTGGAGATGCTGCCCGCCGGTTCGCGCACTCGCGTGCATAGCCACCCCTGGGGGCAGTTCACCTACGCCTCAAAGGGCGTGCTGGAGGTGAGCACGGCCACGGGCAGCCACGTGGCCCCGCCGGACCGGGCCGTGTGGATTCCCCCGGAAACGGAGCACAGCGTCACCAACTCGGCAGAGGCCGAGATGCGATCGCTTTATGTGGAGGCCTCCGCCGTGGCCAGGCCGCTGCGGAGGGAATGCAAGGTGCTGGAAGTGACGCCGCTCATGCGCGAGCTGCTCCAAGCCGTGTCGCGCATCCCGGCCGAGTATACCGAGGAGGGGCCTGAGGCCCGGCTGGTGGCCGTGCTTCTGGACCAGATGGAGCTGCTGCCCGAGGTGGACTTCTCCCTGCCGTTCCCCTCCGACGAACGCCTGCGCAAGGTCTGCCAGGCGCTCAAGGAGCACCCGGACGACAAGCGCACCCGCGCCCAACTGGCCCATGAGGCCGGCATATCCGACAAGACGCTCATCCGCCTGTTCCAACGCGATACGGGCCTCTCCTTCCGGGACTGGCGGCAGCGGCTGCGGCTGCTGCTCTCGCTCACGGCCCTGGCTGCCGGGCAGAGCGTCACCGCCGTGGCCCTGGACGCGGGGTACGAGTCCACGTCGGCCTTCATAGCGGCGTTCAGGAAACGCTTCGGCAGGACGCCGGGGGAGTTCTTCAAGCGTTCGGCATCTTGAAAAATGGGGTTGACCAGGAACGTTTGAGTTGAGAACCATTGTGGCCTGGAATTCAGGGCCATCTCTTAACCTTTCGGTACTGTCGCGCCGTTTTATACAATGTAAGAGAGGTATGCCGTGCCGCTGTACACCTACATTGCGACGTTCAAGGGCAAAAGCCACATCTCCCAGGACAGGCAAAGCAATTTCCGTGGTTTTATTGATGCCTGGACAGACACAGCCACCACAGCAGCGCTTGGTCTTCCGCCTGACCTCAAGCGCATTCTGTACAAAAATATGGATCGATCTGACTTTGTAGAGGTCCAGAATAGAAAGCATGTTTGGAGAAGAGTGATTAACTTGGATGGTGACGATCTCGTCATCTATGCAGTTCAGACTCAGACGTGACTTAACTTCTGACGCCTGTTCTTTCCTGCATATTTGACAATTCATCCTTAAGGCTGTTTCGTACTGCTCCGTCGGAGTAAACAACAAAGCGGGTGCAGGCCGAAACCTGCACCCGCATTCATGCTCGTCCTGACTGACCTTGCGCTCCCTCAGGAACCAGTCACTTCCTTCGATGCCCCGAATTCCGCGATGCGCGCGGCGTACCCCTTCCTCAGCGCCTCCATGTAGTCGGCGTCCACGGGGCCCTTCCAGGTGGTTATCTCGCTGAAGCGCTTGGGGATCTTTGTGGCCATGGGGTCGAACCCGGTTGCTATCTTGAGCCGCCAGCGCTCCCGCCGCACGCCTTCCGACGCGGGCATGAGCCCCTGCGCCAGTTCCTTGTACCCCAGGCAGTCCAGGGCCTCGGCCACGCGCTCGGGCTTGTAGACCCCGCGCGCGAACAGGCAGGCCACCAGGTTGGTGAGCATCACGCGCTCGGTCTCGTCGTCGAGCAGGAACTTCACGGTCTTGTCCACGTCCTTCTCGGCGTGCTTCTGGTCGTAGGAGTAGCCGGAGGTGTCCAGGTGGGAATGCCGGAATCCCACGGTCTGCGAGACGAAGTACGTCTCCCCCGTGGCGTACCCGGCCATCTCCTGCCCGATGACGCAGGCGAAGTCCTCTCCGCCGTAGCTCCTGGCCGCCACAAGGGCTCCCTTGCCCAGCGCGCCGTAGAAGTCGTTGCTCTTGTGGCCGATGTGCCACAGGGCCTTGCGGTAACCCTCCAGGTCCCCGAAGGCGAGGGGAATCAGGGTCTGCTCCTGGGAGACGAGCCCCTTCTGGAAGGCTTCGGTGGCCCAGGCCAGTGTAACTCCCGCCGAGATGACATCGAGCCCCTGGCGGTCGGACATGTCGATGAGCGACAGGATGCTCGCCGGATCGACCACGCCCAGCATGGTGCCCACGGCGAAGTTGGGCTCGTGGTCATAGGAGACCTGGTGGATGGCGAAGCGGTGCTGGTCGGAGAACTGCTCGCGCAGCATGCCCACGTGGATGCAGCCCACCGGGCAGCCGGAGCAGGCGGCGTTGCGCATGAGCACCTTGTCCGCGAAGGCCTCGCCAGAGCATTTGGCCACGTCCGGGTCGGAGGTGGCGGTCATGTTGCGCCACGGCAGGGACTTGATCTCGTTCAAGGGCAGGGCGTTCACCGGGGTGCCGAGGTTGTGGTATTTCTCCATCATCTCGGTGTCGGTCATCTGCTCGTGGATGGACTTGAACAGCTTGGGATAGCTCTTGTTCTCCGGCAGGGGCATGTTTCCGTCGCCGTGGATCACGATTCCCTTGAGGTTCTTCGCGCCCATGACCGCGCCCGAGCCCAGGCGGCCGAAATGCCGGAAGGTGTCCGTGTTGATGCAGGCGTAGGAGCTGAGGTTTTCGCCCGCGGGGCCTATGCGCAAAATGCTGCGGTGGCCCGAGTTGCCCGGCACCACCTTGCGCAGCAGCTTGCCCGTGGTGGCCACGTCGGCGCCCCAGAGGTAGTGCACGTCCAACAGCCGCAACTGCCGGGAGCCCACCACAAGGCATGAGGGCGCGGAAGCCCTCCCCACCAGCACAAGGGCGTCCAGCCCCGCGAAGCGCAGCGCCAGGGAGCTGCGCCCGCCCGCGTGGCTCTCGGCGTAGTTCTCGTTATAGGGCGACTTGAAGCCGCACACGGTCTTGCTCATAAGCGGGAAGTAGCCGTTGAGCGGCCCGATGGCGAAGATCAGCGGTTGCCGCGGGTCGAATGCCGGAGCCGTGACGTCGCCGTATTTGGCGAAAAGCATGGCGGCCAGCCCGGAGCCCCCGCACCAGACGGACCTGCCGGGCAGCATCTGGATGTCGCCCTTGCCGGCGTCCAGATCATAGACCAGGACACGGAACTCCTCGGGGTTACTCTGGAACATGGCAGCTCTCCGTGCACGGCGCGAGGCGCGTTTCCGCGTCCAGCAGCGCCAGGCAGTCATGCGGGCAGAAGCTGACGCACTGCCCGCAGTGGATGCAGACGTAGGGGTTGGTGTCGGAGTCCAGGGCGATGGCGTCCACGGGGCAGGCCGCCGCGCACTGGCCGCACTGGATGCAGATCTGGCGCTTGAGCAGCACCCCCCCACCGGACTTGCGCTGCGAGATGGCCCCGGTGGGGCAGGCCGCCGCGCATGGGGCGGGGTCGCAGGCCACGCACAACTGGGCCTGGAAGCCGCTTGTCAGGCCACCCGAAGATTTGATGCGGATGCCCGCCATGTTCCAGGAAACCGACTTGTACACCAGCCTCGCGCACGCCAGAGAGCAGCAGTGGCAGCCTATGCAGCGCTCCATGCGGACCGCTCGGTGGACTTTCATGATGACCTCCCAACCGGGGATTGAGCCGCCTTGGGAGCAGCCGTGCCGCACGAAAGGACTGCCTGACGCTGGCTGCTCCCGGCATCACCGTCATCAGTAGCCCGCCACGGTCCGGGCGGTCAATCGCAGGATGGAGATGCCCGCATCCTTGCGGCCACTGGCTGGTTGGCATTATCCCGTATGATCGGCGGCAGGGGAGGACTCCCCGGCCTGATTGGAGGTCTCATGCGGATGCCAAGCGTGTTGATGGGAGCCTTAGCCGTCCTGCTGGCCACATGCGCGGCCCAGGCCAGGGACTTGAGGCTCGACTGCCCGGCGCAGGTCTTCTTCTCGCCCAAGGGCGGCTGCACCGAGGCCATCGAAGCCCTGCTCGACCAGGCCGCCGTGTCCGTCTACGTGCAGGCCTTCGGCTTCACCGCGCCCAGGATCCGCGAAGCGCTCATCAGGGCGCAGAAGCGGGGCGTCCAGGTGCTGGCGCTGGTGGACAAGTCCAACCGGGAGAACCCCAGGTCCATCGCCCCCGCACTGCGCGAGGCCGGGGTGGAGGTGCTTGTGGACGACCAGCACGCCATTGCGCACAACAAGCTGATGCTGGTGGACGGCCGCACCGTCCTGACGGGCAGCTTCAACTTCACGGCCTCCGCCGAGAAGGACTTCGCCGAGAACGTCCTCATCCTGCACAGCCCGGAGCTGGCCGCAATCTATCTTGAGAATTTCCGGGCGCACCTGGAGCACAGTGCACGGAAGTAAACGCCGGGTAGTCGAAATGGGGACCTTAAAAGGTGTTGCCTGCCTCGGACGCCAAAAGGAATTAAGAGGGCTCCGGTGTAATGGCAGCCCCCCGAAGTCTATGGGTCGGAATGGAAGGATCACTGGCTGTCTTGTGGATTAAGTTGCCCGATTGAAACGTGCTTAGAAATCGTTCGGAGGACTATAACACCGCTGTATTCGAAAATCTTACCAATGTTTCTGTTTCACTGCCGAGAACACCATTGAGTTTACTTCATGGATGGTTCATGTCTGTCGGCTTACGCCGGTAAAGAACCAGAAAACAATGGCTTTGCTTTGCCGGTTGCCGTCATTTTTAAGAACAATTTTCTGAGTCCATTGCTTCAGGACGCAGAAGACAGATGCAGGAATCATCTGGCCTTCAAGATGCACACAACACAGTTGGCTGGTTGTGTGTCACGAATGTCGAATGTCAGAGAGGCACATGGTGAAGCATCTTTCAGCTCAACGCGCAGTGATTTGGATTAGATGTCGATTTGGCAGAGCAGCATTGTGTCGCCACATGGCCGATGAATAAAAAGCAATAGAATGCTGAACAGGTTTACAACGAATATGGACGAATTTTAAAGTGCAATATATTGTCAGGAATTAGATTTAAGTATGCGTTTTAATATCCTGTCGGCACTTGCGCCATCGACTGCGGTGCAAAACTTCACAACATTCTCAAGCAAGGCGAATGCTTCGCGCCTCATTGGGGTGTCTGAGACGAGCATGTCAATCTTGGCAATGCATTCATCAGGTGAGCGCGCGCCAAGACAGAGTCCTTCCTCGACAAAATCAAGTATCGGCATTGACGACGAATAATTGTAAGAGAGTGAGATGTTACCCATCACCGCAGCCTCAATGACAAGGTTGCTGCTCATTGTGATAAGCAGCGATGAGGCATGGATAACCGCGAGAACGTCACATTTCTCGATGAGTTTAAAGTGGCTTGGGTTGCCTAGATCAGCTAACAGGCTCTCGAACAGGTCAATCGGGTCGCCCGGGTGAAGTTTGATAACGACAAAAAAATCAGTTCGTTGCCGCAGGGCTTCAAGAGTGGGACGGATTTCCGTCAATTGGTTTGAGCGATTCTCCGTTGCAACAACGATAAGTGGCCTGCCATCCCATTCTGGGACAATCGTTTGCGTGTACGTCACGTCGACTTGCTTGTCCCGGCCATAGGCTTGATCATAATGAACGGAGCCCACCGGGATAATGGAATCCGCCTCAATGCCGGATTTGACCATCAGATCGGCGAGTTGCGAGCCGTACACCAAATGTATCTTGGCCGGAAAGAATCTGCTCGCCGGGTGATCAGAATAGAGGATCGGGCTTACCCCAATGGAGTCTAGGTCAAAATGTGAAGCGGCGTTGAGAAGAAAACTACTGGACGTGTCGCCCTCATTGATGGCTACGACCTTTCGCACGCCTTGTGCCGCGATGATTTCTACCGAAGCGAAAGCAAACTCAAATGAAGCCATGTAATGGGCAAACTTTTCATAAATGGTAAAGAGGGTAGCTATAAGGAAGCTGTTTAATGCATCAGGTCCGACCCTTAGCGGTGCTCGATATGAAATTCGAGGAAGAAGGCCGCGCGTCCGGGCAGCAAAAAAACCCTTGATCAACGTGTCCATACAATAACTTAGGGCAAGCGTGCATGCCAGTGGATTCTCCCCGTCCTTCTCAGAATGCCTAATGACATGCGAAGAGAAATTTTTCAGCTGCGCTTCGGTTTCCTCCGTCAGGCAGAAAAAATAAACATCAAATCCCATGTCAATCAACATCTTGCCGATAGACATGTATGTCTCGCGGTTGATCCCTGAGCCAGAGTCTTCACATGAAAACAAAATGGTTTTATCCGGAGAGACAACGTGATCTATCAAACGGCAGTCTGCACCAGATCCATTGGCCTGCGCCTCCAGTATAAGTGGTTTCATTTCATCGAGCAGGTTTTTTGTTTCCAGTAGCTGGTCTGTCGAGCCGTTTTTGTAGCTCGATATTACTATTAATGAGTCTGCTTTGAATTTATCAAGTAAATATTCGTACGAGAAATAGTAGAAAAATTGCGAAGCTATACTGTGGTATAAGGCGGAGAATGACGCTGTCACTAAAGGATTCTGGGTTAATGAAGACTGGCCTATTATGATGTCTGCGGTGTCATACGCTTTTGCATAGAGCGCTATCTCGTCCTGGTATGGGATCAAGTCTTTGTAGTAAGTGTGTTCAAAAGGAAGTGCTTCACCTCGAAGGGGGTGGTACATGTTGACGACACGTGCATCAGGATAAGATTTTCTTAACTCTAACACATTTCCGACGAGCTCTTTTTTCCCCTGCTCAGTATCGCCATCTTCTCGGCAGGAATGGACCCAGGCTGTTTTATTCATCTTGTATCCCGCTATGATTACGGAGGCTTGTCGGGCGAGACGGCATGTGGCCCGCCGTGATTTCCCATGGTATTCTCGGACAGTGTAGATTAAGAGTGACATTGTAGTCCAGGGCTAAATACAGTGTTGTGTATTTATACGCGATGGGATCATCCTGTTGATGCAACAGGACTGCGGATTATTCGTTCCTGTTGCTGGCGAGGGCTTCCTGGGTAATTTGCCACCCAATTCAAGCTGTCTTGCCGGCTCGTTTCAGGCTGCTCATAATGGTGACGACAACCCACCTTCCTTGCGGTCGAAGTGGCTGATGCTGTGCCGGCGATAGATTCGCGGCTGAACATTCCATTGCGGACAACCTTCGTTGGGCAGGTGCATTTCACCTCATGCTGAATGCCCAGGCCAGCACGGCGATGGCCAGATGAACGTCGAGGAGGCGTCGAAGGGGAGGGGCAGGAGAGTTAGAATTGGTAGTGAAGAGTATGCCGGAAGGACTGGCAGGCCGACGCTTTACTGCCATCGCGAGACACACAGGCCAGGAGGGAGCCCTAAATGCAAAGGGGTTACAGCTTTTTGTGCTGTAACCCCTTGGTTTTCATGGTCGGGATGAGAGGATTCGAACCTCCGGCCTCTGCGTCCCGAACGCAGCGCTCTAGCCATGCTGAGCTACATCCCGATGCGAGAGGACGGTAACTATACACTTGTCCGGGATTTGGCAAGCAGGATTTCGGGTTGTCGTGCGCTTCCTTTTCAAGTAGAAAAGGAATTGCCTGTTTCCGGTTATTTGACGCGTATTCCCGCTCGTCAACTCCAGGCCGGGCTTAGACCCAATCAACCCAAAGGAACGCTATTGTGATACGTGTTGTTGTTGTCGACGACTCCGCCTTCATGCGAAAGGCCCTCGCCTCCATGCTGGAGAAAGACCCCGATATCAGCGTGGTGGCCACGGCCCGTGACGGTCAGGAAGGCCTCGAGCTCATCCGCAAACACAACCCCGATGTGATCACCCTCGATATCGAGATGCCCCGCATGGACGGGCTGACCGCTCTCAAGCACATCATGATGGAGATGCCCAAGCCGGTGCTCATGGTCAGCTCCCTCACGGTGGAGGGGGCGGAGGCCACGCTCAAGGCCATGGAGCTGGGGGCCGTCGATTTCATCCCCAAACAGCTCTCCAAGGTGTCGCTGGACATCGTGAAGATCGAGGACGATCTGCGGGCCAAAGTCAAGCAGATCGCCCGGCGCAGGTTCATCCCGCCTTCCCATCTGCGCAGGCCCGCCCATACTCCGGCGTACGCACCGGCCGCTACGGCTTCAGCGTCGCACACGAACGAGGCCGAGCCCCGCAAGGAGTTCCACAAACCCTCTGGCAGCCTCTTGCACGACGTGGTGGCCATAGGCGTTTCCACGGGGGGGCCCCCGGCGGTGCAGAAGGTGCTCTCCGCGCTTCCGGCTGATTTTCCCGCCTCCATCATCATCGCGCAGCATATGCCTGCGGCCTTTACCGGGCCGTTCGCCAAGAGGCTCGACAGCGTCTGCCAGGTGAGCGTCAAGGAGGCCGAGACCGGCGACAGGCTCGCCCCCGGGCGCGTGTTCATCGCCCCAGGCGGCAAGCACCTGAAGCTGCACCAGAAGGTGAGCCGCGTGGAGATCGAGATCACCACGGAGCCTGCCGAGGCACTCTACAAGCCTTCCGCCAACGTGCTGGTGGCCTCCGCCGCCGAGGCCGTGGGCAAGCGGGCGCTCGGCGTGATCCTCACGGGCATGGGTTCGGACGGCCTTGAAGGCGTGAAGGTGCTCAAGCAGAAGGGCGGGCGGGTGCTGGCCCAGTCCGACGCCACCTGCGTGGTCTACGGCATGCCCAAAGCCATCGTGGACGCCGGACTCGCCGATGAGATCATCGACATCGACGACATGGCCCAGGCCATCATGACGAACCTCTACAAATAGGCGTGAACCTCGTTCAGTTTTTGGACGAAAGCCGGGGAGCTTATGGGTGATCACGACGAACTGCTGAGGCAACTCGGTTCCGGCGATGTCGAGCTTGAACGCGAAGCCGCCTTCTCCGCGGGCGACCGTAAGGTGGAGGAGGCCGTCCCCTATCTGGCCAAGCTGGTGCAGAGCCAGAACCTTGGCGTACAGGAGGCGGCCGACCATGCCCTGCGCAGGATCGGGGGGCCGGTCGTGGTCCGCGCCGTGGCGCCGCTTCTGCGTTCCGACGATCCCCCTGCGCGCAACATCGCCATGGACGTCATGCGCGAGGTGGGCGGCCAGGACTTTCCAACCCTGGTGGCCCTGCTGCATGACGACGACGCCGACATGCGTATCTTCGCCTCCGATATTCTCGGCTCCACCGACAGTCTCCTGGCCGTGGACCCGCTCTGCGAGGCCCTGCTCAAGGATCCCGAGGTGAACGTCCGCTATCAGGCGGCCGTCAGCCTGGGCGAGCTTGGCAGGCCCGAGGCGGCCAAGTGCCTGAACAAGGCCATGAACGACGAGGAGTGGGTCCAGTTCGCCGTCATCGAGGCCCTGGCCAAAATCCGCGACGACACTTCCGTGAGCGCGCTCGTCGGCGCCCTCTCCAAGTCCACCGATCTGGTGGCTTCCATGATCGTGGACGCCCTGGGCGAGATAGGCAACGTCAAGGCCGTGGCCATGCTCATCAAACGTCTTGAGGAATCCCCGGCGGCTCTGCGCAACAAGATATGCAAGGCCGTGGTGAAGATCCTGGGCGGCAAATCGCTCAACCTGCTCTCCGAGCACGACCGGGCCAAATTCCAGGAATACCTGCTGGCCGCCACCTCCGACGAGGACCAGGAGATCCAGGATGCCGCCATTCTCGGGTTGGGCTTCGTTGGTGGCGAAAAGGCCTCGGGCGTGGTCCTCGACCTCGCTGGCGCCTGGGACCCCGACCGCGACCAGGACCGCATCGCCCTGGCCGTGAACACACTCGCGGGCATCGGCCTGAGCCCCGCATTGGAGGAGGCGATCCTCTCCGGACCGCAGGCCCAGGCCCTTGTGGCTGTCGAAGCCGCGGCGCGGATGGGCGGCGAGAGCGTCGCCGGCGTGCTGATGGGCGCCTTCTGGGAGCGCGACCGCGACGTGCAGCGCGCCATCGTCACGGCCCTGATCTCCGTGGCGGGCGCGGAAGCCGTCGACTTCTTCCTTGACGTGCTCGAACGCCACGAGGACGGTAACGTGCTCAAGGCGGCCCTGACCTTCCTGGGTCAGAAGATGCGCGAACCCCGCGCGGCCGAGCTGCTTTTCGGCCAGCTCCACCACCCCTACGACGATGTGAAGGAAACCGCTCTGGACGCCTGTGTAGCCCTGGGCGGACATGAGATGGAGGAGCGGTTCCGGGTCATGGCCGGATCGGACGAACCCCTGGACAGGCTCATGGCGATCTTCGCGCTGGGGCGCATGGACCCCGAAGCCAACCTGGAGACCCTCAAGCTGGCTCTTGAAGACGAAATCCCCGATATCCGCAAGATCGCCCTGGAGGCTGTGGCCTCGCTGTGCAGCACGGCCCTGGACGGGCTGGACCTCCTTGTGTCTCGCCTGTCCGACGAATCGCGCGAGGTCCGTCTCGCCGCGGTCGAACAGATCGGCCACTGTTTGCTCACCGAGGGGAATTCCTACCTGATCCAGGCCCTGGACGACCCGGACGACTGGGTGCGCATCCGGGCCATGGAGGCGCTTGGCATGCGCATGTCCGCCGAGGCGGTCCCCAAACTCGTCAGCCTGCTGGACAGCCCCAACAAGCTTCTTGCACTGCGCGTTGTTGAGACGCTGGGGGAGATCGGGGGCAAGACGGCCTTCCGCGAACTTCTGGAAATCCTCAATTCTGACGACCAGGAGCTTGTCGAGGCAGCGGAGGCGGCCATTTCAAGGATCCAGAACGAACACGGAGAGGATCGCTGATGTCCTCCCTTTTCTCGAAAACGATATCCCTGCGTACGGAGCTCAAAATCTCCGACGCCGAGTTCGTGCAGCTGAGGGATTTCATCTACAAGCAGGCAGGCATCTACATCGCGGACAACCGCAAATATTTGCTGGAAAACCGCCTTGCCAACCGCCTCAAGGAACTCAATCTCCGCAGCTTCGCCGAATACTACCATTTTCTGCAGTACGATCCGTCCAAGAAGCAGGAGCTCTCCAAACTCTTCGAAGTGGTCACCACCAACGAGACCAGCTTCTACCGCAATCCGCCCCAGCTGGCCGTGTTCCAGAACAACGTGCTGCCCGAGGTGCTGGAGAAGCAGCGCAAGCTGGGCGCCAGGAAGCTGCGCATATGGTCCGCCGGGTGCTCCACCGGCGAAGAGCCCTACACCATCGCGATCATCCTGCACGAGGTGCTCAAGAGCGAGATCAACTCCTGGGACATCCGCATCACCGCAAACGACCTCTCCGAGGCCGTCCTGGCGGCCGCGCGCAACGGCGTCTACAACGACTACACGCTGCGCACCACCCCCAAGGAGATCGTGGCGAAATACTTCACCGCGGACGCGGGCAAGTTCAAGGTGAAGCCCGAGGTCAAGCGCCTGGTGCAGTTCGGGCCCATCAACCTGAGCGACAGGGTCATGCTCAAACGGGTGGACCGCTCCCAGATAGTCTTTTGCCGCAACGTCATCATCTACTTCGACGACGAGATGAAAAAGAACGTCATCGGCTCCTTCTACGACAACCTGCAGCCCGGCGGCTTCCTGCTGATCGGCCACTCGGAGTCGCTGCACAACATCTCCCGGGCGTTCAAGCCCAAACACTTCCCGGGGGCGATTGTTTACTTGAAGGAAGGATAAAAATTTCAGGTTGTTGGCCGAATGTGAAAACGCGGGGGCGGCTCTTGCCGGACCGCGCCAGAGGATGGGGAACGTGAGCGCTTTCGTTGTGGCGATCGCCAACCAGAAGGGCGGTGTGGGCAAGACCACGACGGCGCTTTCGCTCGCTGCGGCGCTCGTGCGGCTGGGTAAGCGGGTCCTGCTCATGGATCTCGACCCGCACGGCTGCGCCTCGGTGCATTTGGGGTACTATCCCGAGAATGTCCCGTTCTCGGCCTATGACCTGCTCCTGGCGGAAACTTTCGACCAGGGGCTCTGGGACCGCAGCCTGCTGCGAGGCACGGAAGGCGGCATGGACGTCATCGCCAGCAACGTGAAGCTCACGGAGCTGGATCTGGACCTCCGGGGCCGCGACAACAAGGGCGTACTGCTCAAGAACCTGCTCGGCGAGGCCTCGGAGGACTACGACTACGTGATCCTCGACTGCCCGCCCAATATGGGAGTGCTTCTGGTGAATGCCATGGTGGCGTCGAACCTGCTGATCATCCCCATCCAGACAGACTTCCTGGCTCTGCATGGGTTGCGGCTGATCTTCGACTCCATCCGGCTGCTCAACAAGGTCCTGCCCAAGCCGGTGGCCTGGCGGGCCCTGGCCACCATGTACGACCGCCGCGCGGGCGCCTGCAGGCGTGTGATGCTGCTGTTGCGAAACAAGCTCGGCGACAAACTGTTCGGCACAGTCGTCGATCTGGACACCAAGTTCCGCGAGGCCAGCGCCTCCGGCAAGGTCATCTTCGACATTGCCCCGGATTCGCGCGGAGCGCGTGAATACATGGCCCTGGCAAAGGAAATTCTGTCGTTATGAAGACCCTTGAGAACTATTTCGCCCAGGACGTGACCCTGCCCGAAGCACCGGGGGGCATGCCTGGCCTGACCAATTCCGAGAAGGCCTTCCTGGAGAAATACGTCGGCGCCGGGTGGGAAGGCTCCGAGGCCGCCGGGCAACTCGCCAGGCCGCTTGAGCCCGAACGCGTGATGATGCCCGCCGGGCAGGCCCCGACACAGAGTGCCGGGAAGGCCGCTCAGCAGGAACAGCCCGACGCCCAGCCCGGGCAGGATCTGGAGGCCGGGCTCATGGCCGAGCCTGAGCTGCGGCTTGTGAGCTTCCATGTGGCCGGCCAGCTTTTCGCGGTGCCC
Organism: Fundidesulfovibrio soli; assembly: GCF_022808695.1. Classification (NCBI taxonomy): domain Bacteria; kingdom Pseudomonadati; phylum Thermodesulfobacteriota; class Desulfovibrionia; order Desulfovibrionales; family Desulfovibrionaceae; genus Fundidesulfovibrio; species Fundidesulfovibrio soli. Next base: position 214,786 of record NZ_JAKZKW010000001.1, read on the forward strand.
ATCATGCTCGTGCAGGAGGTGCTCAGGGCCGTTCCCGCCACCAAGCTGCCCGCCGCGCCGGCCTTCCTTGCCGGGGTGACCAACCTGCGCGGCAGGGTGACCCCCCTGGTGGACCTGAGCGTGCTCCTTGACATCGAGCGCAAGGATCAGCAGCCGGACAACTTCCTTATCGTCTGCCGGATCGGCGATATGCAGATCGGAATGCTGGTGCGGGCGATCGACACGATGTACAAAGCCCCGCGAGAGGACATCGAATGGGGCATCGAGGCGAAGGTCGGTGTGAACGCCGACCTGATGGCCGGGCTGCTCAAGGCCCAGGATAGGCTGATCAAGATTCTCTCAGTCAACCGGCTTTTCCAGAAAGTGCTCAAGAGTTAGGAGCCGAACATGTCCAAAACGATACTCATCGTTGATGATTCCAAGACAGTTCGCAACCTGGTCGCCTTCATTATGAAGAAGGAGGGGTTCAAGGTTGTCACTGCGGAAGACGGTCTGGACGGGCTGGAAAAACTCTATTCCTCCGGTGAGATAAACCTGATAATTTCAGACATCAACATGCCGCGGATGGATGGCTTCACCTTCATCAAGAGCGTCCGCGAGCAGGACGCCTACAGGGACATACCCATCGTGGTGCTCTCGACCGAAGGCCAGGAGAAGGACATCCAGGCCGGGCTGTCCATCGGGGCCAACATGTACATGGTGAAACCGGCCCAGCCTGAGAAAATGGTCAAGAACATCAAGATGCTTCTTGGATAGTTACCGGAAATACGCCTTACAGGGGTCAGCATGAGTCAGGATTTCATGGATCCGGAACTATTCGCGGATTTTATCGTCGAAGCCAAAGAACACCTGGAAACCATCGAGCCCAACCTTTTGGAGCTTGAGAAGAATCCGGACAACCTCGGCCTGCTCAACGAGATCTTCCGCCCGATGCATTCGCTCAAGGGCGCGTCGGGTTTTCTGGGCCTGAACCACATCAATGGTCTGGCCCACCGCGCCGAAAACATCCTCGACGAACTGCGCAAGGGCAAGATCGCCGTCACGTCGGGCATCATGGACGTGATCCTCGCGGCCACCGACGCACTGCGCACCATGATCGACAACCTGGAGACCGTCGGCTACGAGGGCGAGGTGGAGACGGCGCATATCATCGCGCGCATCGAATCCATTCTGGCCGGTGAAGCCCAACCCGATTCCCCGGCTGCATCCGTAGACGACGCACAGGAAGCTCCTCCGGAGGAGGATGCCGCCGTGGAAGAGGACGCTCCCGAGAATACGTCCGCCCAGGATGACAGCGAAGCAGGGGGCCAGGGCCGGGGCTTCATCATGCCCGAACTGGTGGAGACGGGCCCTCCGTACAGCCTGCAGGCCATCGGCGAAGGCCACCTCAACGATTTCCTGGAAGAAGCCCAGGAGATCATCGCCAGCCTCAACGACTCGCTGCTCGAACTCGAGAAGGACCCCACCGCCGGGGGCGAGCTCGTCAACGACATCTTCCGTTTTTTCCACAACCTCAAGGGCAACTCAGGCATCATCGGCCACAAAGAGCTCAACGCTCTGACCCATGAGGCCGAAACCCTGCTGAACAAGGTGCGCAAGGGCGAGATGGTCCCCACCAGGGGAATGATCGACCTGCTGCTTGGCTCCGTGGATATGATGGAGTCCCTGGTGACCCGCATCGACGCCAAGCACAACCAGGCCGTCCCCGTGGACATCGCCTTCCTGGTGGAGAAGCTCCAGGAGGCCGTGGCCACCGGCGACGTGAACCTGGGTTCCTCCCCCGCGCCAGCTCCGTCCGCCGAGACTGCGCCGGAAGCCCCCGAGCCACAGGCCGCAGCAGTGGAGCCCGCCGCTCCCTCGGGCGGCGAGGGCGGTCCGGCTTCAGGCTTGGACGAAGAGGATAACGAGATTTTCAACGAAACCGTCACCCAGCAGTTGGCCAACATCCATATGGCCCTGGACGAACTGGCCAAGGACGGCACCAACAAGGAATACATCGACGGGCTGTACCGCTCTTTGGATACGCTCCGCAATTCCACCAGCTACATGGGCTTCGGCGACATAAAGGTCTATGCCGAACGCACGGCGGGCATGGTGGACCAAGCCCGCAAGGCCGGGCTGGACTTCGAGATGATGGTGGACATCCTCCGCCAGGAATGCTCGATTCTTGAAGACATGCTCAAGAAGATCATCAGTACGCTCTCTATAGCTCCTCCCTCCGCTGAGCCCGAAGCCGCGCCGGTTGCCGAGTCCGCGCCGAAGGCCAAGGCGGAAGAGCCGAAGCCTGAGGCCAAACCGGCCGCCCAGGAACCCCCGAAAGAGGCCCCCAAACCGGCCCCCGAGGCTGCGGCTCCACCAAAGCCGGCGGCCAAGAAGGCTCCCGAACCCGCCGCGAAGAAAGCCGAGGAACCCGCCCCCGCGCCCAAGCCAGCCGCCAAGAAGGCTGCCGAGCCCGCGCCCCAGGCGGCGCCCGCTCCCGCAGCACAAGCCCAGGCTCAGGCGCAGGGCGGCGCCAAGGTGTCCTCGACCATCCGCGTGGATCACGAGAAGCTCGACCACCTCATGAACCTCATCGGCGAGCTCATCATCAACCGCAACCGCTACGCCCTGCTGGCCCGCTCCCTGGAGGAGGGCAAGCTGGACGTCCAGGCCATCGCCCAGCAGCTCACCGAGACCACCTACGCCATGGCGCGCCTCTCCGACGACCTCCAGGACACCATCATGAAGGTCCGCATGGTGCCCGTATCCTCCGTGTTCGCCCGCTTCCCGCGCCTGGTGCGCGACCTTTCCCGCAAGTCGGGCAAGGAAGTGGAGCTGATCATGGAAGGCGAGGAGACAGAACTGGACAAGTCCGTGGTGGAAGTCATCGGCGACCCGCTGGTGCACCTGATCCGAAACAGCGTGGACCACGGGCTCGAAACCGAAGAGACGCGCCGAGCGGCCGGCAAGTCCGCCGCGGGCAAGGTCTGGCTGCGCGCATACCACCGGGGCAACTCCGTGGCCATCGAGGTGGAGGACGACGGCAAGGGCATCGACCCGGCCAAGATGCGCGAAGTGGCGGTGCGCAAGAACCTCATCTCCCCCGACGAGGCCAAGAACCTGGACGACCGCGACGCCCTGGAGCTCATCTTCATGCCCGGCTTCTCCTCCGCAGAGACCATCACGGACATCTCCGGGCGCGGGGTGGGCATGGACGTGGTGCGCACCAACATCAAGAACCTCAAGGGTGCGGTGAGCGTCACCAGCGAGATCGGCAAGGGCACCAAGTTCACCATGACCCTGCCGCTGACCCTGGCCATCATCGACGCCCTGATGGTCATGGTGGGCAACCAGACGTACGCCATCCCCCTGGACGCCGTCTCCGAGACCACCAAGATCGAGGTCCGGCGCATGACCGAGGTCAACAAGCGCAAGGCCGTGACCCTACGCGGGGAAGTGCTGGGCATCATCGAGCTGCGCGAGGTGCTGGAGATTCCCCCAGCCGAGGAGGACGAAAAGGAGATCGTCTCCATGGTCATCCTCCAGGACAACGACCGCAGGCTCGGCGTCATCGTGGACAGGCTGCTGGAACGCCAGGAGGTGGTCATCAAACCCCTGGGGGCCTACCTTTCCGATTTCGACATGCGCGGCCTCTCCGGCGCGACCATCATGGGCGACGGCTCCGTGGTGCTCATTCTGGACCCGCACGAAATCTATCTGATGGCCACCTCGCAGCGCGGGGCTTCCTCCATCTGAAACGGAACAGGCGACAAATAAAGAAGGCGGCGCTCCCGGTTGGGGGCGCCGCCTTTTTCGTTTCAATGCGACGGGACGGATCAGCCCAGGAAGAACCGCAGGTTGACCAGGGCCTGTGCGCTTATCGCCAACCAGGAGAGGGCGAACGCCGCCACCAGGTGCACCTTCAGGCGCAGGGCGTTCTGGTTGCGCAGCACCAGCCCCCAGAGGATGGCGGCCATGGCCAGGGCGCACAGGAACACGGCCTCGCCCCAGAAGAAGACGGGGCGCACGGGCAGGTCCCTCACGGAGGGCCACAGCCGCACTGCCGCTGCGGCGGCGCAGGCCACTGCTCCGGCCACGCCGGCCAGGGACCAGCGGCTGCCCATCTTCAGCCCGTAATTGTAGTAGTCGCGACCGAAATCGTCCTTGTCGCGGCGGTGGATCAGATAGAGGGTGGCCGAGGACCCTGCCATCACCAGCGACATGCACAAAGCGGCGGGCAGCAGCAGCCAGGCCGTGGAATCCAGAGGCGGAAGAAAGAGGAAGGGGTCCTCTGAGGGCTGTAGTGGGCTCAGCACGTAGTGCCGGAAAAAGGTCACGAACAGGTAGCCCAAGGCCCAGGCGGAGAGTGTCGCCGCCACGCCGATGGCCGAGTGCAGTGGCCTGTTATCCTTGAGGTTCTGCCACACGGCCCGGTAGACCACGGCCAGCCCGGCGCAGACCGCAAGCCCGGCGCACAGGGGAAGCAGGGGCAGGGGCCAGCCCAGCCAGAACGCGGCGGAGGCGGGGGCCAGAGATTGCAGGGCCAGCGCGCCGCCGCCCAGACCCAGAACGGCGATCAGGCCGCAGATCAGGCAGCAGGTGGAAGTCTGCTGTCCGTACTTGTCGCGGAAGACCTTGACCCGCTTGGGCGGATTGAACAGCAGCGCGGCGCTGGTCAGCGGGAGTGCGGCGGCCGCCAGCGCGAAGCAGAGGGGAACGCATACGAGGGCCGTCAGGGCTGCGAAAAGGGTAAGCTCACTCACGCGGGATCAAACTCCTTAGGCTGATGGCGAACCGATGTGCGGCGTCTTTCTGCCTCAAAAAACGCTTCCACGCAATCCGCATATGGACAACGCGGAGCCGGTACGAGGCGTATCAGAAAAAAATTGAGGAAACCGCCGGAAAGACAGGCTGATTGTCCTGCGGCGCTTGCCTTTACAGGGCCGCTTCGGTTATCGACGCTGAAACATCGGAGGATCGGAATGCAAAGAGTCCTGGCCGTTACGATGCTGGCGCTCGTCTGCGCCGGCTGCGCCCAGAGCGGCGGGCGCAAATCGCAGGATGCCGCCTCGTCTGCGCGCCTGGGCGAGCTGGAAGCCACCATGTCCCGCTTCCAGGAGCAGCAGCGCCTGCGCGACGCCGAGCTCGACATGCGCCTGCGCGACATCGCCGACCGGCTCGACCGCCTTTCCTCCGGCAAGGCCCCGGCCCACAAGTCCGCCAAGGTCCAGGAGGCCGCCGCTCCCCAGGCCACAGTGCGCACCGTCTCCGGCAGGCAGCCCCTGGTGGCCGGGCAGGTCATTCCCTATGCCTCCCTGGCGCAGGGGGCACCCCAGCAGGCACCCGCGGCCGCTCCGACGCCTGCGCCGGCTCCTGCCTCAATGAGCCAGCCGCAGCCTCTGACCCCGCCACCGGCATCCCATGTGTCCGCACCCCAGGCCGGGCCTCAGCCGCAGCCCCTGGCGCTCAAACCGCCAGTGGTCTCCCTGGACGATGGAGCCGCCTCACGCCCCGCATCCAATACTGTTGCTCCCGCAGCCCCGGCGCAGCCGCGCCAGCCCGTGCCAATGGATCAGTCCGCCGCCAAGCCCGCCAAGGCTCCCGCGCCCATGCCCGCTGGCGCGGCCCCTGCGGCCGCTCCTTCCGTGAGCGCCAAGCCCGCCGCATCGCCCGGCATGGAGGAGCAAACGCTCTACACCGACGCCCTGCGCGCCGTGTCGGCCAATAAAAGCGAGGAGGGCCGCCGCAAGTTCAACGACTTCCTGGCCAAGTATCCCAACTCCCCCAAGGCCCCCGAAGCCCTCTACTGGATCGGCGAGAGCTACATCGCGGACAAGAGCTACAACCAGGCCATCCTCTCCCTGAAGGAAGTCACCGTCCGCTTCCCCAGCGACCCCAAGGCCGAGGAGGCCCTCTACCGCATCGCGGAGGCCTACGAGCGCCTGGGGGACAAATCCAACGCCGTCTTCCACCTCAAGCTGCTGGTGGACGAGCACCCCAAGTCCGATTTCGCGGCCAAGGCCAAACAGAAACTCAAACAGCTTGGCCAGTAGCACCGGCGTGACCACAGACGCCCGAGAAGAGCTCTGGGCCAGCATCAGCCTCAAGCATGCGCCGGGGCTGGGGCCCCGCACGGCCAGGAAGCTGCTGGACGCCTACGGCTGCGCCTCCGAGGCCGTCCGGCGGTGCCGGGGCTGGAATGAACGCGGCCTGGCCAACAGCTCCCAGTGTCAGGGCTTTCTGGCCGAATCCTGGCGGGGTGCGGCCGAAGCCGAGCTGCGCAACGCCGAGGAGAAGGGCGTCCCCACGCTGCTCTGGAGCGATCCGCGCTACCCCCGCCGCCTGCGCGAGATCCCCGATCCCCCCGTGTTCCTGTACTGTCTGGGCGATACGGCCCTGCTGGACAACCCCTGCGTGGCCGTGGTCGGCTCGCGGGACTGCTCCCGCTACGGGCTGGAGCTGGCCCAGCGCATCTCACTCGACCTGGCCGAATCAGGCGTGACCGTCGTCTCCGGGCTGGCCCTGGGCATAGACCGTCAGGCCCACATGGCCGGGCTCTCCGGGGCGGGCAGCTCCATCGCGGTCATGGGCACCGGGCCTGACCTCATCTATCCGGCCTCCAACCGCGACGTCTGGAAGGACCTGGCCTCCAGGGGGCTGATCCTCTCCGAGTTCCCGCCGGGCACCAAGCCGCTGGCGGCCAATTTCCCCCTGCGAAACAGGATCATCAGCGGGCTCTCCCTGGGGGTGCTGGTGGTTGAGGCGCATTCCAAGTCCGGCAGCCTGATCACGGCGCGCCTGGCCATGGAGCAGGGCAGGGAGGTATTCGCCGTGCCTGGGCCCGTGTCGCTCAAGAGCTACCGGGGCTGCCACGAGATCATCAACAAGGGCGCGAAGCTTGTGCATGACGCCCAGGACATCCTGCTGGAGCTCAAACCGCAGCTGGAGGCCCACCTGGAGGAGCGCAGGCGGCCCCAGGGCGCGCCGGCGCCCAAGCCCGGGCAGGAGCGCCTGAGCCTCCTCGCCAAGGAAGCCCCCGCCGCTCCGAAAGCCAAAAAGGGCGCTCGCACAGTGCAAACGCGGCAGCCCGCGCCAACCCATACGCCGCCGGACCCGGGTACGCCCTTCGAGCGCGATCTCCAGGGACATCTGGCCGCCATGGGCGCGACCCACATCGACGCGCTCTGCCGCGCCTTCGGGCGCGACGCCGCTGAGATGAGCAGGACGCTGGTGTTGCTGGAACTAAAAGGGGTTGTGCGCAGACTGCCCGGCGGATACTATCTCAGCGCCTGATCGCAGCAAGGAGTCCCCGCCCGATGCAGAAGATACCCCTGAACCTGGCCAAGCCCGGCTACGTGCTGGCCAAGCCCGTGGCCCGCGCGGACGGCATGGTCGTGGCCGCTCAGGGCACGGAGCTCACCGAGGCCCTGCTGGACAAGTTCGACATGATGGGCGTGGACCAGGTGGTGGTGGAGGGCGAACCGGTGCAGACCGAGGGCGTCAGCTCCGGCACCAACTACGACCAGCGGCTCCAGCGCCTGGACCATCTCTTCCGCAAACACGCCCAGGACCCATGGATGAACCAGGTCAAGGCGCTGCTGCAGCACTATTTCAAGATGAAAGTGGCCTCCAAGGCCGGGCCCGCCGAGGGCTGATGCCCGCCCGCAGGATGTATCGCCCCCTCAGGAGGAGTTTCGCATGGCCGAGGACTTGAAGCTTGAACGCAAGGACCAGATCCTTGCCGCCAAGGACCTGCCCACCCTGCCCAAGGTGCTCGACGAGGTGTCGCGCCTCGTCAAGGACCCGGACTCCTCCACCGAACAGATCGCCAAGCTCATCGCCATGGACCAGGTGCTCTCCGCCAAGGTGCTCAAGATGGTCAACTCGCCCATCTACGGCTTCCCCGGGCGCATCGGCTCCATCCACCACGCCCTGGTGCTGCTGGGCTTCAACGTGCTGCGCGGCGTGATCGTGAGCACCTCGGTCATGGACATCATGAACCAGACCATGGTCGGGCTGTGGGAGCACTCCGTGGGTTGCGCCCTGGCCAGCTCCACCGTGGCGCGCCAGTGCGGGCTCAAGGACGTGGAGGACATCTCCGTGGCCGGGCTCCTGCACGACCTGGGCAAGGTGGTCACCTCCGTGCAGCTGCCCGAACTCAAGACCGGGGTGGAAGCCCTGGTGAAGACCCAGGACAAGAGCTACCTGGAGGCCGAGAAGGCCGTCATGGGCTTCGGGCACGACCGCGTGAACGCCTGGCTGGCCGACCACTGGAAGCTGCCGCCCCCCATCAAGGAGGGCATGAGCTACCACCATAAGCCCCAACTGGCGCGGCTCTACCCCGAGGTGGCCTGCTGCGTGCATCTGGGCGACTTTCTGGTGCGCGTGTACGAGTACGGTTCCGGCGGGGACGACAACGTGCCCTACCTGGAGCCCGATGCGCTCAAGAAACTCAAGCTCAAGCCCGCCGACCTCGAAGCCGTGCTGGACGAGTTGAGCGAGAAGTTCCTCGACCTCGCGGACCTGAGCTTCACCTGAGCATGAACGCCGACTCCTGCCGCTTGCAGCGCCCCCAGCGGGTCTACCTGCTCTCCGCCGACGCCGGGCTCAAAGATGCCCTGAGCGCCCTCTGGGGCGACGGTCACCTTGAGATCACCCACTTCGAACGGGGCAGGGGGGCCATCGAGGTGCTCTTCAACGAGCTGCCCGACCTGCTCATCGTGGACCACGACCTGCCCGACATGCCCGGCCTGGACGTGGTCAACCTGGTCAAGAGCGAGAACGTCTACCGTCAGCTGCCTGTGATCCTGGCCATCCGGGAGGAAAGCCTGGACCAGGGCGCGGACTGGTGCTCCGCCGAGGTGGACGACATCCTCATCCTGCCCAGTTCCGCCGCGCGGATGAAGGTGCGCATTTTCCTGACCATTACCCGGGCCTCCCGCGCCTTCGACGCCAACCCGCTCTCCAAGCTGCCCGGCAACACCTCCATCATCCAGCGCATCCAGGAGATGATCGACCGCCGGGAGGACTTCGCCCTGGCCTACGCCGACCTGGATTACTTCAAGAGTTTCAACGACAAATACGGCTTCTCGCGCGGCGACGAGGTGCTGATGATGAGCGCGCGCATCATCGTGAACACCATCCGGGGCTTCACGGGGGTGCGCTCCTTCGTGGGCCACGTGGGCGGGGACGACTTCGTGTTCATCCTGCCGCCGGACAAGATCGAGCTGGCCTGCCAGCGCATCGTGGAGAACTTCGACTCCATCGTGCCCCACTTCTACGACGAGGAGGACCGGGCCAGGGGGTTCATCCAGTCCACGGACCGGGAGGGCAACATGCGCACCTTCCCGCTCATGGCCATCTCCATCGCGGTGGTGCTCAACGTCAATGGGCGGCTCCAGCACTACGGCGAGGCCTCGCAGATCGCCATGACCCTGAAGAAGAAGGCCAAGGAGAACCCCAAGAGCTGCTATGTCCTCGACAAGCGACTCTCCTGAAACTCCCCTCCCGGACACGGCGCTGGGCTTTCTGGCCTGGCTCTCCGTGGAGAAGGGCTATTCCGGGGCCACCCTGGCCGCCTATCGAAACGACCTGCAATACTTCGAGCGATACTTGAACAACCGCAGCCTTACGGTTGCGGAGCCCAAGGCAATTTCACGCAAGGATATCCAGGGGTTCCTGGCGGAACAGCACCGCGCCAGACAGGCCAAGACCTCCATGTCGCGGCGGCTTTCCAGCCTGCGCGGGTTCTTCAAGCACCTGATCCGCCGGGGCATGATCGCCAAGAGCCCCATGGAGGGGCTGGCCAACCCCAAGCTTTCCAAGCCGCACCCCAAGAGCCTCAACGTGGACCAGGCCTTCGCCCTGCTGGACGCACCCCAGCCCAGCCAGGCCGACCCTGAGTCAGTGCGCGACGCGGCCCTGGCCGAGCTGCTCTACGGCTCTGGGCTGCGCATCTCTGAAGCCCTGGGGATGAAGCTGAACGATCTGGACCTGAACGCGCGCATCGCCAGGGTCATGGGCAAGGGCAGCAAGCAGCGCCTGGCCCCGCTCTCCGACACGGCGACGGACGCCCTGCGCGGCTACATGGCCGTGCGTCACGCCTTCTCGCCCGAACCGGCGGAGCAGGCGGTGTTCCTTGGGGCGCGGGGCAAGCCGCTGCAGCGCAGGCAGGCCAACAGGATCATGGAGGCGCTCTCGGCCAAGGCCGGGCTGCCCACGGCCATCAGCCCCCACGTGCTGCGCCACAGCTTCGCCAGCCACATGCTGCAATCAGGGGCGGATATGCGGGCTGTGCAGGAACTGCTGGGGCACGAGCGGCTCTCCACCACGCAGCGGTATACGCATTTGAATTTGGCCCAACTGACCAAGGCTTACGATCACGCGCACCCACGGGCGGGGAAGGTGGAGAAGGGCGGTGATGGAGGCGAGGACGGGTAGTACTTCGATTGCCTGGACAATGACATCTCCCACGCATCGTAAAGAGGGAGCGTGAAAATGCCTGCACTAAATCAGTCCGTTGCCGCGCTGAGAGTCCATGGGGATTTCTTTTGTCCCCAGTACATCACCCATATGCTGGGCTGCGAGCCGACCTACACCCACTCCAAAGGTGAAACGGGGCGGAGTGAAGCCTCAGGGAGTGTGTGGATCAGGAGGCACAGCATTTGGACTCTTTCGGCGGAGGACCGCAAACCCGCCGACCTGGATGCGCAGGTGGCGGAACTGCTCGGCAAGCTCACGCAGGATTTGAGCGTGTGGGAAGCTCTCCGCAAGGAGCACGAAATTGATTTGTTCGTCGGCTTCTTCATGGCGGAAAGCAATGAAGGCATTACACTGCCACCAGAAACTTTGTTAGCCTTGGGCCAGCGGGGCATCATGATCGAATTTGATATTTACGACCCCGGCAAGGAACTGCTGGACGACGATCCTTGCCCGTACGCAAGCGGCTTGACGTATGGGAAATGCTGCAAGGTGCGGCTCTACAAGACGGATGCAAAGAACGACACGGAAGTAAATGGAACGGTTGCCCCGTGATTTCCGGTTAGCGATGTGAAAAGCGCGGAATGAGCCTCGGCACCTCTTTCTGATACCGCCTGTAATCCTCCCCGAACTTCTCCACCAGCCGCCGCTCCTCGAATATGGAGCCTATCAGGCTGTAGCCCGACACGAACACCGCGAACAGCAGCCTTTCCAGCGTCATGTGCGGTTCCGCGAACAGGTACACAATCGAAGCAAAATACATGGGGTGCCTCACATAGCGGTAGGCGCCTGAGATCGCCAATCCGTGCGAGCCCTTGAACTCGCCGTCCTGTCCCAGGCGGGCGTTGGGGAAGGCTTTGGCCTGGCTCAGGCCGATGAATTCCCTCAGGTCGAAAGCCTTGAAGGTCCAGATGAAGAAGGCCGCGGCCGCAAGGCGCACAAGCCAGAGCAGGGCGGCGAACAGGCCGCGCACATGGTAGATTTCGCCCTCCAGCCTCGGCAGCATGAGCAGCGCGACCCCGAAGCTGACCAGGGAAAACGCCGTGAAGCCCAGCCGGTAGAAGGCGTAACGCTCCCCCAGCGCGCCCATGAGCGCGCGCTTGAGGGCCTGGCACATGCTCAGGCTGTGCAGGAGCGCCCAGGCGGATAGGATTGATAGAAACGCTATGCTGTCACTCATGGTTGGAAATGTTCACTTGATGACTCTTGTACCAGCAACGTATCACAGGTATCGTCAATGTTTTTTTATGTTTTGGCGGATTGATTGATTTTCATCGTCAATTCTTCCAGCCGTAATAGCTGCTCAGTAACTGAACCATGCTCAAGATCCGTCAATGTTCTATTCTCTTCAATCATGGCAGCATTAATCTGTTCCATCGACAGAATAAGTGGAGATATTTCTTCTGAGAATCGCAGATTTCCGATGGAGTTGGCCACTGTTTCGATGTTTATAATCAGAGAATTAAGGCTTCTGGCTCCAGTGTTGTACTCACGTATGATCCTGCGCAATACATCCTGTTGTCGAGAAATGAAATCACTCATTGCACTCCTCAAGAGTGGGGATAGTGTTCGCTCTATGCAGCAGTAAGGGCGGAATCACCACGCTGAACGAGTACGTCACGCCAACCCCCGCAGGTCCCCCATCCCTTCGCTGCCCTCGGCCAGTTTCCTGACCAGTTCCAACTGGTCCGCCCGGCAGCTGGCCCTTCCGTCCAGCATGGCCGCCGTCACCCGGCGCAATATCTCGCCATACAGGGGGCCGGGTTCAACGCCCAGCTTCTTGATGTCCTGCCCGGTGATGTCCACGCGCTGCGGTCGCAGTGTGGTCAGGAACAGCGAGATGGCCTTGCGCACCGTCTCCTTGGGGTGGCGGGCCATGAGATACAGCACCCCCTCCAGCGGCAGGTCCTTAAGCAGGAAGTACAGCTCGCTGTGCAGCCCGCGCCGGTAGTCCCACTCGTAGATGGACTGGGCGATGTTGCGGATGCAGTGGCGCAGGGAAAGGAAACCCTCCACGCGCTGCTTGTTGAAGCCCAGGCGCTCGGCAACGCTGGATACCTGCTCGTCCTCCATGCCCGCGCACAAGCCCAGAAAGTAGATGCGCCAGACCTCGGGCGAAGGCTCCATGTAGAGCAGTTGGTACCAGGTGATGACCCGCTCGGATTCGGCCAGCACTTCGTCCTTGCGGGTGTCGAGGGCCAGCAGGGGGTGGATGGCGGCCAGCAGCTTGAACTCGTCCATGCGCCGGATGCAGGCCAGGGCGTTGCCGTCCTCGAAGAGGTGGATGATCTCGTGGAACACGCGCGCGCCCGAGAGCTTGTGCACGAAGTTGTTGGCGATGGCGTTCTTGATCAGCCGCTCGGTCTGCGCCCCGATGCGGAACTGAAAGCGCTGCTCGAAGCGGATGGCGCGCAGGATGCGGGTGGGGTCCTCCACGAAGGAGAGGGAGTGCAGCACCCGGATGACACGCTCCTTGATGTCGCGCTGGGCCCCGAAGAAGTCCACCAGCTTGCCGAAGCTCCCCGGGGAGAGGTGCACGGCCAGGGCGTTGATGGTGAAGTCGCGCCGGAAGAGGTCCATCTTGATGGAGGACAGCTCCACCGTGGGCAGGGCCGCCGGGTATTCGTAGTATTCCAGGCGGGCCGTGGCCACGTCCACCCGGTTGCCGTCGGGCAGGATGAGCACGGCCGTCTTGAACTTGTGGTGGGACTTGATCCTGCCGCCCATCTCGGCCGAGAGGGCCTCGGCGAAGCGGATGCCGTCGCCTTCCACCACCAGGTCCAGGTCCAGGTTGGGCCGGCCCAGGATGAGGTCGCGCACGAAGCCGCCTACAACGTAGGCCTCGTAGCCCATCTCCTGCGCCAGGGCCCCGGCGCGCTTGACCAGGGCGAAGAGCCTGCCGGGCAGGCGCTCGCGCAGCACCCCGGCCATGTTGCGCTCGCTCTTGCGCTCCGGCCCCACCGTCTCGGGGATGCGCGCGGGTTCGCGCACCAGCACGTTTATCAGGTCCGTGCGGGTGACGACGCCCGCCACCTCGCTCCCTTCCACCACGGGGATCAGGCGCTGACGCTGCTCCAGGATGATCTCCGTGATGTGGTAGAGGTCGGTCTGCGGGGTGATGGTGTGCGCGCCCTGCATCATGTAGTCCCCGGCGGCGGAGGCGCCCAGGCCGTGCTTCACGGCCTTGTCCACGATGTCGTGCTCCAGGATGCCCACGCAGCGCCTGTCCTCGGCGTCGACCACGGGCATGGCCTTGAGCCCGTAGTGCGTCATGGTCTCGGCGGCCTCGGTGAGGGGGCGGTCGTCCGTGATGACGATGGCCGGGCGGCTCATGAGCGCGGAGGCCAGAATCTGGGGGTTCACCTGGGAGGAGAGCAGGGCCAGCAGCTCCTGCTTGGCCTGGGGCAGGGTCTTGTCCTTGAGGGAGGCCGAGGCCGCGAAGGCGTGGCCCCCGCCGCCCAGTGAGGCGCAGATGCGGCCCACGTCCACGTCGCGGGTGCGGGAGCGGGCCACCAGGTGCACGCGGTCCTTCATCAGGGCCATGGCGAAGAGCACGCGCAGGTTCTGCATGTCCATGAGCTTGTGGGCCAGCAGGGCGAAGTCGCCCACGTAGTTGTCCAGCACGGCCTCGGTGAGCACCACCTCCACCCCGTTGACGTCGAAGGTGGTGCAGTTCTCCAGCAGGGTGCTCATGAGCGTGATCTGCTCGGCGGAAAGCTCCCGGGTGAGCAGCTCGGAGAGGGTGGCCATGTCCATGCCCTGGCCCTTGAGCCAGGCGGCGGCGGTGAAGTCCTTCTCCGTGGTGGAGTTGAAGGTGAAGGAGCCCGTATCCTCGTAGATGCCCAGGGCCAGGAAGGTGGCCTCGTCGGGCGTGAGGCTCATGCCCTTCTCCATGATCATGTGCGTGAGGATGGTGGTGGTGGAGCCCCACGGTTTGACCACGCTCACGCTGCCCTGGAGGTCCTCCTCGGTGTCGGGGTGGTGGTCGTAGAGGTGGATGTCCAGTTCCGGCTGGGAGAACAGCGCCTCAACGTGGGAGACGCGGGAGCGCTGCCTGGTGTCCACCACCACGAGGGTGCGCACCGTTGTGGGGTCTATCTCCTTGAAGGCCTTGAAGTTGAAGACGTAGGTGGCGCTCTGGATGAAGAAGTTGCGCAGGTTCTTCTCCTGGCTGCCGGGGAAGATGAGCACCGCGCCGGGATAGAGCTTCCCGGCGGCGATGATGGCGGCCAGGGCGTCGAAATCGGCGTTGATGTGGGACGTGATGACCGTGGGAGCGGCCAAGCCGTGATGGGGCTTGGATGTCATGAATCCTCTCTGGGGCTTTTGGGGGCTGAAGGCCTGGAGCGGGGGTGGTGGCTGCGGTGCACGGCCGTGAGCCTGTCGGCCTGGACGTGGGTGTAGATTTCGGTGGCCGAAATGTCGGCGTGGCCCAGGAGCATCTGCACGGTGCGCAGGTCGGCTCCGCCCTCCAGCAGGTGGGTGGCGAAGCAGTGGCGCAGGCTGTGGGGGGATATCTCCTTGCGGATGCCCGCCTCAAGCGCATAGCGCTTGATGAGCTTCCAGACCCCCTGGCGCGTGAGGCCCTTGCCGGAGCGGTTCAGGAACAGCAGGTCCGTCACGGGCTTGAAGCCGGGGCGCACGTTCTGGGAATAGCGTGAGAGCAGGTCCTGCGCCAGGGTGTGGATGGGCACCAGGCGCTCCTTGTCGCCCTTGCCGATCACGCGCAGCACCCCGGCCTGGGCGTCGAAATCCAGCGGCCGCAGGGTGATGAGCTCGCTCACGCGCAGCCCGGCGGCGTAGAGCAGTTCCAGCATGGCCCGGTCGCGGAAGCCCAGGCTGGTGTTGACGTCCGGGCGGGCGAGCAGGGCGTCCACCTCCTCGCGGTTGAGCACGCCGGGCAGGGTGCGGGGCAGCTTGGGGGCCTCCACCAGGGCCACGGGGCTCGCCGCCAGCCAACCCTCGCTCACGGCGTGGGCGAAGAAGCTGCGCAGGCTGGAGAGGTGGCGGGCCAGGGAGCGGCTGGTCAGGCCTTTCTGGCGCAAAAACATCAGGTAGAGGAAGATTGTCTGGTCGCTCACAGCCTCCATGCTGGCCGTGCGCTCCTCCAGGAATATCTGGAAATGTACGATATCCTGCGAGTATGCGGTCAGGCTGTTCTCGGAGAGGCCCTTGACCACCAGCAGATGTTCGAGCCAGGCGTCCACCCAGGGATGTGGCGCGCCGCGCAACGCATTGGTTTTTATTGACACCGGACAGGCCCTCTTTTTATGACCTGGGCTCGTTTCTTACATTTCTTGCGCCAGCGCGCAATCGCTCCAAGGAGTCTCCTCATGTCCCAGTTCAAGATGGCTGACCGCATCGCGGCCCTGCCCCCGTACCTTTTCGCCGAGATCGACCGCGTCAAGAAAGAGGTCAAGGCTCGCGGCGTCGACATCATCAGCCTGGGCATCGGCGACCCCGACCTGCCCACCCCGGACTTCATCATCGAGGCCCTCTACGCATCGGCCAAGAAGCCCGAGAACCACCAGTACCCCGACTACGTGGGCCTGCGCACCTTCCGCGCCGCCGTGGCTGACTGGTACAAGCGCCGCTTCGCCGTCGACCTGGACCCCGACGAGGAAGTCGTTTCCCTCATCGGCTCCAAGGAGGGCATCGCCCATTTCCCCCTGGCCTACGTCAATCCCGGGGACCTGGTGCTGGTCTGCACGCCCAACTACCCCGTGTACGGCATCGCCACCGGCTTTGCGGGCGGCCGCGTGAAGTACCTGCCCATGAGCGAGGACAACGACTTCCTGCCCGACCTCGACTCCGTGACCGACCAGGAGTGGGAGCAGGCGAAGATGATCTTCACCAACTTCCCCAACAACCCCACCTCGGCCTGCGTGCCCAGGAGCTTCTACGAGAAGCTGATCGCCAAGGCCAAGGCCACCAACACCATCGTGGTTGCCGACGCGGCCTACACTGAGATGTACTACAACCCGGCCAACAAGCCGATCTCCGTGTTCGAGATTCCCGGCGCCAAGGACGTGGCCATCGAGTTCCACTCCCTCTCCAAGACCTACAACATGACCGGCTGGCGCATCGGCATGGCCGTGGGCAACGCCGGGCTGGTCAAGGGCCTGGGCAAGATCAAGGAGAACGTGGACTCCGGCATCTTCCAGGCCGTGCAGGAGGCGGGCATCGCCGCGCTTCAGCATGGCGACCCCTACGCCGAGAAGTTCCGCGCCATTTACAAGGAGCGCCGCGACATCCTCATGGCGGGCCTGAAGAAGATCGGCATCTCCTGCCGGGAGCCGGAAGCCACCTTCTACGCCTGGTGCAAGGTGCCCCAGGGCCACGAGACCAAGGCCTTCGTGACCAAGGTCCTGCAGGAGACGGGCGTGGTAGTCACCCCCGGCAACGGTTTCGGCATGCCCCAGGCCGGCGAGGGCTATTTCCGCATCGCCATGACCGTGGGCAAGGACCGCATCGAAGAGGCCCTGTCGCGTCTGGCCAAGATGTAGGGCCGCGCAACTGGCCTTGCACGAACCGAACGATCCGGGCTCCCCATTGCAAGGGGAGCCCGCGCATTCAGCCGGCCTTCCGGTCCGCGCCCCATCCCGGCGCGGCTGGAGGCCGGCTTTCGTCGCTCTGGGCTCCAACCTGGGCGAGCCCGCCAGGGCCCTCGAACGCTGCGCTAGAGCCCTGGATGAACTTCTGCCCGGCGTGCGCGTGGCCGCCCGGTCCAGGTTGTGGCAAACGGCCCCCCTGGGCCCGCCCGACCAGCCCTGGTACGCCAATATGGTGGTGCGCCTGGAATGCGCCCCGGAGGTCACGGCAAGATCGCTGTTCTCCGCGCTGATGGAGTTGGAGGCCCGGCTCGGGCGCAACCGTGTCATGGAGCGCCGCTGGGGGCCGCGCATCCTGGACGTGGACCTGCTGCTCTTCGGGGACGAACGGAGCGATGACCCCGCCATGATCCTGCCGCACCCGCGCATGTGGGAGCGCGCCTTCGTGCTGCTGCCCTTGCGGGAGGTCGCCCCCGAATTGGTGCCGGATGAAAGGCTTGGGGATTTGTCATTTTCCCATTCAGGCACTATCATCTTCTGAACGCCTGATTCAAAGGATTCCCCATCCATGTGGAAGTTCATCATAGCCGCCGCGGCGGCCTTCATGCTCTGGAAAATGTTCATGGGCGACTCGAAACGTCGCAAGGAAGAAGCCAAGCAGGAACGCGAAACCCTTATCGCCAAGGGGGAGATGGTCAAGGACCCTGCCTGTGGGGCCTACGTCTCCCCGGAGGATTCCGTCCAGGCCAGCATCGACGGCCAGACCCGGCATTTCTGCAGCTACGAGTGCCGCGACGCCTACATCAGGCAGCTGCGGTCCGGCTCCAACGACAACAAGGGGTGATCCCATGAAATTCTTTCTGGACAGCGCCAACCTTGACGAGATCAAGGCCGCGGCGGACATGGGGCTGCTCGACGGAGTGACCACCAACCCCACCCTGTTCTCAAAGGAGAAGGGCGACTGGCGCGAGGTGGCCCAGGCAATCTGCAAGGAATGCCCCGGCCCGGTCAGCCTGGAGGTGGTGGGCACCACGGCCGAGGCCATGCTGGCCGAAGCCAGGGACCTCATCTCCTTCGGGCCCAACGTGGTGGTGAAGATTCCCATGATCCTGGAGGGCCTCAAGGCCGTGCGCCAGCTCAAGTCGGCTGGCGTGGCCGTGAACGTGACCCTGGTGTTCCAGCCCCTGCAGGCGCTCATGGCGGCCAAGGCCGGGGCCACCTATGTCAGCCCCTTCGTAGGCCGGATCGACGCCATCGGCGGCGACGGCATGGGCATGGTGGAGGAGGTGCTCTCCATCTTCCGCAACTACGACCTGGACACCCAGGTGCTGGTGGCCAGCGTGCGCAGCCCCCTGCATGTGGTGCGCGCGGCCCTGCTGGGCGCGGACGTGGTCACGGTGCCCTTCGCCGTGCTCAAGGACTTGGCCAAGCACCCCCTGACGGAGAGCGGCCTCGAGACCTTCCTGAAGGATTGGGGCAAGGTGGTCAAAGGCTGACGTTGCGTTTTTCACTGCGGCTGCATATGTTCTCCAGCGAATTCGGAAACCGTTTCCGCCGCCGGGCCAGGCGGGCCTGGGGCGGTGCCGCTTAGGGGCGCCACGCGCCCCCCAGGTGTCTGATGTCCAAAAACAAACCGGCTCCCATAATCATCAAACGCGAAGAGGAAGGCCACGCCGCCCCCCACGGAGGCAGCTGGAAGGTCGCCTACGCGGACTTCGTCACGGCCATGATGGCCCTGTTCCTCCTTCTGTGGCTGACTATGGCGCTCAAGCCCCAGGTGAAGGAGCAGATCGCCATGTTCTTCCAGGACCAGGACCTCCCCAAGCGCGAGAAGCCGCAGGAGACTGCGGTCCTGCCCACCTACGTCGCCAAGGACAGCACCCAGGGCACTCCCCAGTTCAAACTCTCCCAGGAGGAGAAGTACAAGTACGAAGTCGCCTTGATGATCAAGCAGCTCATGGACAACAACCCCAACCTGAAGCAGAACTCCGGCATCAGCTCGGACAAGGTGGGGGTGCTGCTGCACGTCAACAACGCGGTCATGTTCCAGCCCGGCTCTCCGCAGCTCAAGCCGGAGGCCTACAAACTGCTGGACGACGTGGTGGGCGTGCTCAAGAAGATCAAGGTGGACCTGGTGGTGCGCGGACACACCGACGACGCCGAATCCGGCAACGGCATGTCCAAGTTCGAACTGTCGGCCATGCGCGCGGCGTCCTGCGTGCGCTACATCGTGGAGAAGGGCGGCATTCCCTCCACGCGCGTCAAGGCCGCCGCCTACGCGGACAGCCAGCCCATCGCGCCCAACACTTCCGACCAGAACCGCTCCATCAACCGCCGGGTGGAATTCCTGTACCACTCGCCAGAGATGGCAAACCTCTACTAGCCACGGGATACCATGCGCACACTCGTCCTGCTTCTGCTCCTCGCTCTCATGGCCCCGGCCGCCTGGGCCCAGGGCAACGTGTCACTGCCGCTGGCCTACCAGATCAACGCCTCGGGCACGGGCGAATCCGCCGAGAAACTCTCCGCGCTCACCCGCAAGGAGAACACCACCGGCGTGGCCGTGGGCCAGTGGATGGAGTTCGACTTCGGCAAGCCCAACGTGGTGACTCGCCTGACCGTGGTCAACGGCTGGGGCGACTCCGCAGAGTTCAAGCGCCAGGGCCGCGTCAGGGCCGTGACCCTTCAGTTCTCGAACGGCGGCAAGCAGACCATCACCCTCAAGGACTCCCCCAAGCCCCAGAGCTTCGCCATCAAGGCCACCACGGCCAGCGTGCGCATGACCGTCACGGAGGTCTACGGCGGCAGCGCCTCCGAGATCCCCTATCTTTCCGGGGTGTTCTTCGAGGGGTACGACCCGGAACTCCAGCAGGTGAAGCTGACCGGGCGCTTCGAGGGCTGCGTGCGCTCGCGCTCCAGCTCCAGTTGGGAGGGCGCGGAGGACCCGCTGTATTACTGCTCCCGCTTCCGCTCCGACGACGGCAGGATTTTCGGCTGCATGGACGACCTGTGCTTCCACCCCAAGGATCTCGTCAACGTACGCCTGCAGATCACTGCCGTGGTCCGGCCCGGCAACGTTCTGGAGGTCCTGGCCGCCAAGCCGGCCAAATAGGGCTCATGTCCGTAGGATGCGGGTTCGTGGTCGGCGCTCTTCCGGCCCGGGGTGCGCGGTGATCACCCTGTTGTCGTCCTCGACGGTCTTCCCGGACCCAGAGAACGCCGATCCGGGCGGCCTGCTCGCCGTGGGCGGCGACCTGAGCCCCAGGCGGCTGCTCGCCGCCTACAGCAACGGCATCTTCCCCTGGTACAACGAGGACCACCCCATCCTGTGGTGGTCGCCCGATCCCCGCCCCATCATCACCCCGCGTTGGCTCACGCTGGACAGGCGGTTCCGGCGCTATCTGCGCAACCACCCCTTCGAGGTCACGGTGGACACCGATTTCCAGGCCGTCATCAGCGCCTGCGCCATCGTGGACCGGCCCGGACAGGCCGGAACCTGGCTCACGGACGACATGATCCGGGCCTACGCGCGCCTGCACCGCGAGGGATATGCCCACAGCGTGGAATGCAGACTGGACGGCCGGCTGGTGGGTGCCATATACGGGGTGGGCGTTGGCAGGGCGTTTTTCGGGGAATCCATGTTCCACACCGTGGGGCATGCCTCCAAGGTGGCCTTCGTGCACCTGATGTGGCTCCTGAAAGACTTGAAGTTTTACTTTATGGATTGCCAGCAGGCCACCCCGCATGTGATGCGCCTTGGCGCGCGGGAAATACCCCGGGTGGAGTTCACCCGCCTGGCGCGCACGGCCTGCGCCCAGCCTTCGGGGCCAGGCCCCTGGGCCGCGCCCGCGTGGTGGAGCGATCCGCAATGCGTGAAGGAGCGTTTGGATGGAAGCCGTGACGATCGCTCTTGATGTTCGCCGCACGTGTTGAGGCGTAGGCGCGGAGGTCGGGTGGCACCTCCGGTTTGTTCAGGCCAGTGTCGTGGAGGTGTGGGGCAAACCCTCGCAGGCGCCCATCTTCTGGGAGCTTGCGTCCATGTATGGCCAATGGATTATGGAGATTGTGGAGAACGGCGCTGACGTGGTGTTCCGTTTCACGAGAAAAACCTGAGGAGTGTGTGCATGTCGGCGCTGCTGATAGGGAGAGATACCTCGCGTAAGGGAGAGGACGTCAATACGCGCGCGGTGGCGCTCTTGTGCCTTGCGGGCGCGGCCGTGGCCGTGCTCTCGGGCATGTACGAGAGCTACGGCATGTTCGCCCAGCTCTGCGCCGCGTTTTCTGACGGCTGCAAGCAGACCCTGGGATTTACTCTGCTGGGATACCCGCTGTGGGTGCTCGGCGCGGCCTATTTCGCGCTTCTGTGCGCGTCGGTGTACTTTTTTCCGCCGGCCGCCGTATGGATCGTGGGCGCGGGACTCGGCTTCGAGGCCGAGCTGGCCCGCACCCTCATCGCCATGAAGGCCCCGTGCGTGTTCTGCATCGCCAACGGCGTGTTCGTGGTGCTGAGCGCGGCTTTCGTGTTCCGCAGCCGCCATTTCTGGCAGATGCTGGCTCTGGCGCTGCTGTCCTTCATCCTCGTGCAGCAGGGGCTGGCGCGCCCCGTGCCCAAGGCCCCGGCCCAGGCGGCCCAGGCGGCCCCCCAACCCAAGCCGGACATCGCCAGGCTGCCCATCGACCCGCGGTACGTGCTGGGGCCCGCCGATGCCCCCGTGACCGTGGTGGAGTTCTCGGACTACCAGTGCCCCGGCTGCAAGAGGGTTCACGAGAGCATCAAACAGGTGCGCCCCCTGTACGAAGGCCGCCTGCGCTGGATCTTCAAGGATTTCCCGCTGCAGATGCACCCCTACGCGGCGCGGGCCGCCCAGGCCGCCCGCTGCGCCGCGGACCAGGGCAAGTTCTGGGACTACCAGGACTTGTTGTACGCCGCCCAGGGCGACCTGCCCGACGACCTGCTCAAGCAGTTCGCCCAGCAGCTTGGGCTTGATGCCCAGGCCTTCGGGCAGTGCCTGAGCACGGACAAGTACAAGGCCGCAGTGGAGGCGAGCGTTCAGGACGCGGACAACGCCCGCGTGGACCGCACGCCAACGTTCTTCATCAACGGCGAGCCCCTGCCCGGCGTGCCCACCCTGGAAGGGTTCAAGCACCTGATCGACCAGGCGCTGGAGCAGAGCAAGGCGAAGAAGCAGTAGCTTGGTTTAAGCTGGCTGCATTTGCCCAAGAGATAAGAAAGCCTGGCGCCGGTGTTACCGGCACCAGGCTTTGTTTTTTAAAGAAGTGGCAACAGCCGGTGGGAGTATGCTGCGGGGTTAGCCGGTAGTTTTTCAATCTCCATACACATCAAACGACAGATCGATGGATAGCTCGCCGAGCTTTTGCAGCAACTGATGGTTAAAAATATCTCCACTATTTCCTGAGGTGAACCAGCCAATGAAGAATTCAGCTACTCCTCCCTCATCTCGCACTCGGTCAAAGAGATCCTTGTAGGGCAGAAGATCATCTGCGATCCGTTCGAGTAGTTCACTGAGGTCTTCATCATCTTGTCTCTCTATTCTGAAAACACAATAGTTCTCTTTATAGATGCCATCCAAGAGTGTACCCTTAGGCGTTTTCCGCTGCTCTCCAGCTTTGTGACTAATGTCTGGCTGGAGCAATATTACATTCGCTATCTCTATGCAATCAATCGATTTGCTCCAGAAACGCAGCGAGACGCTAAATTTGAATGGATTCATGAGAATATCCCTTGATGGTAGTCATGTTGTGCGAAGTTGTAGAAAATGGCTATCAATCTCTGTGTGAAAAAAAAGAAAAGCCGCCAGGAACCACGTTCCTGGCGGCTTCTCCTATCATTTATTCGATAGGGGTATCAACTTTTCTCGATTCCGAACCACTTTCCAGCGACCACCGGCTTAAATCCGACCATAATTTCCAGCAGGGCAGGGAAGCTGTCCGCCTGGAGCAGATTCTCCCGGTGAACGGGCTTCACGAAGCCCTCCTGCACCATGTTGTCCAGAAATCCTGCCAGTTTGTCGTAATAACCCAGCACGTTGCACAGTCCGGCCGGCTTGGCGTGCAGGCCCAGCTGCCCCCAGGTGGCCACCTCGAAGAACTCCTCCAGGGTGCCCAGGCCGCCGGGCATGGCCACGAAGCCGTCCGAGAGCTCGGCCATCTTGGCCTTGCGCTCGTGCATGGTGTCCACCTCGTGCATCTCGGTCAGCCGGTCGAAGGCCAGCTCCTTAGCCTTCAAAAATCCTGGCAACACGCCCACCACGCGCCCGCCGCCGTCGGCCACGGCATTGGCCAGCACGCCCATGAGCCCGTTCTTGGCCCCGCCGTACACCAGCCCGATGCCGCGCTCGGCCAGGGTGCGCCCGGCTTCGGCCACGGCCTCGGCGTAGGCCGGGGACTTTCCCGGATTGGAGCCCAGGAAGACGCAGACGTTCCTCATTTCTGGTCCACCTCGACGATGGGCGCGTGCTGGCTCAGGTCGAAGAAGCCGCGCACGGGGAAGGGCAGGGTGTAGTTGGGGATCTTGTCGAAGAGCACGAAGCCAACGTCCTTGCCCTCGGGCAAGTCGGAGAGGGCGGGAATGCCCAGGGGTACGGGGAAGTCGATCGTGCAGGAGCGGATGGCGTCCAGCTTGTCCGCGTAGCGCTCCTGGAAGTAGGCCACCATCTGGTCCCGCTCCTCGGCCGTGAAGGACTCCATCACCAGCTTGCGGCCGGAGGCCATGTCGGCGTCCATGTCGGGGTGCATGGGGTCGCCCAGCACATGGTTCCAGTCGTAGGAATCCTCTTCCAGGTCGTCCCATTCGGGGCGGAAAAGGTGGACCTCCACGTCCTTGCGGCCCTTGAAGCTCTTTATCACGATGGAGACGGACCAGGCCCGGTCCACCGGGAGCCGTTCCTGTGCAGGGACGATGTCGATCAGCATGGTTGCCCTCCGCGCTTGTTTTATGGCCCGCGAGGCCTTAGAAAGATGTTCGCGCCGTCGCGAGGGGATAGATTTGAGAAAACAGGACAAAAGTCAATCCGAGTTCACGCTGGTCAGCCCCTTTTCGCCTCAGGGAGACCAACCCCAGGCTATCGACGAGCTGACCGCCAACCTTGATGCCGGCCTGCCCGCACAGGTTCTGCTGGGAGCCACGGGCACCGGCAAGACCTTCACCATGGCCCAGGTCATCGCACGCACGGGGCGGCCCGCGCTGATCATGGCCCCCAACAAGACGCTCGCGGCGCAGCTCTTCAACGAATTCAAGGGGCTGTTCCCCAACAACGCAGTCGAGTACTTCGTCAGCTACTACGATTACTACCAGCCGGAAGCCTACCTCCCGCGTACGGACACCTACATCGAAAAGGACTCCTCCATCAACGAGGATATCGACAAGCTCCGGCACGCCGCCACCCATGCACTGCTCACCCGGCGCGACGTGGTGATCGTGGCCTCGGTGAGCTGCATCTACGGCCTGGGCTCGCCCGAGTACTACGCCAAGATGGTGCTGCCGCTGGAGGAGGGCCAGAACATCTCCATGGAGGAGGTCATCGGCAAGCTGGTGGAGGTGCAGTACGAGCGCAACGACTACGACCTGCACCGAGGCGCCTTCCGCGTGCGCGGCGACGTGCTGGAGATCATCCCGGCCTACGCCCGGGAGCGCGCCCTGCGCCTGGAGTTCTTCGGCGACGAACTGGAGCGCGTGCTGGAGACCGACCACCTCACCGGCGAGGTGATCCGCAACCTCCCCAAGACCGTGATCTTCCCCAACTCGCACTACGTCTCGGACCGCGACAACCTGACCCGGGCCATGAGCGACATCCGCGACGAGCTGCGCGAGCGCCTGATCGAGTACAAGCGCGACAACCGCCTGGTGGAGGCCCAGCGCCTGGAGCAGCGCACCCTCTACGACTTGGAGATGATCGAGGAGCTGGGCTACTGCAACGGCATCGAGAACTACTCCCGCCACCTGGACGGGCGCAAGGCTGGTGAGCCCCCGGCTACCCTGATCGACTATTTCCCCAAGGATTTCATCCTGTTCATGGACGAATCCCACATCTCGGTGCCGCAGGTTGCCGGCATGTACAACGGCGACCGCTCAAGAAAATCAACCCTGGTGGATTACGGCTTCCGACTGCCCTCGGCCCTGGACAACAGGCCGCTCAACTTCGACGAGTTCCAGAGCCGCATCGGCCAGGCCGTGTTCGTCTCGGCCACGCCCGGCCCCTGGGAGCTGGAGCGCGCCCAGGGCCTCGTGGTGGAGCAGATCATCCGTCCCACCGGCCTGCTGGACCCCCAGGTGGAGGTGCGCAAGACCCAGGGCCAGATCGACGACCTGCTCTCGGAGTGCAAAAAGCGCGCGGCCGCCGGGGAGCGCGTGCTGGTGACCACCCTGACCAAACGCATGGCCGAGGAGCTCACCGACTACCTGAACACCTACGGCGTGAGCACCCGCTATCTGCACTCCGACGTGGACACCCTGGAGCGCGTGGCCATCATTCAGGCCCTGCGCGCGGGCGAGTTCGACGTGCTGGTGGGCATCAACCTGCTCCGCGAAGGCCTCGACATCCCCGAGGTGTCCATGGTGGCCATCCTTGACGCCGACAAGGAGGGCTTCCTGCGCTCCGCCCGCTCCCTGATCCAGACCTTCGGGCGCGCGGCACGCAACATCGAGGGCAGGGTCATCCTCTACGCCGACCAGGTGACGCGCTCCATGCGCGAAGCCATGGAGGAGACCGACCGCAGGCGCGCCAAGCAGTTGGCTCACAACCTCGAGCACGGCATCACGCCGCGCACCATCATCAAGGATCTCGACAACGTGCTCGACGCCATCTACACGCAGGGCAAGGCCGAGAAGGCCCCGAAACGCAAGGGCGAGAGCTTCGTGGACGAGATCATGGAACAGGCAAGGGACGAGGAAACCGTGGAGAAGCTTCTCAAGCGCCTCGAGCGCGACATGCGGGCCGCCGCCAAGGAGCTGGCCTTCGAGCGCGCCGCCGAACTGCGCGACGCCATCGCGGCCCTGCAAGGCGGCAAGAAATGAAGGGGCGCCGCATAAGCCGCATCCGCAGCCGCTTCTGGGGCTTGCGCCGCAAGCTCGGCGTGCTCTGGCCGGTGCTGGCGGGCCTGGCCTCTGTGGTCAGCATCTTCACCTGCGGCACACTGGCCTTCATGCACGTTGAGGGCTGGGACCTCTTCGACAGCGTGTACATGATGATCATCACCCTCTCCACGGTGGGCTACGGCGAGGTCCACCCCCTGAGCAAAGCGGGGAGGGTGATCGCCTCCCTGGTGATCCTCACGGGAGTGGGCACGTTCTTCTATCTCGCGGGCGCCATCGTGCAACTGGTCATCGAGGGGCATCTGCAAAACATTTTCGGGAGGCGGTGGATGCGACGCGCCATAGACAAGATGCAGGGGCACACCATCGTCTGCGGCTACGGCCGCATCGGCTCCATCGTGGCCCAGGAAATCCTGGCCGAGGGCCAGGACGTGGTGGTGGTGGAGCGCACGCCCGCGCTCATCGAGGAGCTTCAGCGCAAGAACATCCCCTACGTGGCCGGAGACGCCACCAAGGACGAGATGCTCCTGGCCGCGGGGCTCAAGCGTGCCAAGGCTCTGGTCTCCGCGCTCAGCGAGGAGGCCGCCAACGTCTACGTGACGCTCACCGCGCGCCAGATCAACCCCGACATCTTCATCGTGGCCCGCAGCGACGCCCCGGACCACTCCCAGCGCCTCACCCGCGCGGGGGCCAACCAGGTGCTCTTCCCGCACCTTTACGGCGGCATGCGCATGGCGCAGTCCGTGCTGCGGCCCACGGTGCTCGGCTTCATGGACCTGGCCATGCGCGGCGACATCGAGGACCTGCAGATGGAGCAGCTGACCATCGCGCCCGAATCCCCGGTGGCCGGCAAGGACCTCATCTCCTCCCAGCTCAGGCAGCGCTACAACATCATCGTCATCGGCATCAAGAAGCCCGACGGAAAGCTGCTGTTCAACCCGCAGCCCCAGTCCGTGCTGGAAGCCGGGGACACGCTCATCCTGGTGGGCAACAGGCACAGCCTGACCGCCATGCAGAAAGACCTGACATGAGCCCCGACGGCCAGACGGTGCAGGTCGTCGTGGCCCGCTGGCGGGAGGACGTGGCCTGGGTGGATGCGCTGGGCTTCGAGGCGCTGGTCTATGACAAGTCTGGCCAGCCCGGCCTCCTGGCCCTGCCCAACATCGGCCGAGAGACACACACCTACTTGACGCACATCGTCAGGAATTACGATAGGCTTGCGGATTTCACCGTTTTCCTGCAAGCCGACCCGTTCCGGCACATGGGCGAGGGCGCGGACGTGAACGCCCTGCGCGAACGCATCGCACAGAATGTGCGCCTGGACGCGCAATTCACCGGCTTCGCCTGGTACAAGCTCAAGTGCGACAGGCTGGGCAGGCCCCACGCCATGCGCGACCCCGAGGGCAAGGGGCGCTGGAAGGGCTGGGGGCGGGACATCCCCGTGGGCGAGGTCTACGCCGCGCTCTTCGCTGGGGATGCTCCCGAATCATTTCTGGCCACGGCCCCGGCCGGGCTGTTCTTCGTCTCCCGCAGGCGCATCCTGGCCCGGCCCCTGGAGTTCTACGCCTTCGCCCTGAGCCTGGTGGAGGCCGACCCCGAGGACGAACGCAATACAGGCCACGCCTTCGAGCGGCTGTGGCAGATCATATTCAACGGCAAGACCGCCTTGAACAAAGAGTCCTACGCATGACCGACACCGCAACCGACGCCCGTGCCCGCGCGCTGGAGCTCCGGGCCCAACTGGAGCGCCACAGCAGGCTCTACTACGTACTGGACGCCCCGGAGATCAGCGACGCCGAGTACGACGCGCTCTTCCGCGAGTTGCAGGCCATCGAGGCCGCGCACCCCGAGCTGGACGACCCCAACTCCCCCACGCGGCGCGTGGGCGGGGCCGTGGCCAGGGAATTCGCCTCCAGGCCGCACCGCCAGAGAATGTACAGTTTGGACAACGCCCTGACCGAGGAGGACTGGCGCGCCTTCGTGGAGCGCCTGGCCCGCGTGCTCCCGGACCGGGAGTTCAGCTTCTGGGCGGACCCCAAGTTCGACGGCCTGGCCCTGGAGGCCATCTACGAGGGCGGCGTGCTCACGAGCGCCCTGACGCGCGGCGACGGCGAGGTGGGCGAGGACGTCACGGACAACATGCGCACGGTGCGCTCCCTGCCCTTGGACATCCGCGAAGCCGCCCGCAAGGCGGGGCTTCCGGTGCCCAGCCTGCTGGAGGTCCGCGGCGAGGTGGTGATCACCAAGGCGGATTTCCACGCCCTCAACACCGCCCAGGACGAGGCCGGGGCCAAGGTCTTCGCCAACCCGCGCAACGCGGCCGCGGGCTCCGTGCGGCAGCTGGATTCGCGGATCACCGCCTCCAGGCCGCTGCGCTTCTTCGCCTACGGCCTGGGCGAGACGAGCTGGCCCTTGCTGGTCCCGCCTTGGAGCACCCATTCCGCCGCCATGCGCGGCCTTGCCGCCTTGGGCTTCACCGTGGCGGAGCAGGGCAGGGCGGTGGACGCCGCAGGGGTGGAGGCTTTCTACAAGGAGCTGGAAGCCACGCGCGACGAGCTGGCATTCGAGATCGACGGCATGGTGGTCAAGCTGGACTCCCTGGAGTGGCAGCGCGAGGCCGGGTTCACGGCCAGGGCCCCCCGCTGGGCCATCGCCTGGAAGTTCCCGCCCAGGCAGGCCGAGACTGTGCTCAGGAGCATCGAGGTGCAGGTGGGGCGCACGGGCGTGCTCACTCCCGTGGCCATGCTCGAACCCGTGCAGGTGGCCGGGGTCACGGTTTCGCGGGCCACGCTGCACAACGAGGACGAAATCCGCGCCAAGGACCTGCGCGCTGGCGACACCGTGGTGGTGCAGCGCGCGGGCGACGTGATCCCCGAGGTGGTGCGCCCGGTGCTGGAGAAGCGGCCCGAAGGCGCGCAGGAATTCACCTTCCCGCCCACCTGCCCGGCCTGCGGCTCGCCCGTTAAGCGACTGGAGGGCGAGGCGGCCTGGCGCTGCCTGAACCTCTCCTGTCCGGCGGTGCTGGTGCAGTCCATCATATTCTTCGTCTCCAAGTCCGGGCTGGACATCGAGGGCCTGGGCAAGCGTTGGATAGAGGTTCTGGTCAACAAGGGGCTGGTGAAGTCCCCGGCGGACATCTTCCGCCTGCGCATGGATGATCTCATGCCCCTGGAGCGCATGGGCGAAAAGCTGGCCGAGAACATGCTGGCCTCCATCGAGAAAACCCGCACCCAGGCCCCGCTGGCCAGGCTGATCGCCGGGCTGGGCATCCGCCACGTGGGCACGCAGACCGCGCGCACCCTGGCCGCCCGCTTCGACGACCTGAACGCCCTGGCCGCAGCGGACCAGGAGACCCTCCAGGCCCTGCCGGACATCGGGCCGGAAGTGGCCGGGGCCATCCGGGCTTTCTTCGACAACCCCGCCAACCATCACCTGCTGGAGAGCTTCAAGGAGTGCGGGCTATGGCCGCGCAAGGCCGAGGAGTTTGCGGCGGACGCCGCCTCCAGGCCGCTTTCCGGCAAGCGCTTCCTGTTCACGGGCACGCTCGAAGGCATGGGCCGCAGCCAGGCCCAGGCGCTGGTGGAGGGGCTGGGCGGCGTGGTGCTGGGTTCCGTCTCCAAGAAGCTCGACTATCTGGTCGCTGGCGTGGACCCCGGCTCCAAGCTGGATAAAGCCAGAGCACTTGGTGTACAGGTGCTCTCACAGGACGAATTCGAACGCCTCATCCGGGGCGAAACCCTTTGATACGAGCGAGGACGAGCATGAGCGTGTGCGATGTGATCATCATGGGCGCGGGCGGCCGCATGGGCGGCACCCTGGCGGCGTTGGCCATGGCCGACCCTGAACTCAACCTGGCGGGCGTGGTGGAGCGGCCCCAGCACGAGGCATCGCTCGAGAAATTCGCCTGCGTGCGCGGCACCGACGCAAAAGAGGTCTTCGCCAAGCTGCCCGGCGCCGTGGTGGTGGACTTCACCGCCCCGGAGGCCAGCGTGGCCGTATCCAAGGCCGCTGCCGAGCTGGGCAACCCCGTGGTCTTCGGCACCACCGGCTTCAAGCCAGAGCAGCTGCTCGAGCTTGAGGCCTCCGCCGCCAAGGCGCCCATGTTCTGGTCCCCCAACATGAGCGTGGGCGTGAACACCCTCATGAAGCTCCTGCCCATGCTGGTTGAGGCCCTGGGCCCCGACTACGACCTGGAAATCACCGAAATCCACCACAACAAGAAGGTGGACTCCCCCAGCGGCACGGCCATCAAGCTGGGGCAGGTGATCGCCGCCGCCCGGGGCCAGGCCCTGGACGACGTGAAGAAGTGCGGGCGCGAGGGCATCGTGGGCGCGCGCACCAAGGACGAGATCGGCGTGCTGGCCGTGCGCGGCGGCGACGTGGTGGGCGACCACACGGTCTATTTCTTCGGCCCTGGCGAGCGCATCGAGGTGACGCACCGCGCCCACTCCCGCGAGAACTTCGCCCGGGGGGCGCTGCGCGCCGCGCGCTGGATCGGCTCCCAGAAGCCGGGCAAGCTCTACACCATGGCCGACATGCTGGCATGAAGATAGGGCTGCTCCAGATAAACACCGTGGCTGGCGACCTCTGCGGCAATGCCGCCAGGATCGCCCGCAACGCGGAGGTTGCGGCCGAGCAGGGCGCGGAGCTGTGCGTCACCCCGGAGCTGGCCCTCACGGGCTATCCGCCCCGCGACCTGCTGCTTTCCTCGGCCTTCATCGAGAAGGCCCGTCACGAGCTGAACAGGCTGGCGGAGCGCCTGGTCAAAGGCCCGGCGGTCCTGGTGGGCACGGCCATCCCCACGGGGCGCGGAGACGCCAAGCCCTTGTACAATTGCGCGGCCCTCCTGCGCGGCGGTGTCGTGGAGGCCTTCATCCCCAAGATGCTGCTGCCCACCTACGACGTCTTCGACGAGGACCGCTACTTCGAGCCCGGAGACAGCCTCGGCTTCGTGGAGATCGGCGGCAAACGGATTGGCGTGACCATCTGCGAAGACATCTGGAACGACAAGGACTTCTGGCAGAGCCGCCGCTACCGTGACGACCCCGTTGAGCGGCTGGTGGCCGAGGGGGCGCAGGCCATCCTCAACCTCTCCGCCTCGCCCTTCACCCTGGGCAAGCAGGCCATGCGCGAGAAGCTCATCGCAAGCGCCGCGCGCAAGTACGGCCTGCCCGTGCTCTATTGCAACCAGGTGGGCGGCAACGACGACCTGGTGTTCGACGGCCGCTCCATGGCCGCCGACGCCCAAGGCAACCTGACCATGCGCGCCAAGGGTTTCGGTGAGGACGTCCTGGTCGTGGATCTGAACGCTCTGGACGAATGTTCGCCGGACTGCGAACCGGCCCTGGCCCAGGACGATTTCTCGCCCGAGGCCGAGGCCTGGCGCGCCCTGGTGCTGGGCGTGCGGGATTATGCCGCCAAGTGCGGCTTTCCGGGAGCGCTGCTGGGACTTTCCGGCGGCATCGACTCCGCCCTGACCGCCGCCATCGCCGCCGAAGCCCTGGGGCCGCAGAAGGTGCTCGGCGTGCTCATGCCCAGCCCCTATTCCAGCCAGGGCAGTGTGGACGACTCCCTGGAGCTGGCGGCGCGCCTTGGAATCGAGACCATGACCCTGCCCATCGAGGGCATCATGGGCTGTTTCGAGAGCACGCTGGCCGAAGCCTTCGCCGGGCGCGACCCGGACACCACGGAGGAGAACATCCAGTCGCGCATCCGGGGCAACCTGCTCATGGCGGTCTCCAACAAGTTCGGCAAGCTCCTGCTGACCACGGGCAACAAATCCGAGCTGGCCGTGGGCTACTGCACCATATACGGCGACATGTCCGGCGGCCTGGCCGTGATCTCGGACGTGCCCAAGACCATGGTCTACCGCCTGGCCGCGTGGTGCAACGCCAACCGGGCCGACCTGATCCCCCAGGCCATCATCGACAAGGCCCCTTCGGCTGAGCTGCGTCCCGACCAGAAGGACCAGGACAGCCTGCCTCCCTATGAGGAGCTGGACGCCATCCTGCGCCTGCGCGTGGAGCTGCAGGCCTCGGTGGACGAGATCGCGGCGGCCGGGTTCGACAGGGTGGTGGTGGGCAAGGTGTGCAGGCTGGTGAAGAACGCGGAGTTCAAGCGCCGTCAGGCCGCCCCCGGCCTGAAAATAACGGACAGGGCCTTCGGTACGGGCTGGCGTATGCCCGTGGCCTGCCGCATGGAGTATTGAGCTTCAGGCCGGCAAGGCTACTGGTCCATGAAGTGCTTCATGGCCAGCATGGTCTGTTCGAGTTCGAATTCCATCGCCCCGATCTCTTGGGCGGCCAGGGCCTTGTCGGCGGCCTTGGCCGCCTTTTCCACCTCGAAGGCCCTGTCCTTGAGCACCTCGGCCCCCATGGTGGCGGCCCCGCCCTTGAGCGTGTGGGCCATGAAGGCCAGTTGGGCCATGTCGCCCGCATCCAGCGTCTCGCGCATCTGTTCGAATTTCTGGGGCTGCTGGTCCACGAAGACCCCGAAGAGCTTTTTCAGGAATTCCCGGTTGCCGCGAGCCTTTTCCAACAGCCAGGCGACGTTGAGGATTTCGGAGCCGGTGGACGGCTTTTCCTGCAGGGGCTGCTGGGGCTTGCTCCTGGCATTCAGGACCTCGTGCAGGGCGGCGTGTATCTCCTCCGATCCCACCGGCTTGGAGAGGTAGACGTCCATCCCCTCGGCCAGGAAGCGCTCGCGGTCGCCTTTCAGGGCGTGCGCGGTCATGGCGATGATGGGCAGGTCGCGGGGGGTGCCCGGCACCTCCCCGGCGCGTATGCGGCGGGTGGCCTCCAGGCCGTCCATCTCGGGCATCTGGATGTCCATGAGCACGGCGTCCACCCGATTCTTGGCCAGCGCCTCCAAGGCCTCTCGTCCGTTCCCCACCGCCAGCACTTTGTGCCCGTCCTGCTCCAGGATCTCCGTGGCGAAGAGCTGGTTGATCATATTGTCTTCCGCGAGAAGGATGACCAGGGGAGGGAGGCCGGGCCTGCCGGTCTGGGCCTCGGGGCGCGCCTGCTCGCCGGGCTGCGCCACGGCCTTGAGGTCCACCTCGAAACGGAAGAGGCTACCCTTGCGTTCCTCGCTTTCGACGCCGATGGTGCCGCCCATGCGCTCCACCAGATGCCTGCAGATGGCCAGGCCCAGGCCGGTGCCGTAGTACTTGCGGGTGGAGGAGTTGTCCGCCTGGGTAAAGCTCTCGAAGATGGTGTCCAGCTTCTGCCGGGGGATGCCGGGGCCGGTGTCCCGCACGCTGACGCACAGGCGGAAGCGTCCATCGGCTTCGAGCCCGCCCGCCTCGGCCTGAACCGTCACGGAGCCTGCGCCGGTGAACTTTACGGCGTTGCCCACCAGGTTGACCACGATCTGGCGGAGCCTGCCCGGGTCGCCGCGGACCAGCCGCGGCAGGTCCTGCGCCAGGGAGCAGTTGAGCGTCAGGCCCCTGTTCTGGGCCAGGGCGGTGAAAATGTTGACGGAACTGCGGACAGTCTCGGTGAGGTCGAAAACCACGTCCTCCAGTTCGAGCTTGCCCGCCTCGATCTTGGAGAAATCCAGGATGTCGTTGAGGATGTCCATCAGCGAGGCGGCGGACTGGCGCACCATGTCCAGGTAGTCCCGCTGCTTCTGGGTGAGCTCCGTGGAGAGCAGCAGCTCGCTCATGCCCAGGATGCCGTTCATGGGCGTGCGGATCTCGTGGCTCATGTTGGCCAGGAACTGGCTCTTGGCCCGGTTGGCGGCCTCGGCGGCCTCCTTCATGGTGGTCAGGTCCCGCTCCAGGCCCTTGCGCGAGCTGATGTCGCGCAGGGAGGCCAGGTAGACCAGTTCGCCGCCGTCCCAGCGAGAGCGCACCACGCGCATCTCCACGGTGGTCTGCCTGCCGTCGCGGGAGCGCAGGGCTATCTCCATGCTCCCATCAGGGATGAGGTTGTAGCCGAAGGGATCGCCGATGAGCTGCTCCGCGGTGGCCCCGAACATCCGCTCGGCGCACGGGTTGACGAAACGGATACGGCCTTCCATGTCCACCACGACGATGCCGTCGGCGTTGTTGACGATGATGTTCTGGAAGCGCTTCCCGGAAGAAATCAGGGCCGACTGGGCGATCTCCAACTGACGGCAGACCTTGGCCCTGTTCACAGCGCAGATGATGCTCTGCTCCAGCAGGCGGTTGTCCAGCTGGGAGCGTGGCAGGACCATGACCACGTTCTCCGACAGGGACGTGTGCAGGAACAGCGAGGAGCCGGAATCGCTGAAGCCGATCACGGGCATGGCCGAGAACACGGTGGCCAGGTCAGCCGGGGCGGTGTCGCCGGGGGAGGGCAGCGGCAGGCCGGCAAGGATCACGTCGAAACGTTGCAGAGCGAGCACTTCCCAGGCTTCGGCGACTGTGGCCGCGGTGTGGCAGATCGCATCGAACCGTTGCAGCCCCTGGAGCCGGTTGCGCAGGGACATCACGAAATCAGGGGACGGATCGATGATCAGCAATCTGAGGTAGGGGCTCGGGGGGTACTTCAGGATCATATGTTGAAACTCATAGCAGCTTTGTCCGCTATTGCAACAGGGAGCACCCGGCCTGAGCCGGAATGCACGGGCTTGACAAATGCCCGCACAGGGGAGCATTTCCCCTATCCCGAGGAGATGATATCATGCGCATACTTTTCGCGTCGCTGCTGTGCCTGTTTCTGGCGGCCTGCTCCGGCATCCCGCTGATGCCAGGCTCCGGCTCCGGCAACACGTTGACCGCCCAGGACGGCTCCTACTCCATAAAACTCGCTCCCGATTGGACCATCAAGGAAAAAGGGGCCGAACATGGCAGGCGCATCGCCGTGCTGGCCCACAAGGATGCGGTGGATTCCGGCAAGGGCTACCCCACCGTGATCGTTCGCGAGGTCCACGAACCGACCCCGCCCGGCGTGCTCGAGCTCATGGCCCGGGACCGCAACCTGGACTTCGGCGAGCTCTGGAACGTCAGCAAGGACA
Organism: Fundidesulfovibrio soli; assembly: GCF_022808695.1. Classification (NCBI taxonomy): domain Bacteria; kingdom Pseudomonadati; phylum Thermodesulfobacteriota; class Desulfovibrionia; order Desulfovibrionales; family Desulfovibrionaceae; genus Fundidesulfovibrio; species Fundidesulfovibrio soli. The sequence goes on from NZ_JAKZKW010000001.1 coordinate 249,829, forward strand.
AGTACCAGCAGAAGCAGGCCCTGCTCGACGGTTCGAGCAGGATGCTCTCCTACTGGCTGGCCCCGGTGGACGGCCAGGGCGTGGAGTACTACGCCGCCGTGGTGCTCACGGGTTTCGGGCGCATCGAGATGATCGGCGTGGCCCAGGCGGGCACCGTTCCCAAGTACATGAAGGACTTCAACGCCATGTTCACCTCGCTGGACGTGGACTCCAAGGCGCGCTTCAACCCGGCCCAGGCCGGGGACACGGCCGCATACCTGCAACGGACCTACAGCGCCGCCCTGGCCCGCGAGCAGGAGGGGCTGCGCAGGCTCATGTCCGAGACGGCCGCCTGGGTGACGTCCGGCAACGGGCTCTCCGTGCAGGAGAAGGGCTTCCTCTCCGGGGCCTACGTGCGGGCCACCAGCAAGGCCCTTGAGGCATGCCTGGAGCTGGCCGAGGCCATCACCAAACCCCGCACCGGGGAGACCAAGCCGACCCTGCAGCACCTGGCGGACCGCCTGGACGGCGCCGCCACGGACCTGGAGACCATCCAGCTCAACCTCCGTGAGGACCAGGCCCGAAACGCCGTGGAGAAGAGCGCCACCCGCTCCCGGCGCATGGCAGGCCTTGCGCGTGAGGTGCTCAAGCTGCCTATGTAGGCGCGAGCCACTGAAACAAATTAAGGCCCGGCCGCCCATTCAGGGCGGCCGGGCCTTTCACGTCGATGAAACACGGACTGCGATCTACAAGCCCACGCTGGCCTTGAGCGCGGCCACCTCCGGCCCGGTGAGCGCCCTGTGCGCGCCCGGGGCCAGTTCGCCCAGTTTGACCGGCCCCTGGGACACACGCACCAGACGCAGGATGGTCAGGTTCAGGTCGCGGCACATGCGCCTGATCTGGCGGTTGATCCCTTGGACCAGCTCCATCTCCAGGACGCTGCGGCCGGGCTGAGCCCCCTCCAGCAGGCGGACTTTCACCGGGGCGAGGCGTTCGCCCTCGGCCAGGCGCATCCCGGAGCGCACGGTCTCAAGGGCCGGGGCAGGAACGTCGCCCCGCACGGTGACGTGGTAGAGCTTGGGCTGGTGCCATCTGGGGTGCATGAGCCTGTTGGCCAGCTCGCCGTCCGTGGTCAAGAGCAGCAGACCCTCGGAGAAATAGTCCAGCCTGCCCACGGGGAACAGCCTGCGCTCCCCGGCGGCATTGGCCATGAGTTCGATCACGGTGCGTCTGCCTTCGGGGTCCTTGGCGGTGGTCACCACCTCCACGGGCTTGTTGAGCATGAAATAGAGGTGCTCCTCGCCCTGCGTGAAGGCCACGGGCCTGCCTTCCACGCGCACGTCGTCCACACCGGGGCGGACCGGGGTTCCGAGGTCGGCTGGATGGCCGTTGACCGTGACCTTGCCGGAGCGGATCAATTCGTCGGCGGCGCGGCGGGAGCACACGCCCGCCTGGGCCAGGGCCTTGTTCAAGCGGATGGGGGCTGCCTCCACGGGAGGGGAGGGGGGCTGACTGCGGGGCATGGGGCGTCCTGTGGATGAAATGGAAACGGCGGCTCCCGGGGCATGTGCCCGGAAACCGCCGAAAGAGTATCATGGGAAACGGCTCAGATGTCGATGACTTTCGACGCCAGCTGCAGGCTGGTGACCACATCGAGCATGTTGGTGGTCTGGCCCACGGCCCTCTGCTGCATCAGGCCATAGAATTCGAGGCAGGTGCCGCAGACCAGGATGGTCACTCCGGCGGCCTCCAGGGCGCGCAGGGTCTCGATGTGGGGGCTGCCCTCGGCGGCCAGCTTCACAGCCGCGTTGACCATGACGATGCGCCACAGGTCCGGCCCCAACTCGGGCAGGGTCTTGATGAAGTTGAGCATCAGCTTGGCCCCGAGGCCGTCGTCGCCGCGCCCCACCACGTCGGAGGTCAGGAACACGGCGATGCGCTGCCCCTCCCCCGAACCCGGGACAGGGCAGGGGAAGTCCGCCGGGTCCGCCGGTGTGGCCTGTCCGCCCTGGCGCTTTGCATGGATGGCCCAACGTGCGCCCTCTTTGCCCGAGGCGACGCTGTAGCCGCTGGACGTGAGGTAGCGGCTCACATTTTCCAGGGCGGCCTCGTCGTCAACAAGCACGTCGAGAGCGTCCGGGGCCTCGGCTTCAAGGCATTTCCTGCATTCCATGAGTGGCTGCGGGCACGTCATGCCCTTGCAATCGAGAGTCTTTACGTTCATTTTCGCCTTCCTTCCGCGACCCAGTAACATAGACAGGGGCGGATGGGTCAAATAGTATACGCCTATACATACCGGCTGCCGGACTCGCGGTGGTCGATGACGGAGGGCAGCATGGTTTTCGAGGTCCACGATGGGGTCGAACACAGGATAGACTTGGCTCTGGGCAACGCCCCGGCCGACCTTTTGCTCAAGAACGCACGCCTGGTCAACGTGCTCTCCGGAGACATCCACCCTGCGGACATAGCGGTGGCGGACGGCATGATCGTCGGTTTCGGCGATTATCAGGCCAAGCAGGTGATCGATTGCCAGGGGCGCTACGTCTGCCCGGGGCTCATCGACGGCCACATCCACATCGAATCCACGCTGCTCACGCCGTGGGAGTTCGCCCGGGCGGCCGCTCCCCGAGGCACCTGCGCCGTGGTCTGGGACCCGCACGAGATCGGCAACGTGCTGGGCAGGGCGGGCATCGAGGCCCTGCTGGAGCTGACCCGGGACTGCCCTTTGGATTTCTTCATCATGATCCCCAGCTGCGTGCCCGCCACCAGCATGGAGACGTCCGGCGCGGTGCTGGACGCCGAAGACGTGGCCTATCTGGCCGGACGCTACCCTGAGCGCGTGCTGGGCCTGGCCGAATTGATGAACTATCCCGGCGTGCTGGCCAAGGACCCAGCCATCATCGCCAAGATCGCGGCCTGCCAGTGCAAGATCATCGACGGCCACGCGCCGCTGCTTTCGGGCAAGCAGCTCAACGCCTACGTCGCGGCAGGCCCAAGCTCCGACCACGAGTGCACCGACCCGCAGGAGGCCGTGGAGAAGCTGCGCGCCGGCATGCACCTGCTGATGCGCGAAGGCAGCGACGAGCGCAACCTCACAGACTTGGTGGGCGTGGTCAACGAGTTCAACGCGGCCAACATCTCCCTGGTCTGCGACGACCGCGAGCCCATCGACCTGACCACCAACGGCCACATGGACCACAACGTGCGCATGGCCATCGGCCTGGGGCTCGAACCCATCCGCGCCATCCAGATGGCCAGCATCAACACCGCGCGCCATTACGGCCTGCGCGGGCGGGGTGCGGTGGCCCCGGGTTACAGGGCGGACCTGCTGGTGCTGGACGACCTCCAGGGCTTCAAGGTCTGGAAGGCCTTCCTGAAGGGCCGCGACGTGTCGGAGACGAAGTTCGGTCCCAGCGGCCAAGTTCCGCAGGAAAATACCGTCCATTTGAGCTGTTCCGGTGGAAAGCTGCAGGCTGCAGACTTCGCAATACCTCAAGTGTCACATGAGGTTCGCTGCATCGGGGCCATCCCGGGGCAGATCATCAGCAAGAGCCTGAAGATAGCTCCCAGGTTTGTGGACGGTTTCGCCGTTGCCGACCCGGCGAGAGACATCGCCAAGGTCGCGGTGGTAGAGAGGCACGGGCGCAACGGCAACATCGGGCTCGCGTTCGTGAACGGGCTTTCCCTGGCGCGCGGCGCCGTGGCCGGGACAGTGGCGCACGATGCCCACAACCTTATCGTGGCCGGGATGGACGACGCGGACATGGCGCTGGCCGGCAACGTGCTGGCCGAGTGCGGCGGCGGATATGTGGTTGTGGCGGGCGGCAAGGTGCTGGCCAAGTTGGAGCTGCGGTTCGCCGGGCTCATGAGCCTCAGGCCGTTTGAGGAGGTGGTCGCCGCGCAGAAGGCGCTGCACGCCGCCTATGAATCCATCGCGGTCGATCCCGCCGCGGGGGCGAGACCGTTCATGGCCTTGTCGTTCATGTCTCTGGCGGTGATTCCCGAACTGAAACTGACCGACCAGGGGCTTGTTGACGTCACGCGGTTCGAGAAGGTCGGGCTTTGGCTCTGAGCCGCAATGAGGCCCGACACGACCCATGGACCGGATTTTTACTCAGGATCGATCTGAGAGCGTCATTCTGCAGCCCGATTTCGGGCCAGGCATGCCAAGGGAGAACGCGATGCGGCCAAAGGCATTTTCAGCCGATGTGTGACGTCGTGACGCTGCCTCGGTGATCCGAGTAAGCCTGACAAGGGAAAGTGGGTGGGCCGCTGCCCAGGAGAAGAGCTGACAAAGCGCCCGTGACCGGAATCCCGGTTGCGGGCGCTTTTTTGCTTATTGGGGGGGGCATACCTGGGTCAGACCAGTTTCTAAAGTTTACATAATTTACATTATGAGACAATGGTACGGGCTGCGAGAGGGGGCTTTTGAACGATTCCGCTGGGTTCTCGATCCACCGGTATCGTTGAGCTGCCTCGCCCCATTACCCAAAGGGACAGCTGGCCTACGTCACCCGTTGCAATCCATCCAAAAACACCGGATACTGCCCCAGTCAAACCAACCTTGGTGAGCCTTCGGCCGCCTTCAAGGAATCCGCCTCTATGAACCCCGGCGCCATCTTCCGTTCCCTTGTCAACGCCCCGGAGCTGCTCATGCTCCCCGTGGCCCATGACGGCCTTTCCGCCCTGGCCATCGCCCAGGCCGGTTTCAAGGCCCTGGCCGTAGCCGGGTTCGGCAGCTCCGGCAGCGTTCTCGGCTTGCCCGACTTCGGGTTGATGAGCTCCACGGAGATGATCACGCACTACGCGCACATCATCGAGCGCGTGGAAATCCCTGTCCTGGTGGACATCGACACCGGCTTCGGCGACGTCAACAACGTCATCCGCACCGTGCGCCAGGTTGAGGCCATGGGCGCGGCCGCGCTCTTCATAGAGGACCAGACCTTCCCCAAACGCTGCGGCCACATGTCCGGCAAGGCCGTGGTGTCCGTCGACGATTACCTGCCCAAGCTCAAGGCCGCGCTCTGGGCCAGGCGCAACCCGGACTTCGTGATCATGGCCAGGACCGACGCCGTGGCCTTGCACGGCCTGGACGAAGGCATCCGCCGGGCCAGGATCTACGCCGAGGCCGGTGCGGACATGGTCTTCGTGGAGGCCGTGACCTCCATAGAGGACATGCGCACAGTGAACAGCGCCCTGAGCGTGCCCAGCATGGCCAATATGATCGAGGGCGGCAAATCACCCTTCCTGAGCGCCGCCGAACTCCAGGACGTGGGCTACACCCTGGCGGCCTACCCCTGCGCCTCGGTGTTCACGGCCGTCCGGGCCTTGCAGCGCTGGGCGCAGCACCTCAAGCAACATGGAACCAGCCAGGGCTTCGCCGGGCCGGAGACCATGCTGAACTTCGACGAATACTTCCGCTTCATCGGCGCGGAAGACATCCGTCGCAGGGAGGCCCTGTTCTCAGGCGGCGCACCCCTTGATGGAGATGCAATAAAATGAAAGATATCGCCCGCTTCCTTTCTGGATTCAAGGAATTCCAGCGCACCTACTTCTGTTCGGAGAGCGACTTCTACAACAACCTGCAGAAGGAACAGAGCCCCAAGGTGCTGGTCATCGCCTGTTCCGACTCCCGGGTGGACCCGGCCATCCTCACGGGCTGCGAGCCAGGCGACATGTTCGTGGTGCGCAACGTTGCCAACCTGGTGCCGCCCTACGAGAACGCCGAAGGCCGCCACGGCGTGAGCGCGGCCCTTGAATACGCGGTCAAGAACCTCGAGGTGGAGCACGTGATCATCCTGGGGCATTCGTGCTGCGGCGGCATCTCGGCGCTGCTGGCCCCCAACCGGGAGGACCTGGGCGAGTTCATCGCGCCCTGGGTCAAGATCGCTGAACCCGCGCTCATGGAAGTGGAACGGGAGCTACCGGGCAAGCCCGAACATCTGCGGCGCAGAGCCTGCGAGCAGGCTTCGGTGCTCGTCTCGCTGGACAATCTGCTCACCTTCCCCTGGGTCTGGCAACGCGTGGTGCAAGGCAAGCTGCACCTGCATGGCTGGTATTTCGACATGGACTCCGGCGAGTTGTACAGCTACCTGCCCGAAACGGGCACCTTCGAGGCTCTGGTGCCCCGCTGCACCCGGGAACGCGCGAAGGCATAGCCCTCGTTCAGAGGATGAGGTCAGCTGGTTGGGCGCTTCACTTGCTGTTCAGGAGCCACCGGGCTCCCGTACATCCGGCACGGATGCCCTACCCCAAGGCATCTCCTCCCCGCTCTCCAGACGGGGCGGGACGATGAGCCCTGCGGGCGATGCCAGCAGGACCTGATACCCGGCCTTTCCACAAGAAAACGCCCGGTGAGGGATTCCTCTCCGGGCGTTTCAATGCTCTCGGGCATGGGCCCCATCAATGAAAACGGATTGGCCGTCTATTTGAAATTCCCGGCGGTGAACCCGATGCGCTCGATGGCGGCCTTGACCTCTTCCTCGGAGACGGGCTTCTCCTCTTGGAAGGAGGCGGTGCCGAAGGCAAGGTCCACCTTCACGTTGGCCAGGCCATCAATGCTCGAAAGGGCCTCCGTGACGGAGTTGACGCAGTTGCCGCAGCTCATGCCTTTGACTTCTATGGTCTTGGTGCTCATTGAATCCTCCTGTGCGGTGTCGGCGGAAAGCTCTGCAACCCTACTCCAGCTTGGGTGGAAAGCCTAGCCCCGCCTCACTTGAACAGCCCGGGACCTATTTCGCCTCCATACCCACGGCGCGCATGCCCTCCGCGATAGGGACGAAGAAGTTGAGCCCTGTACTCCTGTTGTTGCTGTCCGTGTCGATTCGCTTCCAGGAAGTCAATCCTACAACCCTGCCCTGACCGTCCACCAAGGGGCCTCCGCTGTTGCCTCCATTGATCATTGCATCGCTCTGGATCCACTGGCTGCCGTCATCTCTAGGGCGGTAGGCGCTTACGATGCCCTTTGTGACCGTCCCGTGGAATGTCACTTCAAGCGGCGCACCCACGGCGAACACCTCCGTGCCCGTGGCGACCCTTTCAGGCCGCACGGCAAGGCCTTTGACAGGTGGATTCACAATCTTGACCAACCCTACATCCTGGACCGGGTCGGAGCGAATGACGATTCCCTCGGTCGACGTTCCGTTCTCGAAGATTACCTTCATGCGCTTGAGGCCTTTGACAACATGGTCGTTGGTGAGGATGTAGCCTTCGTCGCCCACGAGCACGCCTGATCCGTGCATGCCGCCCATCTGGAGCACCACCACGCGCTTCTTGACCTCTTCCAGGGAGTAGGTCTGTTTGGGATTGGCCGAGACCTTGATGCTGGCCGGCGGCGCGGCTTGGGCTGCAGCGTCGGAAGCTTCCGCGTTCTTCTCTGGTTCAAGAAGCAGCTTGTTGAACTTGGGGTCGGCCAGCAGCCCCTGTACCGCGCTGGAAAACGCCAGGAACAGGGCTTCGTTGAAGTTGCCGTTTTCAAATTTGAACTCGGCCTCGCCCGAAGCCGTGGATTTCATCAGGACTTTTTTCTGGTAGTTCGAGTAGACCTGCCATTCCACGGATACAGTGGCCTTTGAGGTGCCCTTGCGCACATTGCCCCAGCCAAACCACGGGAAGCAGGCTTCCACGTACAGATCGGTTATCAGCCCCCCAACGGTGATCTCCGTGGCGGGGGGTTCACGATTGAAGAGGTCAGTAGGATCGCCCTTGACGTTGTAGTTGTTGCGGCGAAGCTCCTCATAGAAAATCGAGGTGAATTCCTCCACCTTGGGCGACCTGGAGCCAGCCCCCCACACCAGTTGGGTATTGGGCAGGCAAAGCGCTCCGGATTTCAGGTCGCCGTAGACCTGCCCCCGTGGGAGCTTGACCACCACCCTGCCGAGACCGATTGTCTTGGTCTCCCTACCGTCGGGCACCTCGATGACGGGATGGTCCTTGACCGTGGCGGTCTGAGAGCTGACACAAGCGCTGAGGCAGCAGGCGATCACGACAAGAACGAAATACTTCAACTGGCGCATGAGGTACTCCTGTAAGGCGGGACAGCGTTAAAAAAATGTACCCTGTGCGATATCGCGTGTCAATATAGTAGGTTATGGGTTCGATATCCACGTTCATGCAGGTGAAGTTCGACACTTCGGCCGCAAACCCGGCATCCGGAAGGTTTACATGCCAGCCTCCGCCAGCGGCGATGATCACCGGATGGCGCCGCCGGAGTCCAAAAGGTCCCAGAAAGCAGAAGGCCGAAGGGTTTCACCCTCCGGCCTTCTTTCAATCCATTGAAGCGCAGCAGCTAGGCGGCTTGCTGCCCAAGCCAAGCCATTGCCTCGGTAAAATCCAGTGTGCCGGTGTAGATGGCGCGTCCGCTGATGACCCCGGCCAGGCCCTTCGAGGCCAGGGGAGCCAGAGCCTTGAGGTCGTCCAGGGTGGCCACGCCGCCGGCCGCTATCACCGGCAGGCGGGTCTTTGACAGAAGCGCCTCCATGGCCTGGAGGTTCACCCCGCTCTGCATGCCGTCGCGGCTGATGTCGGTATAGACCAGGAACGCCGTGCCCTGGGCCTCAAGCCTGGGGATCACGTCGTCCACGGTGAGGCCCGAGTCCTCCACCCAGCCCTTGGTCTTGAGCCTGCCGCCGTCGGCGTCCAGGGAGACGCCCACCTTGCCGGGCAGCTCGGCGCACATGGCCCCGAAGGTATCCGGGTCGGCAAGGGCCAGGGTGCCGATCAGCAGTCGCGAGACGCCCGCCGAAACGTAGGCCTTGGCCGTGGCGATGTCGCGGATGCCGCCGCCCAGTTGCACGGGCACGCCGGAGGAGCGGCAGATCTTTTCGACGATCTTCATGTTCACGGGCTCGCCGTCGAATGCGCCGTCAAGGTCCACCACGTGGAGGGCCTTGGCGCCAAGGCCGAGCCAGTGCCCGGCGGCGGACACCGGGTCGGGGTCGAATACGGTCACCTGGTCGGCAAGCCCCTGCTTGAGGCGGACGCACTTGCCGTCCTTGATATCGATGGCCGGGTACAGGATCACAGACCAAGCTCCTTGAGCCCCTTCTCGATGCCTTCCCTGGAGAGGTCGGCGGCGGTGACCCACTGGCCTTTGCGCTTGAGGAACTTGTCGGCCTCCAGGATGTTATCCGTGAGGGCCTTCTGCTGGTAGTCGTAGCGGAAATGGTTGACCAGGCCGCCGGTCTTCACGTTGACCAGATACAGGTCCAGGATGACCCAGGCCGGGCTGGTGGAGCCCGCGGCGGAACCCTGGCGCTCCTTCCAGTGCACGGCCACGGGCACCAGCAGGTACTGGGCCTCCATGCACTTGCCCACCTCCTGCCAGTACTTGATGGTGCTCATGCGGGTGGCGTCGGCGGGCTTGCGCACGGACTGCATGCAGCCGGCGACCTTGTTGCCGGCCACGACGTTGCGATCGGGGCCAATCTTGAGCGACTTGATCAGGATGGCGTCCAGTTCGTCCAGGGCGTCCGCCTTTGGCGGAACGGTATGGTCGGGCAGATAGCCGGAGATCAGTTCCCACGGCTCGGTGGCCACGGTGAAGGGGGCGACGGCCACGGTGAACTGGGGATTGATCTTGTTGTCCACCTGGGTGGGCTTGCGCTGGCAAGCCACACTGACGCACAGCGCCAACACCAGAAGAACGATCAACGAACGGTTGGTTCTCATCAGCCAAGGCTCCCTTTGGTACTTGGCACCCCTGCCCCCTCGCGGCGCACCGCGTGCTTGAGGGCCACGCCGAGGGCCTTGAAGGCCGCTTCCAGCAGGTGGTGTCCGTTCTTGCCGTAGATCATGCGCACATGTAGGTTCATCTGGCATTTGTTCGCGAAGGACTTGAAGAATTCACGCCAGATGTCTTTCTCCTCACCGGCGACTATCGCCGGGAGGGGGGTATCGTCGTACACCAGGTAGGGCCTTCCCGAGAGGTCCACCACGGCTTCGCACAGGGCTTCGTCCAGCGGGAACCGGCTGAAGCCCACCCGGTTGATACCGGCCTTGTCGCCCAGGGCCTCGGCCACGGCCTGGCCCAGGCAGAGCCCCACATCCTCGATGGTGTGGTGGGCGTCCACCTGCAGGTCACCCTTGCAGAAGATCTTCAGGTCGAAGCCTGACCAGAAGCTCAGCAGGGTGAGCATGTGGTCCGCGAAACCGACGCCGGTGGAGATTTCGGCCGAGCCGGAACCGTCCAGGTCGATTTCCAGTTCTATGGAGGTCTCCTTGGTGGTGCGAACCACCTGTGCCTTACGCATGGGACTTCTCCTTGGATTCCTTGGACTCGGCCTGCGCCTCGGCTACAGCGGCCTTGGGGGCCTCGGTCTGCGATTGAGCCTCATCGGCCTTGGGGGCCTCGGCCAGTGGGGTCTTGTCTTCCGGGGCCGGTTCGGACGCGGCGGCCTGTTCACCCTGGACCGGTTCGGACGCGGCTGTTTCCTGCGGAACTTCAGGCTGCTCTTGCGGGGCCTGGGCCTGCTCCAGCTCGGCCTGCGTCTTCTCCACCTGGGCAGATACGTCGTTGACCACGTTCTCGATATCCCCGAAGTACTCCTTCTTGGCCTCTTCGATGCGCTTGGCCGCGTCGATCTTCTCGACTTCCTGCTGCAGCGTGGACTTGACCTCCAGGCTGAGCCGCCGGATCTCGGACAGCCCCTTGGCCGCCATCTTCATGATCTCGGGCAGCTTGGAAGGCCCGATAAGCACCAGCGCCACGATCAGGATGAGGATCATCTCCGAGGAGAACATGCTCTACTCCCACTCGATGGTCGCGGGCGGCTTGGAGGAGATGTCCAGGACGACCCTGTTGATGCCCTTGACCTCGTTGATGATACGGTTGGAGATGCGCGCCAGGATGTCCGTGGGCACGCGGGACCAGTCGGCGGTCATTGCGTCCAGCGAATCCACGATGCGCAGGGCGCAGACGTTCTCGTAGGTGCGGTCGTCGCCCATGACGCCCACGGTCTTGAGCGGCAGGAGCACGGCGAAACCCTGCCAGACCTTGCGGTACCAGTCGGCGGCGTGCAGCTCGGCCTGAACGATCTTGTCGGCCTTGCGCAGGATGTCCAGGCGCTCGCGGGTGACGTCCCCGATGATGCGGATGGCAAGGCCTGGCCCCGGGAAGGGATGGCGCCAGATGATCGAGTCGGGCATGCCCAGCTCGAGGGCCACCTTGCGAACCTCGTCCTTGAAGAGCTCGCGCAGCGGCTCCACCAGCTTGAGGTCCATCTTCTCGGGCAGGCCGCCCACGTTGTGGTGGCTTTTGATGACCACGGAGGGCCCGCCCCGGAAGCTCACCGACTCGATGACGTCCGGGTAGAGGGTGCCCTGAGCCAGCCACTTCACGCCCGGGATGGCCTTGGCCTCGCGCTCGAAGACCTCGATGAAGGTGTGGCCGATGATCTTGCGTTTCTTTTCGGGGTCTTCCACGCCGTCCAGGCGGTCCAGGAACAGGTCTTGCGCCTGCACATACTTCAAGTTCAGCTTGAAGTGTTCCGTAAGGAAGGAGACGACCTCCTCCCCTTCTCCCTGGCGCAGAACGCCGTTGTTCACGAAGATGCAGTGCAGCCTGTCGCCGATGGCCTTGTGCAAGAGCACCGCCACCACCGTGGAGTCCACGCCGCCGGAAAGGGCGCAGACCACATGGTCGTCCCCGAGCTTTTCGCGCAGGGCCGCCACTTCGGATTCGACAAAGCTGGCCATGGTCCAGCCGGTCTTCACCTTGGCGATCTTGAACAGGAAGTTGCGCAGGATGGTCTCGCCGTCTTCGGTGTGGGCCACCTCGGGGTGGAACTGCAGAGCGTAGATGTTGCGGGAGGGGTCGGCCATGGCCGCCGCCTCGACGCTGGAGGTCCTTGCGATGATGCTGAATCCCTTGGGGATGGCCACAACGTGGTCGCCGTGGGACATCCACACCGTGCGCGGGGTGGTGGCGTCCACGCCTTCCCACAGGGCGCTCCCTGCGGAGAGGGTCAGCTCGGCGCGCCCGTATTCCCGCTCCTTGGAGGAGGCGACCTTGCCCCCGTCCAGGGTGTGGGCCAGCAGCTGCATGCCGTAGCAGATGCCCAGCACCGGCACGCCCAGCTCCAGCACGGTCTTGTCGAGCTGGGGGGCGTCCTCGTCGCTGACGCTGCAGGGCCCGCCGGAGAGGATGATCGCCTTGGGCTTGATGGCCTTGAGCGCCTCAGAGGAGAGCGTGCAGGGATGGATTTCGGAATAGACTCCCGCCTCGCGCACCCGGCGCGCGATGAGCTGGGTGTACTGGGAGCCGTAGTCCAGGATGACGACGGTTTCTTCGTGTTGCATCAGTAGCTCTCCACCCTGTAGTTGGGGGATTCCTTGGTGATGATGACGTCGTGAACGTGGGACTCGCGCAGGCCGGCGGCGGAAATGCGCGTGAATTGAGGCTTTTCCTGGAGGTCCTTGATGTTGTCCACGCCCACGTAGCCCATGCCGGAGCGCAGGCCGCCCACCAGCTGGTAAATGGACTCGGAGACCAAGCCCTTGAACGGCACGCGGCCAACGATGCCTTCCGGCACCAGCTTGGAGGTCTTGTCCTGGGAGTAGCGGTCCGCGCTGCCTTCGCGCATGGCGTCGATGGAGCCCATGCCCCGGTAGATCTTGTAGGTGCGGCCCTGGTAGAGCATGGTCTCGCCCGGGCTCTCCTCGGTGCCTGCGAACATGGAGCCCATCATCACGGTGTCAGCACCGGCGGCCAGGGCTTTGACCACGTCGCCGGAGAACTTCACGCCGCCGTCGGCCACGCAGCACTTGCCCACCTCACGGCAGGCGCGCACGGCCTCCATGATGGCGGTGATCTGGGGCACGCCCACACCGGCCACGATGCGCGTGGTGCAGATGGAGCCGGGGCCGATGCCCACCTTCACAGTGTCCGCGCCAGCCTTGAGCAGGGCCTTGGCGCCCTCGTAGGTACCCACATTGCCCGCCACCAGCTGGCACTTGGGGAACTGGGCGCGGATGGCCTCGACGGCGGTGATGATGTTCCTGGTGTGGCCGTGGGCGGAATCCAGGACGATGAAATCGCACCCGGCGTCCATCAGGGCCTCCACGCGCTCGTCGCGCCCGGGGCCGACGCCGATGGCGCCGCCGCAGCGCAGACGGCCGAGGTCGTCCTTGCAGGCGTTGGGGTATTTCTGGATCTTGTCGATGTCCTTGATGGTGATCAGGCCCTTGAGCTTCTTGTGCTCGTCCACCACCAGGAGCTTCTCGATGCGGTGCTCGTGCAGGTGCTCCTTGGCGATCTCCAGGGGGGTGCCAACGGGCACGGTGACCAGGTTCTCGCTGGTCATCACCTGGCGCACGGTGGTCACGTCGTCTTCCACGAAGCGCACGTCGCGGTTGGTGACGATGCCCACCAGACCGTCGTTCTCCACCACGGGCAGGCCGGAGATGGAGAACTCGGCCATGACCTTCAGCGCGGCGGCCACGGTCATGTCCGGGTGCACGGTCACCGGGTCGATGATCATGCCGGATTCGCTCTTCTTGACCTTCTCCACCTCCAGCTTCTGCTGGGCCACGCTCATGTTCTTGTGGATGACGCCGGCGCCGCCGTTGCGGGCCATGGAGATGGCCATGCGCGATTCGGTCACGGTGTCCATGGCGGCGGACAGCAGGGGAATGTTCAGGCGGATCGCGGGGGTCAGCCAGGTGGAGACGTCCACCTTGTCAGGCAGTATTTCCGAGTAGGCGGGGATGAGCAGCACGTCGTCGAACGTGAGCCCCAGGCCGATGATTCTGTCCATATCGCCCTCCGCAGGCGGTTTAGTCGAGTCCGAGGTAGGCCGAGCGGACCTTGGGGTCCTCCAGCAGATCCTTGGCCGGTCCTTCCAGGGTGACCTGGCCGGTTTCCAGCACATAGCCGCGATGGGCCACTTGCAAAGCCATCTGCGCGTTCTGTTCCACGAGGAGGATGGTCACCCCGTCGCGGTTGATGCGCTGGATGATCTCGAAGATGTTTTCGACGACGATGGGAGCAAGCCCCAGGCTCGGTTCGTCCAGCAGGAGCACCTTGGGTCTTGCCATGAGCGCGCGCCCGATAGCAAGCATCTGCTGTTCGCCGCCGGAGAGCGTGCCGCCGTGCTGCTTGGTGCGTTCCAGCAGCTTGGGGAACAGCTCGTAGACGTGCTCCTCGTCGGCCTTCACGTTGTCCTTGTCGTTGCGTAGGTAGGCCCCCATGAGCAGGTTCTCGCGCACGGTGAGCCGGGGGAAGATCATGCGCCCCTCGGGCACCTGGGTGATGCCCCGGGCCACGATCTTCTCCGTTGAGAGCTTGGTGATGTCCTCGCCCAGGAATTCCACCGTTCCCTGCCGGGGCACGGTCACGCCGGAGATGCTCATGAGCGTGGTGGTCTTGCCCGCGCCGTTGGCGCCGATCAGGGTGACGATTTCGCCCTGGTTGACGGTCAGCGTCACGCCCTTGAGGGCGTGGATGGAGCCGTAATAGGTGTTGACGCCTGTAAGACTAAGCATGGGCCGCTCCCCTGCCCAGGTAGGCCTCGATGACCTCCGGGTTTTCCCTAATCTCGCGCGGCCCGCCCTCCGCGATCTTCACTCCGTGGTCCAGCACCACGAGGTGTTCGCAGATGCTCATGACCAGCTTCATGTCGTGCTCGATGAGCACCACGGTGATGTCCTTGTGCATGATGGCGTGGATGAGGTCCACCAGGGAGGCGGTCTCCTGGGGGTTCATGCCCGCCGCGGGCTCGTCCAGCAGCAGCAGCTTGGGCTGGCTGGCCAGGGCCCGTGCGATCTCCAGGCGGCGCTGGTCGCCGTAGGAGAGCGAACTGGAAAGGTCCAGGGCCTTGCTCTTGAGGCCCACGAAATCGAGGTACTCCATGCTCTGCTCCACCAGCATGCTCTCCTCGGCCTTCTGGGCCTTGGAGCGCAGCACCGCGCCCCAGAAGCCCTGGGTGGCGCGGCAGTGGCGGCCGATGCGCACGTTGTCCAGCACGGGAAGCGAGCCGAAGAGCCGGATGTTCTGGAAGGTGCGGGCCACGCCCATTTGCGTCATCTGTTCAGGGCGGGAGCCGCCCACGTCCACCGGGCCGGTCTCCTTGTCGAAGAGGATGCGGCCTTCCGTGGGCTTGTAGATGCCTGCGATGCAGTTGAACATGGTGGTCTTGCCCGCGCCGTTGGGGCCGATGAGGCCCAGGATGCGGCCCTTCTTCACCTCGAAGCTCACGTCGGCCAGGGCCATCAGGCCGCCGAAGCGTTTGCTCACGCCGTCAATCTTGAGAATGGTGTCCATGCCCTACCCCGCCCTCTCGGCCTCGAGCCTGGCCTTGAGGTCCAAAATGAGCCTGCTCTTCTTGCTGGTGGCGGCGATGGCCGGGAAGAAGCCGCCGGGCTTGAAGCGCATGATGAGAATCATGATGAGGCCGTAGACCAGAAACCGCGTCTCGGCCGGGAGCCCGAACTTGGGCAGCACCACGCGCAGGATCTCGCCCAGGGCGATGAGCACCACGGCGCCCACGATGGCCCCGTTGATGTTGCCCAGGCCGCCCAGCACGATCATGCACAGCACCAGGAACGACTCCCAGAACTTGAACACGTCCGGGGCCAGGAACATGGACCACTGGGCCATGAAGCAGCCGGCCAGCGCGCCAACGCCCGCGGAAAAGGCGAAGGCCACGGTCTTGTAGGCCATCAGGTTGATGCCGCAGCTGGCGGCCGCCAGGGGGTCCTCCTTGATGGCGAGCCAGGCGCGGCCCAGGCGCGAATCCTCGATGCGGCACATAACCACGTAGACAGCCGCCACCATGGCCAGGCCCAGGTAATAATACGGGACCTCGCTCAGGAAGTCGTAGCGCCAGTCGATGCCCAGGAACTCCAGGCTCAGCGCGATGGGCGGGATGCCCGGCAGGCCCAGGGGGCCGCGCGTGAGCCAGATCTCGTTGGTCAGGAAGAGCACCACCAGCTCGGTGAAGCCGAAGGTCACGATGGCGAAGTAGTCGCCCGAGAGGCGCAACGTGGGCGCTCCGCGCAGTATGCCGCAGAGCGCGCCCAGGGCCACCGCCCCGGGAACGATGAGCCAGAAGCTCACGTTGTGGTTGTAAGCCAGGATGCCCGCCGTGTACGCGCCGATGCCGTAAAAGCCCACGTAGCCCAGGTCCAGCAGGTTGCAGAAACCGGGCAGGACGTTCAGGCCCATGGCCAGCACGGCGTAGACCATGATGAGCACGGCCACGTGCATCACGTACTCGCTGCTGATGGGCAGGACGGGGAAAGCCAGCAGTGCGGCCAGCCCGAGCAGTTTGAGAGCGGTCTTGTTGCCAGTCATGTGTTTCCCCCTATGCCTTCTGGCCAACGCTCTTGCCGAGCAGGCCCGAGGGCCGCAGCAGGATGACCGCGATCATGACCGCGTAGCCCAGACCGTCGCGGTACTGTGAGGAAACGTAGCCAGCGCCCAGGGTTTCGGCCACACCGAGCACCACCCCGCCGAGCATGGCGCCGGGCACCGATCCGATGCCGCCCAGCACCGCGGCTGCGAAGGCCTTGACGCCTGCGTTGTAGCCCATGGTCGCGGAGAGGGTGTTGTAATACATGCCCACCAGGATGCCCGCCACCGCGCCCAGGCCCGAGCCCAGCGCGAAGGTGAAGGAGATGACCCTGTTGACGTTGATGCCCATGAGCGCGGCCGCGGTGGCGTTCTGGGCCAGGGCGCGCATGGCCGTGCCGACCTTGGTCTTGTTGATGATGAGCGTGAGCCCGATCATCATGGCGATGGTCAGCGCGTAGATGAACACCTGCAGCCCGGAGACGTTCACGGACCCGAGGGTGAAGGCCGTCTCGCTGAAGGCGGCGGGCACGGCCGAGCGGGTGAAGGGCACCGGGCGCGAGCCCCAGATGATCATGGCGATGTTCTGCAGAAAGATGGAGACGCCGATGGCCGTGATGAGCGCGGCTAGGCGTGGGGCTTTGCGCAGGGGCTTGTACGCTATCTGATCAATGAGCACCCCTATGCCCGCGCAGAAGGCCATGGCCAGGGCCATGGCCGGAAACAGCGGGACGCCCAGGGCCTGGATGAAGGTGATGCAAAGGAACGCCCCGAGCATGTACACCTCGCCGTGGGCGAAGTTGATCAGCTCGATGACGCCGTAGACCATGGTGTAGCCCACGGCGATCAGGGCGTAGATGAGCCCCAGGGTCAAGCCATTGAAAAGTTGTTGTTCGAACACTGCCTTCTCCGAACCGATGGTGTTGACTGCAGGGCCCCGGCGGCGATGCGCCGACCCTTCAGAGGGGTGTACCGCGCCCCTGCGCGCGATCCGCGTGCTATATGCGGATTTCTTATGAAAAGAAACAGGCTGGATGGTCATCCAGCCTGTTTCGATTCATTTCAAGCCGGTGTCGGCTAGTTCGTCATCTGCTTCGGGGCGGGCACGAACTGGCCCCCCTTGACCATCTTCACGTAGGCGGGCTTCACGCAGTCACCCTTCTCGTTGAAGTAGGTCAGGCCGGTGATGCCCTTGAAGGCCTTTTCCTTGGTGTTGATGGAGGCCAGGTACTCGCGGATCTTGGCGCGGTCCGGGCCGACCTTGGAAATGGCCTCGATGATCATACCGGCGGCGTCATACGCATTCGCGCTCATCCAGTCAACATCGCGCTTGAACTTGGCCTTGTAGGCTTCAATGAAGGCCTTGGCGTCCGGGCCGGCGGTCTCGGCCAGGAAGGGGGTGGTCAGGTAGGTGTCGTCGGCGGCGGGACCGGCCAGCTTGATGTAGTCGGCGTTGTCCAGGCCGTCGGCGCCGAACTTGGGCACGTTGATGCCCAGCTTCTTGGCTTGGTCGGCGATGAGGGCGCCTTCGGCGTAGTAGCCGGCGATGAACAGGGCTTCGGGGGCGGCGCCCTTGAGCTTGGTCAGCTGGGGGGTGAAGTCGGTGGCGCCCTTCATGTAGGCTTCCTCGCCCACGACCTGCAGGCCGTTGGCCTTGGCCTGCTTCACGAAGGCGTCCTTGAGGCCGATGCCGTAGTCGTTGTTCTCGTAGAACACGGCGACCTTCTTCAGGTTCAGCTGCTTGAGCATGTAGTCGGCCAGGAAGGTGCCCTGGAAGTCGTCAAGGTAGACGTTGCGGAAGCTCCAGTACTGGCCCTTGGCGTCCTTGCCCTTGTCGGAGATGGTCACGTTGGTGGCGGTGGGGGAGAGAGCGGCAACGCCGACGCGCACGTAGTTGGGCAGAGCGGCCAGGTGGGCGCCGGAGCACAGGTGGCCGACGATGGCCACGAGGTCCTTGTCGCCGGCGATCTTGGTGCCGACGGTGGCGGCTTCCTTGGGATCGCACTGCTCGTCGAAGTAGACGGCCTCGATCTTCTTGCCGTTGACGCCGCCCTTGGCGTTGACCTCTTCAACCTTCATGACCACGCCGGCCTTCACGTTGTCGCCGTAACCGGCGGCGGAGCCGGTGAAGGGCGAGGGGACGGCGATCTTGATCACGTCGGCCGCCAGGGCGAGGCTGCCCATTGCCAGAACCGCGGCCATGGCGCACGCCATAACCAGTGCACGTTTGAACTTCATGCCTGCTTTACCTCCGAAAATGAATTGAACCATGCCGCGCACCAGGGCGCGTCGCCCAAGACACCTGCCAGGACCGGACCTCGCGGCACCGCGCAATCCGGTGATGTAACTCCGGTTTTCACTACCCGAGATTGCCAAAAATGCAACGCTTTCGTAACCATGCGGACATAGGGACGCTCCGCGCCTACCGAGTTGAAAGCTTGATCTGGCGCGGCACCGGGGCCTTTCTACGCGGGCCCTGCGCGTGAACATTTCGTGTGCCGTCAGGAACCGGAGCGCAACTCGTCCTCAGCCTGGTGGCGGGTCAGCGGGTCCGCGCCGGGGTTGGCCAGCACGGCCTCGAAGAGTGCCTTGGCCTTGGCCGGCTCGCTGAGCCCATGCTTGTAGACGGCAGCCAGGTTGTACTGTGCGCGGTAGTTGCCGGGATCAAGCTCGAGCATCCTCTGGAACTTGGCGGCCGCGTCCTTGGGGCGCTCCAACCTGAACAGGGCCACGCCCTGAAGATTGAGGATCTCGGGGTTGTCGGGGGCCTTGGCGGCTGCCCTTTCCAGCAGTTGCAGGGCCTTGTCCCAGATCTCGGCGGCGGCGAAGGCCTCGGCGGCCTCGGTCACGGCTTCGAGATCGTCCGGGTTCTTCTGCAGCTTGGACATGGCCGCCATCACGGTGTTCATGGCGTTGCCGCCCTGCATGCCCATCTCCGGCGGAGGGCCGGAGCTTTGCTGCACCGTGGCGATGAGCGACGGATTGGCCGCCCGATAAGCGAAGGACCAGGCGAACATGGCAAGCAGGGCCGCGAACATGACGACGAGGACGGCCTTGGAGGCCAGGGGTGAGGTGCTGCTAGTCATCTTGGAGCGTTTCCAGTTGTTTCAGGCGGCGTTCCAGGCGCTTCTGACGCGAGGCCACAAAGGCCAAATAGCCGCACAGGCCGAGCCAGACCACGACGTTGGCCGCCAACAGATAGTTTTCTTTGCCCATGTGTCCAACCTACCTCGTCTGATGCAGGAATATGTTTCGCACAGCCGCCGTTTGCGCCAACTGGCGGGAACGCAGCGTCACCAGGGCCGCCCAGAACAGCCCCACCGCCACGATGCTCACGATGAGCGTGGAGAGCATCTCGGGCTCCAGCCCGCCGCCCTGCTGCCCGAACACCGTGGGATGGATGGAGCGCCACTTCCTGGCCGAAAAGAACACCAGGGGCACATCCAGGAAAGCCACGATGCCAAGCGCCGCCCGGACCACGGCCCCCCGCTCCCCGCCGATGCCGGCCTGGCGCAGGATGAGGTAGGCGGCGTAGACGAACCACATGATGAGCGTGGTGGTGAGCCTGGGGTCCCAGGTCCACCAGACGTTCCAGATGGGCTTGCCCCACAGCGAGCCCGTGACGAGCGCCAGGCCGGAGAAGAGCACGCCTGCCTCGCAGGCCGCGCCCGCGATCCTGTCCCAGCGCTGGTCCTTGCGCCAGATGACCATCACCGAGGCCCCGAAGACCAGCAGGAAGCTCATCATGGCCCACCAGGCCAGGGGCAGGTGGATGTAGAAGATCTTCTGCACCACGCCCATGGTCTCCTCAACGGGCGCGTGCACCCAGATGAACCACTGGGCCACGGACAAAGCCAGCGCGGCTGCGAGGGCCAGCACGGAGATCATGTCACTCCTCCCCGGTGTAAAGATGCGGAAACAGCACGATGGCCGCTGCCGAAAACACCGCCGCAAAGGCGGCGGCCATGCCCAGCCAGTCCAGGGAGGCGCCCTCCCCCGCCGTCAACACCCCCTCGAGGAGGCGGATACCGGCCAGGAGCACGGGGATGATGAGCGGGAAGAAGACCACCGTCAAGAGCGACTCCCGGGAGGACTTGCCCGAGGCCAGCGCCCCCATGAGCGAGCCCAGCGCGGCCAGCCCCACGTCCACCGTGACCACGGTCGCCGCGCCAATCAGCGGCGAGCCCTCGACGGACTGGCCCAGGAAGGCGGCCACGGCCAGGGCGAACACGCACTGGCAGATCAGCAGCAGCGTGATACCTGCCAGGGCCTTGCCCAGCCAGACCGCCTGGGGAGGCATGGGGGCCATGGCCAGGCCCAGGCGCGCGCCATTGTTCTCCTCCAGGGAATAGAGCCCGTTGAAGACCAGCACCTGGGCGAACAGCGAGGAGAGCCAGAAGATGGCGGCCGCGGCCAGGGCGGGCACTGGGTCGCCCGGCTTGCGCGACAAGCTGAACACGAATATCAGCAGCAGGCCCAGCAGGGCCGTCTGGGCCAGGCCCTGGGCACCGCGCAGGCTCAGGCGCAGGTCCTTGGAGGCGATGCGCAGGGCCGGGGTCAGCATGTGGCGGCTCCTGCCATCACGGAGGCGTCGAACCCGGCCACGGGGCCGAGGTAAGCCACGCGCCCGCGCTCCAGGTGCAGCACGTCGTCCGCCTTGACCAGGTCGCGCTCCAGGTGATGGCTGACCCAGACCACGGAGCGCTCGCCATGCCCGGCGCGCTCGATCTCCTGGTGGAGGATGGCGCGGGAGGCCTCGTCCAACCCGGTGTCGGGCTCGTCCAGGAAAAGCAGCCGGGGCGCGATGCAGAACACCCGGGCAAGGTTGAGGCGCTGGGCCATGCCGCGGGAAAAGTGCCCCGCGCGCTCCTGCGAGAATTTCTTCAGGCCCACCCGCTCCAGGGCGGCTACGAGGGCCTCGTCGTCCAGGCCCAGGCCGTACAGCCCGGTCCAGAAGCGCAGGTTCTCCAGGGCGGTGTCCTCGGGGTAGATGAAGGTCTGGTGGCCCAGGTAGGCCATCTCGCCCTTCTCCAGCCCGCACTCGATGTTGCCGGCCGATGGGCGCGAGAGCCCGGCCATGACCCGCAGCAGCGTGGACTTGCCCGCTCCGTTGGCCCCGACCACCATGAGCACGCGGCCCGGGCTCAGCTCCAGGTCCACGCCCTTGAACACCAGGCGCTCGCCGTAGAACTTGGCCACGGACTTGAGCCGCAGCACGCGTCTATTCCTCTCCGCCCTGGCCCCGGCGCAGGCAGGCGAAGCCAGCCAGACACATGACCGTGCCGCCAATCCAGAACCAGTTCACCAGCGGGTTGACGCTGACCTTGATGCTGGCGCTCTTGTCGGGGGTGAAGGCCAGCAGCGTGGCGTACAGCTCCTCGCCGAGGGAGGGGATCACGGAGACCTCGGCGAAGGGCTGGGGGAAGTTCTTGTAGATGCGGCGCTCAGGCTCCAGCACGCCCACGGCCTTGCCGCCGGAAGTCACGTCGATGCGCGCCTTGGCGCCGGAATAGCCGGGGGTGGAGAACTCGTTCAGTCCATTGTAGGTCAGGGAGTAGGAGCCCAGCTCCAGTGTCTGGCCGGGGCTGACGATGGCCTCCTTGACCGACTGGTAAGGCCCGGAGAAGGCCACGCCCAGGAACACCATGGCCACGCCCGCGTGCAGCAGCCAGGCCCCCAGCCCCCCGCGCAGGTTGCGGGCGGACTTGGAGGTGACCAGCAAAAGCGCCAGGCTCACCAGGGAGGAGACGCCGGCGGCCATGCCCACCAGGGGCACGGGCTTGCGGTAGCCCATGGCGAAGAAGGCGGCGGCCGAGGCGGCCATGGCGATCACGGCGGCCATGGCCCAGCGGGGCTCACGCACGCCCTCCTTCCAACTCATCCAAGGGCAGACGGCCAGAAGCAACCCTATCAGCACGAACAGCGGGTTGCAGACCTTGTTGTAGAAGGATGCGTCCAGGCCCACGGTGTTCTGGCTCCACATGGAGGAGATCACCGGCCAGAGCGTGCCCAGGAAGACAACGGCCGCGCTGGCCATCAACAGCCAGGCCAGCAGCACCAGCAGGCCCGGCAGGCTGGCCAGCCCGGCCAGTTGGCGCACGGGTCGGGCGGACTTGCCCGCGAAGGTGATCAGCACGGAGAGGCCAAGCCCGGTGAGGATGAACAGCAGCAGCGGCCGCCCCACTCCGCCTTCGCCGAAGGCATGCAGGGACTCGACCACCCCGCTGCGCACCAGGTAGGTGGCGAAGTAGCACAACAGCATGGTCAGGGCGGCCAGCAGCACGTTGGTGCGCGGAAGCGCGCCCCTGCGGTTCTCGATGACGGCCGTGTGGATGAAGGCCGTGGCAGAGAACCAGGGGATGAGCGAGGCGTTCTCCACCGGGTCCCAGGCCCAGTAGCCGCCCCAGCCCAGCTCCATGTAGGACCACCAGCAGCCCAGGATGATGCCCGCGGTCAGGAACACCCAGGAGAGGATGGTGATGACCCGCGTGTTCTTCAGCCAGGAGGTCGGCTCGCCCGCGATCCAAGAGGCCAGTGCCAGGCATCCGGGGATGGCGAACCCGGCGTAGCCCAGGAACAGCAGGGGCGGATGGAAGATCATGCCGGGGTTCTGCAGCAGGGGGTTGAGCCCCTTGCCGTCGGCGGGTGCGGGCACGAGCTTGAGGAAGGGGTTGCTCGGTCCGGTGAGCAGCAGCAGGAAGAAGGCCTCGGTGGCCAGCAGAAACAGCCAGAAATAGAGCTTCGTGGTGTTGCTGCAGCGCTGGTAGCCCTCAGTCATGGAGAAGATCAGCCCGAACAGGGCCGTCATCCAGGCCCAGAACAGCAGGGAACCGGCCTGCCCGGCCCAGAAGGCCGTCACCACGTAGAAGGTGGGCAGCACCGAGTCGGTGTAGCCCGCCACGTACTCGTAGGAGAAGTCCCGTTTGAGCAGGGCCACCCACATGACCACCGAGACGGCTGTGAGCACCGAGAACAGGACGGCCTGGGCGGTTTCAAGCCATGCGGGGCGGCCCTGGTCCTTGTTCCAGAGCTGCCATGCGGCGATTCCGGCGAAAATGAGCGAACCGACAAGGGACAACAGAAGCGCCCAGTGGGCGGCGAAATGCATACAGTCTTCCTCCGGGCGTTGGGCTTGGCGGCTGGAATCAGCCCCGGCTATCCTTGCGGTTTTCCTTCTGGTACTTGGAGGGGCATTTGGTCATCAGGCTGTTGGCGGCAAAGCTGTCGCCGCCGGGGGCCACGCCGCCCTCCACGATGACCTCGACACCGGCCTTGAACGTGTCCGGCACGGCGCCGGTGTAGACCACCTGCATGGTCTTCTGCGCGTCGTCCTTGTCGATGAGCGTAAAACTGACGCCCAGGCCGCCCGGAGCCGGGACGATGCCCTGCTCGGCCACGGTACCGAACAGGCGGGCCTGCTTGAGCTGCTCCGGCTTCATGGCCAGGGCCTCGCGCACGTTGAGGAAGTACACCGCCCCCTCATCCAGCCCGGAGGCGATCAGCCAGCCGAGCCCTCCCAGGAAGAGCACAGCCGCCACCGCGTAAAGGGACTTCTTATTGTTGCCGGCCATAATCACTCCTTGGCGGGGCCGTGGCTGCGGAGAAGTTTCTCGCGCCGGACCCTGGCGAGCTGTCTCATATCGGCCACCTCGTCGGTCTCGTCAACGATTTCCTTGCCCAAAATTTCCTCGAAAACGTCCTCGAGGGTGATGACGCCGCCCACCCCGCCGTATTCGTCCAGCACCACGAACAGGTGCATGCGCGACTCGATGAATTTGCCCAGCACCTTGTCCAGGGTGATCGTGTCCAGCACGAACTGCACGGGCTTCATGATCTCGGAGAGCTTGAGCCCGTGCTGGTCGTTGGCCAGGGCGTCGAAAACCTGCCTGCGGAAGACGATGCCCACCACGTTCTCGGGGTCGTCGTCCTCGTAGACGGGCACGCGGCTGTGCGGCCAGATGCCCCCCTCCTCCTTGGCCTCGGCCACGGTCATCCCGGCTGAGAGGGAGAACACCACCGTGCGCGGGGTCATGACGTCGTGTACGATCTTGGTGTCCAGGGCCAGGATGTTGGCGATGGAGCTTTCCTCCAGGGCGTTGATCTTGCCCGCCCTGCTGGAGAGGCTGACCACGGCGCGGATGTCGTCCTCGGAGGCTTCGGGCCCCCTGCTCTTGGGCTTGATCAGGTTCACGATCAGGCCGCTGGTCCAGATCACCGGGGTGAGCATGTAGACCATGATTTGAAGGGGCCGGGCGATATAAGGACCGAGCTGCTTGGCGTAGACCACGCCCAGGGTCTTGGGGACGATCTCGCCCACCAGCAGGATCACCGCCGAGAACAGCGCGGTGAAGAAGACCAGCCGGTCCTCGCCGAGCACGCCCACCGCCAGCGCGCCCGCCACGGTGGCTCCTGCTGAACAGGCCACGGTGTTCACGGTCAGGATGGCCGTGATGGGCTTCTCGATGTTCATGCGCATCTGGTACATGATCTCGCCCGAAGGCTTGCCCTCGGAGCGCATCTTTTCGATCCAGCTCCAGCGCAGGGAATAGAGTACGGCTTCGCTCGTGGAGCAAAAGAAGCTCATGGCCACGGCGATGGCAATGGCAAGAATGAGTTCAAACATGGGGATGAGGGGCTGAGGGGAACCCGGGTGTTCGGGGAGGGGGCACGTTGTGGTCCGTCACGTTTCTTCGTCTGATTCTAAGGTTTTTCCCGGCGTTGTAAAGAGTCGGCACGGGCTGTTTCAGGCCCAGGTTCTGTTCAGCTCCGCCCGGCGCAGCTCCAGCTCGCGCTCCACGGGCAGGGGCACGAGGCAGCGCAGGCTGCGCCTCGCCAGGAAGCGTTTCCTGACGGAGGAGGCGCTGATGTCGAGCCGGGGCACGTCCACCAGCCGCAGTTCGTTGCCAGAGGGCATCCGCCAGCAGCCGCCCCCGTCCGGTGAGCAGCGCATCTCGCCGTGCCGGGACAGGTAGTCCTCCACTTCGGCGCGCCCGAGGCTGTCGCGGGTGGCCACGGCCAGGTTGGCCAGCTCCCCCAGCCGCTCACCGCGGTTCCAGAGGTGCAGGTTCATCAGGTCGCTGGCGCCCATGATGAAGTAGAAGCTGTCGCCGGGGCTCGAGCGGCGCAGCTCCGTAAGTGTGTCCCAGGTATAGGAAGGCCCCGGGCGGCTTGCCTCCATGCGGTTGACACTCACTCCGGGCAGGCCCTCCACGGCCAGCTCCACCAGGGCGGCGCGCAGCTCGAAGGGCAGCACGCCTTCCCCCTGTTTGTGCGGTGGACGGGCCGAGGGGATCATCTCCACCCCGTCCAGGCCGAGAGCCTCGCCCACTTCCAGAGCCAAGCGCACATGCCCGGCGTGAACGGGGTTGAAGGTGCCGCCGAGGACGCCCAGGCGCATCTCAGCCCCGGACCTGCCCCTGCCCGAAGACCACGAACTTCTGGCTGGTCAGCTCCGTGACGCCCATGGGGCCGTAGGCGTGCAGCTTGGAGGTGCTGATGCCGATCTCCGCGCCCAGGCCCAGCTCGCCGCCGTCGTTGAAGCGCGTGGAGCAGTTGATGCCCACCATGGAGGCGTCGGCCTCGCGCAGGAAGCGCATGGCCCGGGCGTGGTCCGAAGTCAGGATGCACTCGGTGTGGTGCGAGGAGTAGGCCGCGATGTGCTCAAGGGCCTCGTCCATGTCCGCCACCACGCGCACGGCCAGGATGTAATCCAGGAATTCGTAGCCCCAGTCGGCCTCGGTAGCGGGCTTGGCCGTGGGGCCGAGCAGCGGCAGGGATTCGGGGCAGGCCCGGAACTCCACGCCCTTGCCGCCCAGGGCCTTCGCCACCTTGGGAAGGAACGCGGAGGCCACGTCCCTGTGCACCAGCAGGCACTCCAGCGCGTTGCACACGCCCGGGCGCTGGCATTTGCCGTTGTCCGCGACCACCACGGCGTTCTCCAGGTCGGCCCCTTCGTCAACGAAGAGATGGCACACGCCTTTGTAGTGCTTGAGCACGGGCATGGTGGCGGCCTCGACCACGGAGCGGATCAGGCCCTCGCCGCCACGGGGGATCATCACGTCGATGTATTCGTCGAGCTTGCACAGCGCGGGCACGGCGGCTCGGTCCGTGGTGGGCACCAGCTGCACCGCGGCTCCGGGCAGGCCCGCCTGCTCCAGCGCTTCGCTCAAAAGCCCGGCCAGGGCCATGTTGGACTCGAACGCCTCCGACCCGCCGCGCAGCACCACGGCGTTGCCAGCCTTGAGGCAGAGGATGGCGGAATCCACGGTAACGTTGGGCCGGGACTCGTAGATCATGCAGACCACGCCCAGGGGGATGCGCATGCGCCCAACCATGAGCCCGTTGGGGCGCTGCTTAACGGATTCGATCTCACCGATAGGGTCGCTCAAGCCGGCCACATGGTGGCAGGCCTGGGCCATGGAGGCCAGAACCTTGGGGGTCAGGCGCAGGCGGTCGAGCTTGGCGGAGTCCATCCCGGCTGCCTCGGCCTTGGCGATGTCGCGGGCGTTGGCCGCGGCGATGGCGTCCTGGCGGGTCTCCAGCAGCCCGGCCAGGGCCGCGAGGGCGTCATTCTTGGCCGCCGGGGAGGCCTTGGCCATCAGGCGGGAGGCCGCCTGGGCCTTGGCGGCAAGCTGCGTCATCTGATCCTGTATATTCATGCTTCCTCCGGTTCTGTTCGTAGAAGCTGATAGCTCCGCGAAAGCGGCCCGTCAACGAGAGCCTTTTGACACGGCCTCTGTTTGGGTATAGATGGACCTCCTTTCGGCGGCCCACCGTGAAAGCGCCCGGGCCAACACCTTAACCACCCCACGAAAAACGACACACCATGGCAGACATTACTTTCGATCGCCCCGAGCAGATGAGTCCCCTGGCACGGTTCTTCAACAACCACTGGCGCACCATGGCTGTGATGGTCATCGCCGCAGTCGTGGCCTCGGCCGGCTACGCCTGGTACACCGCCAACATCAAACAGGCGAAGATCAAGGCCGAGAACGAACTCGGGGCCATCATCGCCTCCAAGACCGGCCCAGAGCGCCTCACCGCCCTCGAAGCCTACCTCAAGGGCGCGCCCGCCTCCACCAAGGGCGCCGCGCTGCTCGAACTCGCCAACACCGCCCAGGAGCAGGGCCAGTTCGACAAGGCCGCCGACGCCTGGAACCAGCTGTACCTGTCCGCTCCCGAAGGCATGCGCGAGATCGCCGGCATGGGCTACGCCACCGCCATCTCCCAGAAGGGCGACAAGCAGGCTGCCGTGAAGTTCCTGGTGGACATGCTGCCCAAGGCCCCCAAGCCCTTCCAGCCCGTCATCGCCCGCCAGCTGGCCTCCCTGGCCGAGGAAGCCAAGGCCTGGACCGAGGCCATCAGCGCCTACGAGCGCATGAAGGACCTGGGCATGGGCGGCAACAAGGCCTTCTACGAGGCCAAGATCGCCGAACTCAAAGCCAAGATGCAATAAGCACGCATATCTAGGGAAGGATCAGTACCGTCATGGCCAATCCCCTTCTTGCCGATACCCCCGGAGAAGTCCTTCTGCTCCTGGGCAACGAGGCCATCGTGCGCGGCGCCCTCGAGGGCGGCGTCGGCTTCGTGAGCTGCTACCCCGGCACTCCCTCCTCCGAGGTTCCCGATACGTTCTACCGTCTGAGCCCCCAGGGCGACTACATCTTCGAGTACTCCACCAACGAGAAGGTGGCGCTCGAGGTGGGCGCGGGCGCGGCCCTGGCCGGCCTGCCCACCCTGGTGACCATGAAGCACGTGGGCGTGAACGTGGCGGCGGACCCGCTGCTCACGCTCTCCTACATCACGGCCCCCGGCGGCCTGGTGCTGCTCTCGGCGGACGACCCGGGCTGCCACTCCAGCCAGAACGAGCAGGACAACCGCTACTACGCCCGCCTGGCCGGGCTGCCCTGCTTCGAACCCGCCACCGCCCAGGAATGCAAGGACATGGCCCGCGACGCCCTGCATCTGGCCATGCGCACCGGTCAGCCGGTACTCCTGCGCACCACCACCCGCGTCAACCACGTGCGCGGCCCGGTGAAGCTCGGCGGCCTTCCCAAAGAGAAGCAGCGCAAGCCCTTTGAGCGCAAGCTGCAACAGTATGTGCCCATCCCGGCGCACTCAAGGGTGCAGCACCGCCAACTGCTGGACAGGCTGGCCATGTTCGCCCAGGAGGCCGCCCGCTCCCCCTGGAACAAGCTCTCCGGCGAGGGCGAGGTCGGCGTGCTGGCTTCGGGCATCGCGCGCTGCTACCTGAGCGACGCCCTGCTCGAAGAAGGGTTGCACGGTTCGGTCAAAGTCCTGGAGTTGGGCTTCACCTACCCCATGCCCGACGAGCTGCTGCTCGAATTCGTGCGGGGTCTCAAGAAGGTGCTGGTGCTCGAAGAGCTGGAGCCGCTGATGGAGAACCATCTGCGCCAGCTGTTGCAGCGCAGCGGCATCGAACTTGAGGTCATCGGCAAGGGCGACACCCTTCCCCTGTGGGGCGAATACTCCACGGAGATGGTCCGCCAGGCCCTGCGCCTGACCATGGGCCGCCAGGCTCGCGCCCCGGAGCACTGCGCCCCGGAGACCGACCTGGCCAACCGCCCGCCCAACCTCTGCGCCGGGTGCTCGCACCGTGCCTCCTACGCCACCGTGCGCGAGGTCTTCGGCTCCGAAGCCTATTACTCCTCCGACATCGGCTGCTACACCCTTGGCCTGCTGCCCCCGCTCTCCGCGGCGGACTTCCTGGTCTGCATGGGTTCGAGCATCTCCACGGGGTCCGGCTTCGCCACCGCCAGCGGCAAGCCCACCGTGGCCTTCATCGGAGACTCCACGTTCTTCCACTCCGGCATCACCGGGCTCGTCAACGCTGTCTACAACAAGCACAACATCCTTGTGGTCGTGCTGGACAACCGCACCACGGCCATGACCGGCCACCAGCCCCACCCCGGCGTGGACCACACCGTGCTCGGCCCCAACGAGCGCCCCATCGAGATCGAACCGCTGGTGCGCGCCTGCGGCGTGTCCAACGTGGTCACCGTCAACCCGCTCAACCACAAGGCATCGAAAAAGGCCCTGGAGTCCATGAAGGACGCGGCGGGCCCCCGGGTGATCATTTTCCAGGCTCCGTGCGTCATCCACGAGCGCCGCACCTCCGGCAAGGGCAAGCCCCAGGTGGCCGTGGTCGAAGGCACCGGCGCCGGCTGCCTGGACGTGCTCAACTCCCTGGCCTGCCCGGCCTTCGTCAAAGAGGGCGGGGCCATGCGCGTTGACGAGGAGATGTGCTCGGGCTGCATGTTCTGCCTGCAGTTGGACAAGTCGTTCAAGGCAAAGAAAAGGGGCGCATAGATGCAGCGTACACGCATATTCCTCACCGGCGTCGGCGGCCAGGGCACCCTGACCGCCACCAAACTCGTCTCCCTCACCGCCCTGGACGAGGGCCTGCCCGTCACTTCGGGCGAGATCCACGGCATGGCCCAGCGCGGCGGCGTGGTGGAGTCCACGGTGCTCATCGGCTACCTGAGCCCCAAGATCACCCACGGCGAAGCCGACGTGCTCCTTGGCTTCGAGCTGCTGGAAGGGCTGCGCGCCCTGTGCTACCTCAAGCCGGGCGGCCGCTTCATAACCAACTCGGAAGCCCTTCCCCCGCTCTCCGTGGCCACGGGCAAAGCCGACTACCCCACGTTGGAAGCGGTGCGCGCCAAGGCCCAGGCCGTGACCTCCCAGGCGCTGTTCCTGCCCTGCCGCACCCTGGCGGAGCAGGCGGGCAAGGCCCAGAGCGCCAACACCGTGCTGCTCGGCGCCGCCTGCGCCGTCAAGGCGCTGCCTTTCGGCATGGATGCCCTGGAGCGCTCCGTGCGCAAATACCTGAAACCTGCCCTTGCCGATGTGAACCTCAAGGCCCTGGAGCTCGGCGCCAAGGCCGCCCTGGGCTGAACGGGAGCGGAACATGGACGTTTTTGCCTCCAGCGAGAGCCTTTCCCAGAAGTTCCTGAACGCCTTGCGGGCTTTGCTGAACGAATCCTACCCTGGCCGGCCCGCACGCGACTGCCTGGAAGGCATGCTCAACCGCCTTGTGGAGGCCATGGGCTATCACAGGACGTACCTGGAGCTCCTTGACCTGCCGCTCAAGAACCAGCGTCTCTCGCTCTCGCGCGGGCGTGAGGCGGTGTTCGGCACCCCGCTCGGACCCGGACCCATCGCCACCGGGCAGACCCTGGCCACTCGGCAATCGCTGATCATCGACAACATGGCCGACCACCCCGACTTCTACGGCCGCCCCGCGCAGGACCTGGAGAAGCTGGCCTTCGTCTGCGTCCCCGTGCTGGTTCCTGGCCAGGCCCCGGCCACGCAGCGCCTGGCCATGGGCGTGCTCTGCGCCGACATCCCCAAGGCTCCGCCCGTGTTCATGGAGCGCCACCGCGACTTCATGCTGGTGGCCGCCTCCGTGGTGGCCAACGCGGCCCTGCGCCTGCAGGACGAGCTCAACCGGGCCAAGGCCAAGCCCAAGCTCGACTCCGAACCCGAAACCAGCTCCGAGACGGTGAACACCCGCCAGAGGGTCATCGCGGTCTCCAAGGGGATGCGGCTCGTGCTGCGCCAGATCGACCAGGCCGCCGGAAACGACTCCCCCGTCCTCTTCCGGGGCGAAGAAGGCACCGGAAAGGAGTGCCTGGCCCGTTCGCTGCACGCCCACAGCCCCAGGCGCAAGCGGCCCTTCGTCAGCTTCGTCTGCTCCGCGGAGTCCAGCGAGAGCATGGACCGTACGCTCTTCGGCATCCAGAAGGGCGAGGCCTCCAAGTCCACGCAGTCCAAGCGGGGCCTGCTGGAGCTGGCCCAGGGCGGCACCCTGTTTATGGAGGACGTGGAGGAGCTGACTCCCGAGGCCCAGCAGGGCCTGCTGCGCTACCTCCAGGAGGGCACCATCCTGCGCTACGGCAGCGACCAGCCCATCCCCCTGGACGTGCGCATCATTGCGGCCAGCCGCGTGAACCTGGAGGACATCGTCAACACCGGCGGTTTCCTGGAGGACCTCTACTACGCGCTCTCCGTGGTGCCCATCTACGTGCCGCCCCTGCGGGACCGCACCGGCGACGTGCTGCCCCTGGCCGAGTACTTCCTTCAGGAGTTCGCCCAGGCCTCCGGCAAGCCGTTCAAGCGCATCTCCACCCCGGCCATCGACCTCATCAGCCAGTACCACTGGCCCGACAACGTCCAGGAGTTGCGCTCCTGCATGGAGCGGGCCCTGGAGCAGTCCGAGGAGGGCGTTATCCGGGCCTACCACCTGCCCCCCACCCTGCAGACGGCCGAAAGCTCCAACACGGAGGCCACGCTGTCCTTCGGCGAGGCTGTGGACCAGTTCGAGAAGGAGCTGCTCATCGAGGCCCTGAAGAAGGCCAAGGGCAACATGTTCCAGGCCGCCAAGGACCTTCGGGAGAGCTACCGGATCATCAACTACAAGGTCAAAAAGCATAACATCGACCCCAAACGCTTCACCCCGGGCAAGCGCAAGTAGCGCCGCCCCTTGAGCGTTTTCAGGCACAGGCCGAGACGGGCACGACGCTTGGCCGGTGCTGGCGCGTTCCCGTAACGGGCCGCGCCAGCACCGGCCTGCGCCCAGGCCGGATGGGACGCGGAGGATTGAGAGACGATGCTGACGACGCAAGCAGCCTGGACGTACCTGATTCTTGCCGGATTGTTCGAGATCGGCTGGCCCGTGGGCCTGAAGATGACGCACTCTCCCGGCAAGGTGGTGCTCGGGGTGGCCGTGGCCGTCGTCTGCATGGGCCTCAGCGGCTGGCTGCTCTTCCAGGCCCAAAAGGCAATTCCCATGGGTACGGCCTACGCCGTATGGACGGGTATTGGCGCGGCCGGGACGTTTCTGGTGGGGCTCATGTTTTACGGCGACCCGGCAGGGTTGATGCGCATCCTTGGCGTCGCCCTGATAATCGCCGGCGTCGCGACGCTCAAACTTGCATCCTAGCGTTGCGCGCGCTAACCTAAGGAACGCCGGTCTTGATTGTAACTTTCTAAATCAATTCTATTTATCCATAATCACTTCCCCGTGCCCCTCAAGGGGCCACAGGTGGTCAGCCCGCTGGGTCGTCTTCTCGGCCGTTAACGCCCGCTGTTTGAGTATCCAGGCAGTTCCGTCCACTCATTTTGCTGCATGCACGCCCAGAGGGCAGGGACACATTGTCCGTTGCATTCATGGCCGCAAACGATCGTTGTCCGCCGGTCAACGCGGGAGAGTGGGCGTCTGGGCGCCGCTGGAAACAGGGTCGGGGGCGCAAGCACGACCAACCGCGCGCGGTCCGGTGTGGTTGGGGCCATGCAGGATGAATGCAGGCGCGTTCGGGCCAGAATTAACCGGGAATCGTTAGAACTTGTGGATCTTGACCATGATGATGGCGACCATAGCGAGCAGCATCATGACCCAGATGATGATCGCTTTGATGGTCATTTTCCGGGCGCGCTTCACATCCCACCAGCTCATGGGCTGGATGCCGTGGGCCAGATAAGTGGCAACGCTGGCCAGGTTGAGGCCGATGATGTTCACCATGAAGATAATCCCAGCGTTCAGCCCCGCCGCCCAGTGTCCGTGCGCAAGAAGAATGGCCGACGCGACCAGGGGCGGCAGGATCGCCAGGGAGACCATCACCCCAACCAGGGCCGAGGCCGCTCCGCTGGTGAAGGAGACCACTCCGGCGGAACCCGACGCCAGGGCCAGGACCACCACGAAGAAGTCCAGGCGCGTCCTGCTTTCGATGGCCGAATTGCCGGTATCCACCGGGATCAGAAGTCCAAGCGCAAGGGCCACCGCCACCGCGAGAGATATCCCCTTCACGGCCGACAAGACGGATTTTCGCGCGAGATCCTTGTCGCCGAGGGTGGTGGCGAGGGCGAGGGCCATGTGCGGTCCCATGAGCGGCGCGATAATCATGGCCGCGAGGGTTATCACCTCGCTGTTCATGCGCAGGCCGATGAAGGCAACGATGGCGGAAAGCACCACCAGCGCGGCTATGGGCCTGGTGAACTGGCACATGTCCTGGGCCTTGGAGTACAGCTCCTCGCGGCTCAGGCGCGCGGAGTTGTTCTGTCGCTTCTTCTTGGCCCCGGTTGGTTCAGGCTCCACCGGCCTCGGCAGCACCGCCTCAACCGGGTGTATGATGATTCGATAACCTTCCGAGACGTGGAACCGCTTCTCCAGCTTGTCGGTATACGATTCGATCTCGTCCATGTCCATGATCGTCTTCACGGACACTTTGCCGTCCTTGAGGATGCTCACCCAGGTGAGGTCGTCCTCGGATGCGGCCGTCTCGATGGTCTCCATGGCTTTGTCGTACTCATCCCGGGCGACGATCATCTCGATTTGCCGCAAAGCCATGTGCTCGTCCTTTTGCTGATTCCTGGCCGACGCCGGAGTCCATGCCCCGATTGGTCACAGCCATCCACGGGGCGGGTGCCCGGCCGGCTCCGTTTCAGCGCAACAGCCTGAGCATTTCACGCGCCACCCCCGCCGACGAGGCCGGGTTCTGCCCGGTGACCAGCTTGCCCGAGACCACCACGTAGGGCTGGAAGTTCTCTCCGTGCTCGAAGAGGCCGCCCTTGGCCTTGAGCGCATCCTCCAGGC
Organism: Fundidesulfovibrio soli; assembly: GCF_022808695.1. Classification (NCBI taxonomy): domain Bacteria; kingdom Pseudomonadati; phylum Thermodesulfobacteriota; class Desulfovibrionia; order Desulfovibrionales; family Desulfovibrionaceae; genus Fundidesulfovibrio; species Fundidesulfovibrio soli. The sequence continues at coordinate 283,710 of NZ_JAKZKW010000001.1, forward strand.
TGAAGGGCACCACGGCCGTGAGCCCCACGGCCTGCTCCTCTGCGTTGGTGAAGCCCGTCAGCTTGAGCCCCGCAACCAGAGGCTCGCCGTCGGCCTTGCGGGCGTCGCGCAGCACCGCGGGGCCGTGGCACACCGCGGCCACCACCTTTCCGGAGTCGAAAAGCTCCTCGATCAACGCGATGGAGTCGTCGTCTTGGGCCAGGTCCCACAGGGGCCCGTGCCCCCCGGGATAGAATACGGCGTCGTAGTCCGAGGCTCGCACGGCGGCCAGAGGGAGTGTGTCGGCAAGAGCAGCCTGGGCCTCGCGGTCCTTGAGGAACCTGCGGCATGCCGGGGTCAGGGAGGACTCCTCGGTGCTCCTGGGGTCCACGGGGGGGTTGCCGCCCATGGGGGAAGCCAGCACGATCTCGGCGCCAGCCTCCTTGAAGGCCATGTAGGGCGCGGCCAGTTCCTCCAGCCAGTAGCCGGTCTTGTGGCCGGTTTCTCCGAGGGTGCCGTGCGACGTGATGACGATGAGGATGACCATGCGCGCCTCCTGGCGGGTTCCGATTCCTTCCCTCTCTAGCACGCCGTTCAGGCCCGTTCAACCTCAAGCCGTCGGGTACGGCAGCCCATGCGGTGTTTCATCCGGCTGCCTGGCGTTGGCGCATCGTCAAACGCCGGGCAGCGCCCGCAACAGGACGTGCGGCACGCTCATCGCCGTACGCCCGTAAACGCAAGCCCAGGCCCCGGGAATTACTGGCAGTACCCCATGCTCCTGCAGATGCTCTCCACGCTCTCGCCCTTGGCGCGCCTGCTCTTGAGGGCGTTTATGAACTTGGGGCCCATTGTGGAGTAGAACTTCACGCAGGCCTCGCGGTCCGCCGCGGGAAGCAGGGAGCACTGGCGAGAGGCGTCCACGCTGATATCCTTGGCGTCCGCCGCTGAAGCCTCCACCAGGCGCAGCACCATCTGGCAGGCGACGCACTCCATGTAGTCGCCTGTCTGGGCTAGGGCCTGGGAAACCATCGTGCCTGTGATCAAAGCCGAAAAAACGGCCAAACGGATGCATTTCATGCTGTTTGTCTCCAATTCGCGGCCCAGCGTCGGCGCGGGATTGTTCCAATGCGCCCAAATGACGCCGGGACAGCCGCGTATACGGCTCTTTGCCCGGCGCATCAACCGGCTGGACAGTGCGGCCCCCCGGGAGGAGCGGGACGGGGGCCTTGCCTCCAGACGGAAATTCTACTAGCAACCGCCCACGGAGGACACCATGCTCGCCATTCTCGACTACAAGGCCGGCAACCAGACCAGCGTGCGCCGCGCCCTCGACAACCTGGGCATACCCTGCGCCATCACCGCCGACCCCGAGACCCTGCGCGCCGCCGCGGGGGTCATCTTCCCCGGCGTGGGCGCCGCGGGCCAGGCCATGGAGGAGCTCACCAGCACCGGCCTGGACGCAGTGCTGCGCGACATCGTCCGTTCGGGCAAGCCCATGCTGGGCATCTGCGTTGGCTGCCAAATACTGCTGGACTACTCCGCCGAGAACGACACCCAGGCCCTGGGCATCGTCCCCGGCGAGTGCGCCATGTTCAACCGCGCACTCACCGAGGAGGACGGCCAGCCCATCCGCGTGCCCCACATGGGCTGGAACAGCGTGAAGCTCGTCAAGGAGTGCGTGCTCTTCGACGGCATCGACCCCTCCGCGGAGTTCTATTTCGTGCACAGCTACTACCCGGTGCCCAGCCCCGAGTTCGTGCTCGGCACCACCTTCTACGGCTTGGAGTTCTGCTCCCTGCATGGCCGCCCCGGGTTGTGGGCCGTCCAGTTCCACCCGGAGAAGTCCGGCCGCCCGGGCCTCAAGCTGCTCTCCAACTTCGCGGCCTTCTGCGGGGAGGTTTCCAATGCTCAGTAAGCGCGTCATCCCCTGCCTGGACGTCCGCGACGGCAAGCTGACCAAGGGCGTGAAGTTCCTTGGCAACGTGGACATCGGCGACCCCGTGGAGACCGCCCAGGCCTACTACGAGCAGGGCGCTGACGAGATCGTCTTCTACGACATCACCGCATCCTCCGAGGGCCGGGGCATCATGCTCAAGGTAGTGGAGAAGGTCGCCTCGCGCATCTTCATCCCCTTCTCCGTTGGCGGCGGCATCTCCACCGTGGACGACATGCGGGCCGTGCTGCTGGCGGGCGCCGAGAAGGTCTCGGTGAACTCGGCTGCGGTGAAGACCCCGGACATCATCAGCCAGGGCGCGGCGGCCTTCGGGTCGCAGTGCGTGGTGGTCGGCATGGACGTTCTGCGCGTGGGCGTGAGCGAACAGATTCCCTCCGGCTATGAGATCGTGATCCACGGCGGGCGCAAGAAGATGGGCCTGGACGCCATCGAATGGGCCAAGACCGTGGAGGCCCTGGGCGCGGGCGAGCTCTGCGTGAACTCCATCGACGCCGACGGCACCAAGGAAGGCTATGAGCTGAACCTGACCAGGCTCATCAGCGAGGCCGTGTCCATACCCGTTATCGCCTCGGGCGGAGCGGGATCGCCCAAGCACATGCTGGACGCCCTCACCGAGGGCAAGGCCAGCGCCGCGCTCATCGCCTCCATCGTGCACTACGGCGAATACACGGTGAGCCAGCTCAAGGAGTACCTCCACGGGGAGGGAGTGAAGACGCGCATGGTCTGGTAGGCCGAGCCCCAGACCATCCCATATGAATCACAGGCCCGGCACGACCGGGCCTTCGCATCACGGAAACATCATGAGCAACGCCATAGACACGGTCACCGAGCTGCTCTCCCCGCTCGGGCTCAAGGTCACGCATTCCTTCGACGACATCTACTTCGTGGAGCACAACCTGTTCCTGGTCATCCAGTCCAAGGATGACAACCTCTTCCTGCTCTGCTTCAACCGGGAGTGCCCGCCGGACAAGGCGGCGCTCGCCGCCCTGACGCTCTACGCCAAGGCCGAGGACATGGGCCTGGACCTGGGGTTGTCCGGCACCTACGACATGGAGGAGCTGCCCGGGCAGGAGATCAAGCTTCACTTCCACCCGCAGCAGACCGTAAAGGAAAGCGTTCCCGGGAACTCCCGGACCCACTGACCGGGCAGGCCTGCACCGGGGCTCACCTGCCCGGGATGAATGCGGGCGTGCCCAGCTCCTTGTCGATGGCGTCGGGATCGTCGGAGTGGTAGCGCACCAGGTTGCGCAGGTGGAAGAAAGCCTCCTCGTCCATGCCCACGAAGTCGAGCGCCATTCCCCCCTCATCGTTGCGGATCACGCGCGCCTCGATGGCCACCTGGAGCGTGTCCGTCAGATGCAGCACGAACACGCAGTCTCCCGCGGCGCTTAAACTTGGCTCCTGTTCGCACAGCACGCCCTTGAGGCTGATGTTGCGGACCTGCACCCGGTGTCTTTCCCGGCCGCCGCAGCCCGCCGAGGCCTCTATGGCCGTCTGGACCCTGGTCCGCTTCCGATTGTCGGGCATGTTCCCCCCGTGGAGTGAGATTCACGGTAACGCCGTGGATTCAATGAACGACATAGATCACGGCGGGCGGCGCAGGCAACAGGAATCCCGGCCGGATCCTGGGCCAACGCCACACTTCCCGGCTTGCTCCCGCCCGCGAAAGCACTCATAGAGTGTTCATCGGCTGGCCATAGGCCACCGAACAGGAGGAACCATCATCATGCTCAAGCGCAGACACGTGCTCGGCCTGGCCGCCGCCCTGCCCGCCCTGGCCGCGGGCAAGGCCCTGGCGCAGGATCAGAAGAAAGGCATGGACGCCCTGGAGTGCATCCACACCCGCCGCTCCATCCGCAAATACCAGGACAAGCCTATTTCAGACGAGGTCATCAAACAGCTGCTGGAGGCCGCTATGACCGCACCCTCGGCCTACAACCAACAACCCTGGCGCTTCCTTGTCGTCAAGGACAAGGAGAAGCTCAGGGCCGTGGGCTCCGCAGGCCCCGCCCCCGCCTCCAACGCGGCCGCGGCCATCCTGGTCTGTGGCGACCCCTCCCTGGCCAAGGAGAAGGACATGTGGCCCCTGGACTGCTCCAACGCAACCATGAACATCCTGCTGGCCGCCAACGCCCTGGGCCTGGGCTCGGTCTGGACGGCGTCCTACCCGGTGCAGGCCCGCCTGGACATGTACCGCAAGATGTTCAACATCCCTGAGAAGATCGTACCTTTCGCCTTCGTCTGCCTGGGCTGGCCCGAAAAGCCCGGCGGCCGCGAGAACCGCTTCAAGCCCGACAGGATCGTCAACGAGACCTGGAGCTGAGGCCCCAGGCCGCACGGCACAAAAAAAGCGCCGTCCTCCCATGCGGGGGGGACGGCGCTTCGTCGTCGAGGCTGTTCGCCTAGGGGTTAGGCGGGGTCCTTGCGGCCGATGCAGAAGTAGGCGAAGCCCATTTCGCCCAGCAGCGAGGGGGAGTACAGGTTGCGGCCGTCGAACACCAGGGGGGCCTTCAGGCTCTTCTTGATGCGGTCGAAGTCCGGGTTGCGGAACTGGTTCCACTCCGTGACGATGGCCAGGGCCGAGGCGCCGTCCAGCACGGCGTACTGCTCGTCGACCACCTCGACCATGTCGTTGTCGGCGAACTCCTTGCGGGTGTTGGGGCCGGCCACGGGGTCGAAGCAGCGGACCTTCATGCCCTTGGCGGTGAGGTCGCGGATCAGCTCGAAGGCGGCGGCTTCGCGCACGTCGTCGGTGTTGGCCTTGAAGGCCAGGCCCCAGATGGCCAGGGTCTTGCCCTTCACGCCGCCCTGCGGCTCGAAGTACCTGAGGATCTTGCCCGAAAGCACGTGCTTCTGACGGTTGTTGACCTCATCCACGGAGGCGAGCAGCTGGGGCTCGAACTCGTACTGGCGGGAGGTGTCGATCAGCGCCTTGACGTCCTTGGGGAAGCAGGAGCCGCCGTAGCCCATGCCGGGGTAGATGAACTGGTAGCCGATGCGGCTGTCGCTGCCGATGCCCATGCGCACGTCGCGCACGTCGGCGCCCACGCGCTCGCAGATGTTGGAGATCTCGTTGATGAAGGAGATCTTGGTGGCCAGCATGCAGTTGGCGGCATACTTGGTCATCTCAGCGGAGCGGACGCCCATGACGATGACCTTGTCGCGGCTGCGGGCGAAGGGGCCGTACAGGGCCTTGAGCAGCTCGCCGGTGCGCACGTTCTCGGTGCCCACCACCACGCGGTCGGGCTTGAGGAAGTCGTTGACGGCGTCGCCTTCCTTGAGGAACTCGGGGTTGGAGACCACGTCGAACTCGATGTTCAGGCCGCGCTTGGTCAGCTCTTCGGAGATCAGGCTGCGGACCTTGTCGGCCGTGCCGACGGGCACGGTGGATTTGTCCACCACGATCTTGTAATCTTTCATGTTCTGGCCGACTTCGCGGGCGACCTGGTGCACGAAGCTCAGGTCGCAGGAGCCGTCGGGGCGCGAGGGGGTGCCCACGCAGACGAAGACGAACAGCGCGTTCTCCATACCCTCGGCGATGGAGGTGGTGAACTTCAGTCGGCCCTGCTCGGTGTTGCGCTTGACGATCTCGTCAAGACCGGGTTCGTAAATGTGAACCTTGCCCTTGCGAAGGTTCTCCACGACAGTGGGGTTGATATCCACGCAGCAGACATCGTTGCCCATTTCGGCGAAGCAAGCGGCGCTCACCAAGCCGACATAACCGGTTCCGACAATGCACAGGTTCATGTTCCGCGCATCTCCATTGTAGTAAAGTTGATAGGCCCCTCCCGAGGGGCAGACTCCGATACGAGCGACTGGTTGGTTTGTCAACAGATACCTTGAGACTGGTAAACATTTCCACTATAATGTAGGTTTGATCCGGAGATCAAGGAGTTATTCCATGCCCATACTGGCAGTAAACGTAGACCATATCGCCACCTTGCGCCAGGCTCGCCTGGCACAGGAGCCCGACCCCGTCACCGCCGCCCATATGGCGGAGATCGCCGGGGCCCGCGCCATCATCGTCCACCTGCGCGAGGACCGCCGCCACATACAGGACCGCGACGTGGCCCTGCTGCGCCAGCTCATCAAGACGCGCCTGCACCTGGAAATGGCCGCCACCAAGGAGATGCACCGCCTGGCCCTGGGCATCAAGCCCGACATGGTCTGCCTGGTGCCCGAGAAGCGCCAGGAGCTCACCACCGAGGGCGGGCTGGCCGTGGCCGGCCGCGAGAAGGAGATCGCCTCCTTCCTGGAGCCGCTGCACGCGGCGGGCATCGGCTCCAGCCTGTTCATCGACCCGGACCCGGCCCAGATCGAGGCCGCCAAGGCCGCCGGAACCCACTACATCGAGATCCACACCGGCGCCTACGCCGACGCCCCCACGCCCCAGGCCCGCCAGGCCGAGCTGGCCAAGGTGCTGGCCGGCATCCGCCTGGGCCGCGAACTTGGCCTCAAGGTGAACCTGGGCCACGGCCTGAACTACGACAACATCTGGGCCTTCGCCAAGGTGGAGGGCGTGAGCGAGTACTCCATCGGCCACAGCATCATCTCCCGCGCCGTGCTCACGGGCATGAACGAGGCCGTTTCGCGCATGGCCGCGATCGTCGGCTCCTTCCCGGACCCGGCATGATCGTCGGGCTGGGCATCGACGTGGCGGAGCTGGACCGCATCGAACGCGCCCTGGCCCGCCACGGCGACCGTTTCCTGGCGAAGGTGCTCACCGGGGACGAGATCAGCGGCCTGCCCGCCCTGTCCCGCAACCGGGCGTCTTACGTGGCCGCGCGCTTCGCCGCCAAGGAGGCCGCGTCCAAGGCGCTGGGCACCGGGTTTTCCGGCGGCATAACCATCAAGGATTTCGACGTGGCCTCGGACGAAAGCGGCAAGCCCCTGATCCGCTTCTTCCGCAAGGCCGAGGACCGCGCCATGCAGCTGGGCGTCACCCGCGCCCACCTGAGCATCACCCACGGCCGGGATGTGGCCGCCGCCGTGGTGGTGCTGGAGGCCCCATGATCGACACCATGTTCTGCTCCCCCCTGCTCACCCCGGCTGAGATGAACGCCTGGGACCGGGTTTCCGCCTCCATGGGCCTCAAGACGGAGATCCTCATGGAGAACGCCAGCCGAGAGGCCCTGCACGCCCTCAAGGCCAAGCTGGGCGACCTGCGCGGCAAGACCGCCGTGTGTTTCGCCGGCTCCGGCAACAACGGGGGCGACGCCATCGCCCTGGCCCGCCACCTGGACGACGCCGGGGCGGACGTCATCCTGCTGCTGGCCAAGCCCGTGCGGCAGTATTCCGGCGCTTCGGGGCTGCACCTGCGCATCGCCCGGCAGGCCGGCCTGGCCATCCGCCAGCTCAACCAGACGGACCTGAACGCCTTTCCCCAGCCGGACATCGTGGTGGACGGGCTGCTCGGCACCGGGCTGGCCGGGCCGCCTCGCCCCGATTACGCCGCCTGGATCGAGGCCGCGAACCGCATGGGCGAGCGGGCCTTCACCCTGGCGCTGGACATCCCCTCCGGGCTTTCGGGCCTCACGGGCGATCCGGCCAAGCCAACCGTCATCGCGGACCTGACCGTCACCTTCGAGGCCGCCAAGATCGGGCTGTGCCTGCCCCAGGCCTCGCCCTACGTGGGCGAACTGGAGGTGCGCCCCATCGGCGTGCCGCGCGCCGTGCGCGAGGCCCATCCCCCCGCGCACTACCTGCTGGGGCCGGAGCTGGCCTTGATGCTTCCCGGCCTGGACGCGGCCATGCACAAGGGCCAAGCAGGCAGGCTGCTCATCATCGGCGGCTCGCCCGGGCTCACGGGCGCCCCTGTGCTGGCGGCCATGGGCGCGCTGCGCGCCGGGGCCGGGCTGGTGACAGTGGCCTGCCCCCGTGGCATCGAGCCGACGCTCAAGTCCGGCTACCCGGACGTGATGACCCTGCCCCTGGGCGACTCCGACGCCTGGACAGAGGCCATGGCCGAGGAACTCCTGGCGCGCATGGACGCCTACGACGCGGTCGTCATCGGTCCCGGCATCGGCCGCGAGGAACGCACCGGCCGTTTCCTGGAGATCCTCGCCGGGGGCACCCCTCCGGCCGTCTGGGACGCGGACGCCCTTTTCTGGCTGGCCGGAGCGCCGCGCAGGCTCCCCGGCTCGGTTCTCACGCCCCACCCCGGGGAGGCGGCCCGCATCCTGGGCTGCTCCATCCAGCAGGTGGAGGCGGACAGGCAGGCCTCCGTGCGCGAACTGGCAAGAGTGACGGGCGGCACGGTGGTGCTCAAGGGACCGGCCTCCGCCCTCGCGGACGGGGCCGACCCGCACGGGCGGGTCTTCCTCTCCCCCTTCGCGGAGCCGAACCTGGCGGTGGGCGGCTCCGGGGACGTGCTGGCGGGCGTGACCGGCAGCCTGCTGGCCAGGGGGCTTTCCCCCCTGCTGGCCGCCTGCCTGGGAGTGTACTGGCACGGACTTGCGGGGCGTCTGGTGTCCGGCGAATTCCCCTACCGGGGCAACCTTGCCTCCGAGATCGTACAGGCCCTGCCCCGCGCCCTTACGGAGTGGCTCGATGCGGACGGCTGACCGTCTGGCGCATTGACCCGTTCACCATAAGACTTTGCAACAGCCGCGAGCCCCCCGCATATCCTGGATATGCGGGGGGCTCGCATTATCGGCAACATTGCCGGGGGCTGTTCAGGGGCCGAGAGGCGTGGCTGCGCTCCCGCCCGTCAGTCCCCCTGGGGATTTTCAAACAGCAGCTCGCCCTCCCGCGACCAGAGCTGCGCCAACCCGTGCAACTCGATCTCCATGATGCCGCTCCCGGTGCCAGGGTCGGGAATGTGCAAGCCGTAGCGTTCCGAGATGGGCGACCACCCCGCGCCGCCGGGGTGGTTGATCTGGGTGGAGGTTCCATCCCAGAAGCGGATGATCGCGGCTTCCTGCGGGTTGGAGAACCGGACGTAGATGATGGCGTTGAAGTCGTTGGCGCGCTTGAAGGCGGCTGATTTCCCCACCTGCACCCTCAAGGTGCCTTTGCCCGCGCCGGGCGACGGGGAATAGACCTTCCAGGGCGGCATGTCTGCCTCCGGCGATACCTGAATGTCGCGCATATCCACAATGCGAGCGTCCAGAGGCTTTTCCGTTGGCTTGGGGAAGATCGCCCCGCCCGCATAGTGGGGGTGGATGTCCATGGCCCGCATGGTCTCCAGAACCCTGGTTTCCGGTTCTTTCAGGGGGTATTCCCCGAGATAGTTTTTCAAGGGGGCGTACTGCTGGAGGATGTTGAATGCTGTGGCGGCGATGTAGAAATTGCCGAGATGGGTGAAGTGGACCGTATCGCAAAAAATCCTGCGGACATTCCTGTCGGTTTTGAGCGAATCGTCGATGATGGGCTGCGGATCAGCAACCAGCGCCCCGAGCGACTTGCCCAGATCAGCATTGACCTTTGAGATGTACTCCCTTCCAGCCTGGAAATAGGGGAAATAGTTGCGGTCCAACTTGTAGGGAATGCGATTCGAGAGCTGCTCGAAGTTTTCGTCCGGGCGCACGACCCAGGGATAGTTCACGAGCATGACGCCGACGCCCTTCTCCTGGGCGCGCTGGATGAACGTGGACATGTTCTTTTCGTAGCCGAACGAGGCGATCTTCCGGGCCGCCTCTCCCTTGTTTTCGAGCCGCGCGGTCTTGATCGAATCGCTCCAGCGCCGCATCAGCCTGTACAGCGCGGATTTACGCAGCACGCCATCCAGACGGGACACCCAGGATGTTCTGCCGGTTATACCGACGTTCACCTGGGCGGTGAGCCGCTCCATCTGATCCTGGGTGTCGGGCGAAGCACTCATGGAGGTTATCACGTCGTTGAGGCCGTCCATGAGCAGGTACATATCCGGCTGCATGGCGTCGAGCTCCTGGGCGGCGCGGAGCATGCTGTGCCAGCTGTTGTAGCCCATGGTCCCCGCGTTGACGACCTCGAACCTGCGCGGGGATTCACCCAGGGATTTGTTGAAGAGCGACTCCAGCAGGGCCGGATAGGTCGTCCGCGGATCGGCGCACGTGCCATAGGTGGTGGAGCCGCCCAGGCAGATGATCCTGAAGACGCCCTCTGGCTTCTTGCGCGTGTAGTTCTGCCCCCACTGGTCCTGGAACATGGGGTCGTCCAGTTTGTTGTTGGCGAGGCGGTAGCCGAGGACGGGGTCTTTGACGAACTGCATCAGCGGGGCTTCCCCCCCCATCATCATCAGCTTGTTGATGCCCCCCACATCCACGTTCACGGGACCCACCACCAGATAGGCGCCAGCCTCCAGCAAGCCGATCAGCAGGACGCCAGCGACGAGCGCGAACAATGCGTCACGGAACCTCGCCGCCCGTGCGGACCGGTCTGGCGTATCCTTGCTCTCCGGTTGTGTCTGCATGCTGATGTATCAACCCTTGAAATGCGTTATGTGAAGCATGTCGAAGAGATACCCAAAGGCGTTCGGCAAGCGCATTGGGCCGGGCCCCCCAGTGCGCCTTCAAGGGGGAGCCACCCGGGATAGCCAGGGGACAAGCCTCTGACACATGCCGGTTCGGGCGCCCGCCAGCCCGGAAAAGCCCCTGGCGAACCAAGGTTTTCGTTGACTCCTCCAAGTGGATGCGCCTAACCAGGGAGTTCCTGACACAACCACAATGTGGATGCAACGGTTGGCAGGGAGCACGCAGGCCCCCGGGGATGCGGAAGCGCCATACGAGGCCCCTGCGGGACACCGCGCCCCCGGGTTCTCACGGCAGTCATCAGAAGGGGGGCAAGGGGTCGTTTACACCCTGAATCCCTGCCAGCTCCGTCATCCCCCGGCAAAGCAGGACGTGGTCGACCCACTACCGCACTGAGCTGCAACGCGCTTGCGGAATTGCTTTACCAAAACGAACCGTCTCAAACGAGTGAGGTCAAGAATTCCGATGTTATCAGCAAAAGACATAATGACCCGCGACGTCATCACCTTCTCGCCGGACACCCCCATCAGCGAGGCGGCCGCCACGCTGCTGGACAAGCACATCAACGGCTGCCCCGTGGTGGACGCCGGCGGCGCCCTGGTGGGCATCCTCTGCCAGTCCGACCTGGTGGCCCAGCAGAAGAAGCTGGCCCTGCCCACGGTGTTCACCCTGCTCGACGGCCTGTTGCCCATGACCTCCATGGCCGACCTGGACCGCGAGATGGAAAAGATCGCGGCCATCAAGGTCTCGCAGGCCATGAGCGCGGACCCGGAGTCCGTCGGGCCGGAGACCCCCCTGGAGGATCTGGCGTCCCTGATGGTTGAACGCGGCTTCCACACCCTGCCGGTCGTGGACGGCGGCAAGGTGGTGGGCGTGATCGGCATGGAGGACATCCTGCGCACGCTCAGCGGCAAATAGCACGGTGGAGCTCTTTCTGCCCGACGAGGACGCCACCCTGGCCCTTGGCCGGGCGCTGGCCCTGAGCCTCCCCGAAGGGTGGGAGACCCCCTCCGCCCTCTTGCGGGCGGAGCTGGGATCGGGCAAAACCACCCTGGCCCGGGGCTTCGTGGCCGCCCTGCCCGGCTGCGAGCAGGCCGAGGTGGCCAGCCCCAGCTTCAACCTGGCCAACATCTATCCCACCCGGCCCCAGGTCCTCCACCTGGACCTCTACCGTCTGGGCGAAGGCCTGACGGGCGACGGACTGGAGGAGCTGCTGGAGGCTGGCCCGGCGGACGCCTGCCGCGTCCTCCTGGTGGAGTGGGCGCAGTTCATGCCCGAGGGGAGCCTGCCCGACGACTGGCTCTCCATCCTATTGAGCGAGGAAGGCGAAGGGCGTAGGGCGGTGCTCGAAGCCCATGGCCCCAAAGCCGCACTCTGGCTCGAAAGGACAACTAGAACCTACTTAAAAAGCGACCTGTCATGAAAATCATGGTGCAAAAGTACGGCGGCACCTCCGTTGCGGGACTCGAACGGATGAAGAAGGTGCTGTCGCGGGTGTCCAAGGGCGTTGAGGAAGGCTTCAAAGTCGTGGTGGTTCTCTCGGCCATGTCCGGCGAAACCAACAAACTCATCGGCCTGGCCAAGGAGTTCTCATCCGAACCGGACTCCGAGGAGATGGACGCCCTGGTGGCCACGGGCGAAAACGTCTCCGTCGCCCTGTTCTCCATCCTCGCCAAGGATAACGGCATCAAGGCCAAGTCCCTGCAGGGCTGGCAGGTGCCCATCCTGACCACCGACGCATACAAGAAGGCGCGCATCGTCAGCATCGACGCCCAGAAGATGCGAGCCATGCTCGAAGACATCGACGTGCTCGTGGTGGCCGGGTTCCAGGGCGTGGACTGCCACGGCCGCGTGACTACCCTGGGCCGGGGCGGCTCCGACACCACGGGCGTGGCCCTGGCCGCGGCCCTCAAGGCCGACGTGTGCGAGATCTACACCGACGTGGACGGCGTGTTCACCACGGACCCACGCGTATGCTCGGCGGCCCGCAAGCTCGACGTGGTCTCCTACGACGAGATGCTGGAGCTGGCCAGTTCCGGCTCCAAGGTGCTCCAGATCCGCTCCGTGGAATTCGCCAAGAAATACAACGTGCCCGTCAGGGTCCGTTCCACCTTTACTGATGACCCGGGGACATTGGTCACCCAGGAGGACGCCATGATGGAAGATCTCGTGATTTCCGGCATTGCCTTTGACCGCGACCAGTGCCGGATCACCGTGGCCAAGGTCAAGGACAAGCCCGGCGTTGCCGCCGCCATTTTCGGAGCCATCGCCAAGCAGCGCATCCTGGTGGACATGATCATCCAGAACACCAGCAGCGACGGCTACACCGACATGACCTTCACCATCTCCCGCGCCGACCTGGACCAGACCATGGCCATCCTCGAGGGCGTCTGCAAGGAGATCGGGGCCGAGGGCGTCCAGCACGACCTCAACGTGGCCAAGGTCTCCGTGGTGGGCGTGGGCATGCGCAACCACTCCGGCGTGGCCTCCACCATGTTCCAGGCCCTGCAGGAGGAGAACATCAACATCAAGCTGATCGCCACCTCCGAGATCAAGATCACCTGCCTGATCGACGAGAAATACATCGAGCTGGCCGTGCGCGCGCTGCACACCGCCTTCGGCCTGGACAAGAAGGCGGTACAGGCCTGCTAGCCGCCTTCACGCCCTGTCGACTAACGGACGGGGGGCGCTTGCCCCCCGTCCGTCAACCTTCCTAACACTTTCCGGAGCGGCCCGGCGTTCCGGCCATGGCACACCAATGGTCAAGGTCCAGATATACGACACCACGCTGCGCGACGGAGCCCAGGCCGTAGACATCAACCTCACCGCCGAAGACAAGATGCGCATCGCGCTCAAGCTCGACGAGCTTGGTGTGGACTACATCGAAGGCGGGTGGCCCGGCTCCAACCCCACGGACAAACGCTTCTTCGAGGACGTGCAGGGCCACCGCCTCAAGCACGCCCGCATCGCGGCGTTCGGCTCCACGCACAACCCGAAGAACACCGCCGAGACCGACCCCAACCTCAAGGGGCTGGTGGCCAGCCGCGCACCGGTGCTGACCATCTTCGGCAAAACGTGGGACCAGCACGTCACCGAGGCCCTGCGCGTGGACCTGCCGCGCAACCTGGAGCTCATCGAGAACTCCCTGGCCTGGCTCAAGCCTCAGTGCGAGGAGCTGTTCTTCGACGCCGAGCACTTCTTCGACGGCTTCCGCATCAACCGCGAATACGCCCTGGAGTGCCTCAAGCGCGCCCACCAGGGCGGGGCCGAGGTGCTCGTGCTCTGCGACACCAACGGCGGCACCCTGCCCTGCGACATCCGCAAGATCTGCGACGCGGTGATGAAGGCCCTGCCCCTGGCCAAGATCGGCATCCACGCCCACAACGACACGGACATGGCCGTGGCCAACTCGCTCATGGCCGTGCAGGCGGGCGTGGTGCAGGTGCAGGGCACCATGAACGGTTTCGGCGAGCGCTGCGGCAACGCCAACCTGTGCTCCATCATCCCCACCATGGAGCTCAAGCTGAAAAAGCCCGTGCTGCCCAAGGGCAACCTGGCCCTGCTCACGGCCGTGTCGCGTTTCGTGGACGAGGTGGCCAACAGGGTGCCCTTCTCCCGCCAGCCCTACGTGGGCGAGGCCGCCTTCGCGCACAAGGGCGGCATCCACGTTTCGGCCGTGGCCAAAAACTCCATGCTCTACGAGCACATCCAGCCGGAGAAGGTGGGCAACGTCCAGCGCGTGGTCCTTTCGGACATGTCCGGCCAGTCCAACATCCTGTTCAAGGCCAAGGAATACGGCATCATGCTGGAAAAGGGCTCGCCCGAGGTCCTGGACATCCTCCAGCAGGTCAAGGACAAGGAAGCCCACGGCTACGAGTATTCCGCCGCGGAGGCATCCTTCGAACTGCTCATGCGCCGGGCCCTGGGCCTCTCGCGCCGCTACTTCACGCTCATCAAATACCGCATGTTGGACTGGAAGCAGGCCGACTGCGAAAACCCCCTGGCCGAGGCCACGGTGATGGTCCAGGTGGGGGGCAACGTGGAGCACACGGCCGCCTCGGGCCTGGGCCCCGTGAACGCCTTGGACACCGCCCTGCGCAAGGCCCTCTCCCGCTTCTATCCGCGCATCGCGGAGATCAGGCTCCTGGACTTCAAGGTCAGGGTGCTCAACTCCAAATCGAAGACCGACACGGGCACCGCCTCCAACGTGCGCGTCCTGATATCATCAGGCGACCATCACGACACCTGGACCACCGTGGGCGTTTCCCACAACATCATCCAGGCCAGCTGGCAGGCTCTGGAGGATTCGGTGAACTACAAGCTCCTTCTTGAAGACCGGAAAAAACTGATCAGATGATGTCCCGGGGCGGCGCAAGCCGCCCCTTCCAGTTTTCATCTTTCCTCCCCTGAGATCATGATGTTGGCTGCCGTGCCCGGCAGCCCCATGCGGGCGTCATGCACGTCCCTAGATGAATTCCGGAAAAATGTTGAGTAAGTTGTCTCATTCGGGCAAGCATGAGAGAAGCGAACCCGGGTCACTGGAAGGTCAGGCCCTCACCAACGGGGCAACGGAACGGTCCATGGCGAAACGCACGACACATTCCTCCGGACGAACGGAGAAAGAACCAAATGGCGCGAACGTCGCCCAAGGTGTATCATTGGAAGACGCAACGGATGAAATCCCTTCCACCCCCGGTACCGGAATCAAGAACCCGCATCCAGGCAGGGGAGCACGCTCCATGGCCCGAACGGAGCGCTGCCCGTCCTGCAACAGCGTCTGCCCCAGCACGGGGGACCGCTGCTGCGAAGCCCTCTTCTCCGGCCAGCTCCTCTATCTTGAGGATTTCCCCACCCCGGTCTGGCGCACCGACGCCAACGGCCGCCTGGACTACTGCAACCACACCTGGAATGATTTCACCGGACGCACCCTGAGCGATGAGCTCGAGTCCGGCCCACTGGCCAACATCCACCCCGACGACCGGGACCTCTACCAGGAGAACTTCAATCGTTCCCTGACCGATAGAGAACCGCTGGAGGTTCAGTACCGCCTGAGCTGCCGGGGGCAGTGGCGCTGGGTGGCGGACAGGGGGCGGCCCTACCATGACGCCCAGGGCCGTTTCGCGGGACTCATCGGCAGCTGCTTCGACATCACCGACAGCATCCGCCAGGAGGTCGAACTGCGCCGGGCCAATGCTGCCTCACAGGAGGCCATCAAGGCCAAGGCCGAATTCCTGGCCAACATCAGCCACGAGATACGCACCCCCCTCAACGGAATCATGGGCATGCTCTCCGCCTTGGAGGACACTCCCATGACCGAGGAACAGTCCGAGCTGCTCTCCATCGCGGGCTATTCCGCCAGGCAGCTGCTCGGGGTGCTCAACGACGTGCTGGACGCCGCACGCATCGAGGCCGGCAACCTGCACCTTCACGAGGCTCCGCTGCATCTTGGGGAGCTGTTGCGCAAGGGAATGGGCGTCTACGAGGTGGAGGCCGCGAACCTCGAGTTGCAATTGGAGACCTCGATAGGCAAGGAACTGGAGCGCGAGCTGGTCCTGCTGGACGAGGTGCGCGTCAGGCAACTTCTCTTCAACCTGACGGGCAACGCGATCAAGTTCACCAGGCCGGGCGGAACCGTCTCGACCACCGCCTGGCTGGCGGGCAGTCAGGGCAGGCGGCGGCTCGTGCTGATTGTTTCGGATACGGGCATAGGCATCCCGTTGGACAAGCTCCCCCATATCTTCGAGCCTTTCGTGCAGGCGGATGGCGGCCTCACCCGCCAGTACGGCGGCGTGGGCCTGGGGCTTTCCATCGTGCGCAAGCTGGTGGCGGCCATGGGCGGCAGCCTCTGCGTCTCCAGTTCGCCTGGGGAAGGCGCGGATTTCGTGATCAGCCTTCCGGTGCAAACGAA